>CACXXY010000135.1 GCA_902771655.1 uncultured Bacteroidota bacterium | reverse complement strand
ATTGAGAAGGTTGTCAACATTTTGGGCAAATCGTTTACCTATTTGCCGGAAATGCTGGACAAACTGGCACAGATTGTGGAATACAATTGGCCAGAAACGGATTCCGCTTGGATAGAAAAGGCTAAGTCCGATCCGTCATGGATTCAGGACAGCTATCGGGAAATCCTCTCTTACAGAATCGACAAAGAGGACGAAATGCCGGAGTTGTGTCTGCAAATCACGGAGTTGCCCATGCTGATGCGCTATGAATATACCTCAGATGATGGACACATTTTCACGATATTCCCACTTTTGTACAGAAACAATACCCAATTTGAACAGTTGTTGACAGCTATTGCGCAAGTGCCACGTCTTGATTCAAATATATTTGATAGTACTCTTATCGAACATCCTATACGGAGTAGCCGTTTGCGTGAGAACCAACATATAGACCCCAGAGACAACGCGGACCAGGGGAGGATAGATGTACTTGCGGACGAGATACGGCAGCGGATTGAAGAAATGCGCTCGATTGGAGTGTCCGACTTTATCATAAAGAAACTTATTGCTCTGCCCGACCCTAAACTGAGCACGCTTCGCATCACCAAGGATTACCGTATAATTTTACCCGACTACAATGATATGGAAATCTCCCTGCCGACACTCTCCAAGGTGGTATATTTTTTCTATCTGCGCCATCCCAAAGGATTGCGGTTCAAAGAACTGGTTGACCATCGCGAGGAGTTGCTGCAGATTTACTGTCGCATATCGAACCGTGACGATTCGGCTAAAATGGAGCAAAGTATTGACGATCTGGTTGACTCTACCCGCAACTCCATCAATGAAAAATGCAGCCGCATCCGTGCCGCCTTTGTAAGCCAATTCAGTGATGATTTGGCCAAGAGCTACTACATCACGGGGGCTTCCGGTGAGGCAAAACACATCCCCCTCGACCACAGTCTGGTAATAGACGAGGCAGGGATAATCACAAACAAACAATAACACAGGAGTGCCGAAAACCGGAGGATATACCATAAAACTGAAGAGCCGACAGGATAAAACAGGCATAACGTATATGAACGATCTGCTAAATTTTAACGCTGTTTCTGCATGGGCAGCTTTTGGAGCTCAAGATTACTCTGGTTTAGAACGACATGGGAACCAAATATACAACTATTTCGTTCACAATCCAGGTGAACTCCTTATATTAGACAGCCCTCTCTTAATCGGAAAAGTTTTCCAAGTATGTCTCGGTTTTCAAGAGCCAGACGAGGATATACAAGAGGTTCGGGCAGAAAATGCATTTCTGTGCTTTTCCCAAGCTTTGGAATCCAACAAGGCAAATGTTCATGACGAAGCTTCTGCAAGACTAATGATGCTTTTAATTCGAGACCAAAAACATTTGATTAGTAAGGTGGAGCAAGCGTGTCGAAACGAGCATGCAAACCCGTATAATTTTTTAGATATGCTTGATGATGGGCTACCGATGGATATGCCAATGGCAACAAACACAAAAATGCTTTTTACCGCGTACTATATTTTTGATGGTATTCTAGACAAAGTAAATGTCAGTGGCGAGTTTGTAAATGTAGGTGAAAGGAGTGCGTATGAGAATATCAAAAGACATATTATCGACAACTGTGATCAGTTAAGCAGCACACCATCAGAAAGAAAAATAGAACTTGGCGGTATCGTTTTTAAGAAGATTTGCGATAGACTTCGAAAAGATATCTCGCTGTATTCAGACAGTATGTAACAATCCGCAATAAGGAAACTTCTTTGTGCTGACGTTCCTTTGGGCATTCTTTGTGGCAGGAATGCTATACTTACCATTTGAATGAAAGGAACTCTATAATATCACCCACCCAACATGAAATTAAATCAACTCATAACTCTTGCTCCAAACAAAGAGTGCGAATCCGTTGTCACTGGCTTCCAACACCTTGACCACCTCACCGGCGGACTGTTTGACTATTAGGCCAACTTCCACCCTCTCCCATTGTACAAAACACCCTTCTTATTGTATGAAATAAAACACGTATGTGGTTGAAAACGTGTATTTTTGCACAGTGATTTAAATATATTTACACCCTGTTTTTGGGAGAATAAAAATCAACCATAATTTCCATGAAAGAACTGATCATCATTGCATTTTGTGCCCTTTTACTTGCAGCATGTGACAATAATCACAATGTTAATGCAGGAGGTGATACACTTGAAGAGGTGGTGACAAACGTTAAGCGGGATACGATTGTCATAAATGATAATTATGCGGCATACATTAATGAAAATATCAACACGTCAGTTTATCAGAAGTGCTGTATCTGTTATATCAATGATGATACCATTCCTGAATTATGTCTGTTTGGCAGTTGCTTTGCGGATGGGACTATCATTCTGTCTCAACACAACGGTGTTATTTCCAGAAGAGACTGCAACTGGTCTCCCCAGTACATTGAGAGAAGCGGTTTGATAGACGATGGCTATGCGCATTCTGGATTATATGGTGATAAAATCATCCGGCTGAAAGACGGGGCGTTTGAGGAGGTGCTTTGTACGGAAGCCGTATGGCATAGGGGTGATACTGATCATCCGTCTTTTTTTGTTTACACGATAAATGGTAAGGTTGTTGACACACTCTATGGTGAAGATGTAAATGAGGAAAGCTGTACTAAGATGAATGATGCCATAAAACAAGCGTATTCCTCGAAGGGTACCAGTATGCCTATCTACAAGTCTTCGGAAGGGTATAACTATGTGTTGGCAAAGTCTTTTCGTCAAGAAGCGACGGGATGGCAATTTGAATACATGGGAAAGCAATACCCTGCCAAAGTGCCAGGATTTATCCAGGATGACCTTAAAAGAAATGGCCTGCTGGCAGCGGGACAGAATGAGGACTGGATAAGAGAAAGAGTTTGGAGCTATCATACCAGCATTAATCTAAAAGATTTTCCTGATAACAGGAGGTTTTTGGTTATTGGCGGTTTGGCGGGAGTAGGTGAGTATTATGTGTCTTACAGCGGGGAAGAAACTGGCGGAGTACACGGGTACTTTAATTATGTGACATCAAACGATACATTTGATATATCTTATCCGATTGAAAGGTTGGATGTTGAGATAATTTTCAATCGCTCTATAGCGGAGAAGGTTGATCCGAGATATGACATCCCAATGGCCGACCGCAAAGCATTTGCGAAAGCTGTCTCTCGCCAAGATAACTGGCGGTGGGGCCAGCCTTTGCCCCAATGGGGTATCTGGAGAGGGGTATTTGTTACGAATTAAAGCAATAATCTATTTCAACAACAATAATATGACCCGAAGAATTTATCCCATTGTATTTTTAACAGTTGTGTCGTTATTCTTGACTAACAGCTGTACGAATAAAAACAACGCCATTTCAGTTGAAACTGCAAGAGAATATGCTACTGATACTATAATGGTGGCGGAGACAGATTCTGTGATAGATGATGATGTTATCCAGCAGATGATTGACAGCATCCAATCAAAAGAGAAAATAACCCAGCAAGACATTGATTTTGTAAAGGAACATTTTATTTGGGATGGGGATTTGGCATGGTGCATCAATATGGAGAACAAGTTGAAATATGACAACTTAAGCATTATGCGGAAGAAGCTTTACAAAAATCAAAAGGCCAGCAAACTTGCTCCGTTGTTTGCAGAGGAACAGAAGCTTTTTGAAAAATATAAGGAAGCGTGCAAGAATGCGTTTTGTACTTGTCAGGAAGTTTATCTGATAGGTTCGGGCACAGGTAGGTCCTTGTTTATGAGTGATATTGAAGATGAATGCTGCCACCAGTTAATGCTTGCCGATGAAGATATGTTGATGCAATTATGCGGGGAAAAGCCGGTTGTAGAGAGTCATCAGAAAATTACGCCACCGATGATAACCAAGGCATACGCTATAATGATAGAAGTTCAGAATGATTGTGATAATGACAATTCGGAGGAAGCGCAAAAGGAATATTCTCGGGAAAACAAGCAAAACCTGTTGCGCAAGGAACAAAAAGCGTGGAACCAATGGATGGCATACAGAGCCACAATGTCGGAGAAAATACCAGCAGAGGCTCGGAAATATTTTGAGAACGGCACCAACAACGTCATGAGACATAAGTTGATACAGTTGAAGAACCAGTATGCAAATATTGGTATGATTGGCAATGATGTAACCCTATGCACTCTTCCTTACGATTGCTCGGATAAGGGCTTAATGGAATACTCCTCGTTTGACCATGTTTGGTCAATTTATGAACATCATTCGGGTGACCCGAAATGGGCGGATTGGAGGAGGAGCCTAATATATGATGAATAGTATGTCTCTCCAAAATCATCCTTTTTGGTCTGTATTTTATAGAAAAACACATGATTTTAGGTCTGTAAAAAGACAGGGTGCCCGAATGAGCACCCTGTCTTGTTTTCAGAAAAATCTAAAAAAAACTATTTCTTGAAATAGCGGTTGAAGAGACCTTCGAAACCTTTGCCGTGGCGGGCTTCGTCTTTGGCCATCTCATGAACGGTATCGTGAATAGCGTCCAAGTTCAGTTCTTTGGCACGGCGGGCGATACGCATCTTGTCTTCGCAAGCACCGCATTCAGCCACCATACGTTTCTCCAGATTGGTTTTGGTATCCCATACCACCTCGCCTAACAATTCGGCGAAACGTGCGCAATGGTCAGCTTCTTCGAAAGCGTAGCGACGGAAAGCCTCGGCGATTTCGGGATAACCTTCACGGTCGGCCTGACGGCTCATGGCCAGGTACATACCCACTTCGGTAGCCTCGCCCATAAAATGAGCGTTCAAGTCCTTCTTCATCTCATCGTCAGTATCTTTGGCAATACCGATAACGTGTTCAGTCACAAAGTTCAAGCCAGCAGTTTCATCCAACACTTTCCATTCCACAATCTGCTTGCACTGTGGACATCTTTCGGGAGCTTCGGTACCTTCATGAACATAGCCGCAAATGGGGCATACAAATTTTTTCTTCATAGTGATAAATTTTTTATTGGGTTAATAATTCAATACATCAAAAGCATGACATATATCTTGCAAAGATACGGATAATTTTTGAATAAAAAGAATGAAATAGTGATTTTTTTTGTGGATGATCCAAAACAAAAAAAGTACACAATTTTGTGGACCACAAAGCTGTGTACTTAAAGAATTTGTATCTTTGCAGTCAAAACATTGTCAAGTTTGCCGACCCCGTGTTCCATTTATGGATGCTAAAACAATGATTTTTTTACAATTATTAGTCCTTTATTATGCGAAAGATTTTTTTACCGATAATCCTATTGATGATGACAACTGTTTCCGCACAGAAAGATTATACCCAGTATGTTAACCCGATGATCGGGACCAACGGCATGGGGCATACCTTTCCTGGGGCGTGCTACCCCTTCGGGGGCGTGCAGGTGAGTCCCGACACGGACACCATCCCCCACAACATCAACGGCCGCTACCAGCCGGACGTCTATGACTACTGCGCCGGCTACCAGTACCGCGACAAGACCATCGTGGGCTTCAGCCACACCCACTTCAGCGGCACCGGCCACTCCGACATGGGCGACATCCTGCTGATGCCTTTCACTGGCAAGGTGCAGCTTAATCCCGGCACTGCCGACAATCCCGATGGCGGCTACCGCTCGCGCTTCAGCCACGCCACCGAGAAGGCCTCGCCCGGCTACTACGAGGTGCGCCTCAGCGACGACGACATCCTCGTGCAGCT
>CACXXY010000134.1 GCA_902771655.1 uncultured Bacteroidota bacterium | reverse complement strand
CCTCCGCAATATCGAAAGCTCTACCTTTCTGTTAAATTTCGTCGCTTCAAACCTGTCGGTCAGCGTTGACGAGAAACAGAAAATCCTGGAAATAGCAGACATTGAGGAACGTGCCAAATTGGTCCTGAAACTGCTCAACAATGACTTGCAGATGCTGGAACTGAAAAACCAGATTCAGTACAAGTCGAAACAGGAATTGGACAAACAGCAGCGCGAGTATTTCCTGAACCAGCAGATGAAGACCATCCAGCAGGAATTAGGCGGCTCGCCCAGCGAAAAAGATTACAATGAACTGAAAGAAAAGGCGGCTAAAAAGAAATGGAACGAGGAGACCAAAGAACTGTTTGAGAAAGAGTTAGAGAAGCTGCGCCGCACCAATGCCATGTCGCCCGACTACTCCGTACAGCTCAACTACCTGGAGCTGCTGGTGGAACTGCCGTGGAACGAATACAGCGAAGACAATTTCGACTTGGAACGTGCCCATAAGATTCTGGACCGCGACCATTTCGGTTTGGACAAGGTGAAAGAGCGTATCATTGAATACTTGGCCGTACTGAAGCTGAAAGGCGACATGAAATCGCCCATCTTATGTTTGGCAGGCCCTCCGGGCGTAGGCAAGACCTCTTTAGGCCACTCCATCGCTGACGCCCTTGGCCGCAAGTACATCCGCATGTCATTAGGCGGCCTGCACGACGAATCGGAAATCCGCGGACACCGCAAGACCTATATCGGTGCCATGCCTGGCCGTGTCATCCAGAACATGCGCAAGGCTGGCTGCTCCAACCCCGTTTTCGTACTCGACGAAATCGACAAGGTGACGGGTATGACTGTTCAAGGCGACCCCTCCGCAGCCCTGCTCGAAGTACTTGACCCTGAACAGAATAACGCTTTCTACGACAACTACCTGGAAACCACTTTCGACCTGTCCAAAGTACTTTTTATTGCCACAGCGAACAACTTGGGCAACATTCACCCTGCCCTGCTCGACCGTATGGAAATCATTGACATACCTGGTTACTTGCTGGAAGAAAAGGTTCAGATTGCCAAGAAACACCTCATTCCCAAGCAGTTGAAAGAGCACGGCATCAAGAAGAGCGAATTATCATTTTCCGACAAAGTTATTGAACAGATCATCACGGAATACACCCGCGAATCGGGTGTGCGTCTGTTGGAAAAAACCATCGCCCGCATCATCCGCAAGAGGGCGGCCCAGCTGGTAAAAACCGGCGAGATGGAAAAGAAAGTCCGCCCCGAAGACCTGCAAGATTTGCTGGGTTCACCCATCTTCCAAAAGGAGAAGTCTTTCAACAACGACTGTCCCGGCGTGGCCACTGGTTTGGCTTGGACTGCCGTCGGCGGGGAAATACTCTTTGTGGAGGCTATCACCAGTCCCGGCAAAGGCGGTTTAACCATGACCGGCAACTTGGGCGATGTTATGAAGGAGTCGGCCACCATTGCTTACGAGTACCTCAAAGCCCATGCTGCCGAATACGGCATCAGCGATGAGACCTTCGAGAAACAGAAGATACATGTACATGTGCCCGAAGGCGCCACCCCGAAAGACGGCCCTTCCGCCGGCATCACCCTGCTCACCGCCATGATTTCCGCCTATACTGGTCGCTTGGTGCGTAACAAGATTGCCATGACCGGCGAGATTACCCTCCGTGGCAAGTTACTGCCAGTGGGCGGTATCAAGGAGAAGATTCTCGCCGCCAAACGCTCCGGAATATTTGATATAGTATTGTCTTCAGAAAACAAGAAAGACATCGACGACATCAAGGAGAACTTTATCGAAGGCATGAGATTCCATTATTTTGACTCCATGAAGGAGGCACTGGAATACACTGTTAATTAGCAAATTAGCAAATGTGATAATTAGTTAATTATAATTTGAATTTAGAATTCAGAATTCACAACTGTCAACTTAAATAATCGGCTAATCAAAGCTACCGCACGAGAGTTTCCATCGGCTACAACAATACCGTTTCGCGGCGGTCACATTTTCTGCTTCGGTGCATATATAACCCACGCCGCGACCGTGATGTATGACAATTCCAAATTGCATCCCTGCAGTAAAATTCATATAGCTGTGAATAGTTTGGAAATTTTATGTAAATTTGTCCTTTCAAATTAAGAACAATAAAAAACTGATTGTGAGAAAGTTACAATTTTACACAGGACTCATTTCGCTGCTTGTACTTCCATTTTTCGCACAAGCCCAAGAAACCGACACCACAAAAAAGAATATCAGCCACCGTTTTACCACCTTCAGTCTGGAAGCGCGCGCCGATTTGGAATACTTAGGCAACTATCAATGGGAAAACATCAACGACCCCTACACCTACCATGTGGACGAAACCGGCTGGAAGAACAATTACGGCTTCCACGGCCAGTATTTCAACTTTTTATTAGGTGGTGACATTGGCAAGCACATCTCTTATTTCCTCCGCCAAAGAATCATTCCCAAAGCCGGTTCCGTCAATTTTTTCGACAACACCGACTTTCTGTACATCCAATACAAATTCAATGACCGCTGGGCGATTCGCATGGGCAAAGAAGCGCTCTATGTCGGCGGTTTCGAATATGACGCAGCGCCCATCGATGTTTATTATTACACTCATTTTTGGGGGGAGATTTACTGTTTCCAGTTAGGTGTTTCGGCATCATACACCGACAAACAAAAGAAAAACAAGATAGTTTTCCAGTTCGCCAACTCTCCATACATACATTTTGGAGGCAAGGGTGATGAATGGAAGAAAGGTCTGTTCTCCTACAATTTATTTTGGAACGGCAACTACGGTCCCTTCACAGCCTTGTATTCCATTAACCTGATGGAATATGAACGAGGCTCCTTTGTAAACTACATTTCTTTGGGCAACAGGTTGTCATTCGACAAATGGTCGATATATATAGATTACATGAACCGGGCTTCCAGCTTCAAGCAATTCTTCCGCGACTTCACCGTGGTGGGCCGTTTGGACTGGCATGTAAGTCCGAGCGTAAACTTGTTTGCCAAAGGAGGTTACGACCAAAATTTTGCCGAGAACTTCTATGCGGACAAAGTCATGGATGTGATGATCATGCCTGGTCACAACTATCATTTCTATGGGCTCGGTGTTGAGTTCAGGCCGGCCGTTTACCGTGATTTGCGTATTCACGCTTTTGTTGCCAACAAAGTGCTGTACCGTCCGGAAATTCAGCCCGACAACACAGTTTCATACAGGATTCCCGACGAAGGTCATGGCACCCTGCAAGTCAATGTGGGCGTTACCTGGAAAATCGATTTCATGAAATATTTACCCGAAAGATTAAAATAAAAACCTTATGGCACCTTTCAATTTCAGAAACAACAATATCCTGCATCAGATATACAGGGTTTCCAGAAATAATGTCATGCATTATTTGGTGAGGGCATACCGCCGCACCCACGAGCTGGTTATCTTTCTGGTCATCTTCTTCGGTTTTTTCATCGGATTATCCATACCGATGGGCTTGCCGAACATGCTGAACACCTTCATGAACACGGCGTACAAGTTGCTACTTGACACTGTCTTTTACATCATGGCCATCACCGTGATGACGGGAGCCATCAGCAAACTGTTTGTGGAATTCGGTGTGGTAGTGTTGTTGGAGAAGATGCTGAAACCGCTGATGAAGCCGCTCTATAACCTCCCTGGTGTAGCCTCATTGGGTGCGGTAATGACCTTCCTGAGCGACAACCCCGCCATCATCACTCTTTCGAAGGACAAGACCTTCAGTCAATACTTCAAGCAATATCAGATTGCCTCCTTGACCAACTTCGGCACTTCTTTTGGCATGGGTTTGGTGGTGGTGGCCTTCATGACAGGTCGCGGCTACGGTAGCGGAGCATTGGTTGGTTTGGCAGGAGCCTTTATCGGCAGTATTGTCACCACCCGAATGATGCAGTTTTTAACGCTCCGGGCCTATCCAGAGTTGGATTCTCCCATGCCTGGCACGCATTTGGACCAGGAATTCGAGCCCGAACTCAAGCCCGCACAAGGCACCCTGGAAGAAGAGAAAAAAGGACCGTTTTTGCGCACCTTGAACGCCATGTTGGATGGTGGCAAAAGTGGTGTGGAGATTGGTTTGTCCATCATTCCCGGTGTGCTGATTATCTCTACCATTGTGATGATGACCACTTTTGGTGCCCCTGCTGACGGCGTATATACAGGCTCTGCTTACGAAGGTGTTCCTGTGTTGCCGTGGTTAGCCTCCAAGATTGACTTTATTTTCCAGTGGCTTTTTGGTTTTGACCATCCCGAGTTGATAGCATTCCCCATTACAGCATTAGGAGCCGTAGGCGCCGCTATCGGTTTGATTCCCGCTTTCGACGCCTCCGGTCTGATTACTGCCAATGCCATCGCCGTATTCACCGCCATGGGCATGTGCTGGAGCGGCTTCCTGAGCACCCACACCGGCATGTTGGACTCTCTCGGCTATCGCCAGCTGATTTCCAAGGCCATTGCCTCTCACACTGTCGGCGGCCTCATCGCCGGCATCTCAGCCCACTGGCTGTTCGTGCTCGTGTCGCTGATCAGATAACAGGTTACAGGTTACAGGGGATAGGTTACAGGTTACAGATATTGTAGGGCTGTCACATTGTGGCAGCCTTATGTCTAATTTAATACGGCTGCCGTAATACGACAGCCCTACATTATTGTGATAGCCCTATATAATTGCGATAATCCTACATTATACGGACGCATGCGATGCGTCCCTACAATTAATCCATCATCCTATAATCAATCTCCCCTCGAACGAAGTGAGACTCCCCTGACGCGAAGCGTCACTCCCCTTGAGCACGAAGTGCGAAACTCCCCTCGAGTGCGTAGCACGAGACTCCCCTAATTCATTAGCACATTAACTAATTAACTAATTTGCTAATTAACTAATTTGCTAATTAACTAATTTGCTAATTTTCTCCATGATTCGTTCTGGCGAAATATTCGTCAGGCAGCGGTAGTCCCCATAGCGGCAGGGCTTGCTGCCGTAGATGCTGCATGGGCGGCAGGGCAGTTCTTCCTGTATCACATTGTCCATCGACTGGCCCCAACCCAAGAAGCCAGCTAAGGGGTGTGTGGCACCCCAGATGCTTACGACGGGAACGCCTGCCAATGAAGCCAGGTGCATATTGCCACTGTCCATCGACAGCACCAGACGCAAGCGGCTCATCAGTCGCAGTTCCTCGCCCATGTCGGCCAAGCGGCCCACCACAGACTCCACATTGTCATATTTCTGTTCCCATTGTTCCATTAAAGCCCTCTCTTCCGCACCAGCGCCAAACAAATATACATGCATCTGCTTGGAGACTTCTGCTACCACCTGCTCCATTTTGTCCAAAGGATAAATCTTTCCTTTGTGTGCAGCGAAAGTAGCCACACCAATGGCATTCTCTTTGGCGAAAACAGCTTCTCCTTGCCGTGAATTGCTGCCGGACTGAGTTTTGGTTTCAGCTGGAGTATTAGTTTCAGCTGATATGTCCATTCCAGGTCGGGATATATTTCCGAACAGCGAAAACGGCTGATGCCAGTCTATCCGCACTGGATAGCCCAACTCGGCCAGCACCTGCTGATAACCCTCGAATGATGTACGCTGCTGAGTCTTCACATTCGCCTTGATAAAGTTTTTCCGTTGGCGGCGATTCTTGTCAAAATAAGCTGTTGGTATTCCATCCAGCTTAAAGAAACCTCTTAAAACAATTGTTCTCA
>CACXXY010000133.1 GCA_902771655.1 uncultured Bacteroidota bacterium | reverse complement strand
AATGGCAAACGTCATGGTAATTTTACCAAATATTATATCAATGGCCGTTTGGAAACCAGATGCACCTATCAGAATGATTTGTTGGAGGGCGTGGAGGAATGTTATCATATCAAAGGATACAGAACTTCTGTTATTAATTACCTTCATGGCAAAAAACATGGTCAGTATGTGTTGTATTACCCTAATGGAGAGGTGGTTGAGCAGGGCTGTTTCTATGAGGACCTATTCGATGGTGACTGGTTTTATTATGATGACAGAGGGGTGTTGATTGGAGAAGGACATTATGAAAAAGGGACTGGAGTTCAGAAGGGTTATAACTTAAATGGTAATCTGATCAGAGAAATTCATTATAAGGATAATAAAAAGAATGGGGAAGATATTGAGTTGGATAACGAAGGTGATACGATAAAAATAACTGTGTATAAGGATGATAGGATTGTCAGTGTAAATGGAAAAATGGTAGTTGATGAATAGGGGCAAGTTTTTTCCCAGGGTGATTTTTGTTTGCCTGTGTCTGCTGATGACGCAAGTGATGTGCTATGCGCAGTCGAACAAGAAAATCAATACCCGGGCCGATTTGTTGGAATACGACGAGGGTTTTCTGCCTGGAGCCCAACGTCTTTTAGGTCATGTGGTTTTCCAGCATGAGAATACCACCGGCTATTGCGATAGCGCCTATTACTACGAGGATGATAATTACCTGATTGCTTTCGGAAAACCCGTGCGGATTCTGATCGGCGACTCGGTGCGCTTGTATGGCAAAAAAGCCTATTACAGCGGCAATGAGAAGACCGCTTCCATCGCCAGAAATGTGGAGATGGTGCATGGAGTCTCGCATCTTTATTCGGACAGTTTGATATATGATCTGGGTACTGATGTCGGTTATTATCTTACGGGCGGCACCATGATTAATGTGGAAGATACCTTGAGCAGTAAGGTGGGCCATTATTACACCAAAACTGATGAGGTCTGGTTGCAAGACAGTGTCTTATTGCAGAGCTCAAGTTATATGATGGACTGTGATACGTTGTTATATAATACCTTACAGGAAACCGTCTATTTTGTTTCCCGTACTCACATGGTTTCGGATGAGAACACCATATACACCTCTTCCGGTTGGTATGAGACCAAATCGGATTTGGCTACGCTTGTCGGTGATGTTGAATTGTATAATTCCACGCAGAAACTTGTGGCGGACAGTGTATATTATGACCGGAATCTCCGTTATGGAATAGGATGGAATAACGTGGTGATTTCAGATACGGTGAAGGGCTATGTGTTGAAAGGAAATTACGTGGAACACCATGAGCTGGGCGGCTATTCCACCGCTACCGACAGTAATCAGCTGATTTTGATTGACGAAAGTAAGGACTCGCTGTATCTGCATTGCGATACATTACGGATTTTGTTCGACAGCTTGCAGGATCCGCAAAATATTTCGGCCTATAACAGGGTGAAGTTTTACCGTCATGACATGCAGGGAGCTTGTGATTCGCTGGCATATAATGTCAAGGATTCGCTTATCCTGATGTTCCATAATCCGGTGATGTGGTCAAGTGAGAATCAGCTGACCGCGGATACTATCACTTTTTATTTGAAAGATTCTGTGAATGTGATTGTTACGCTGATAAAATCGGGGTTCATAGTCTCGTCTGTATTTGAAGAGACTGAATTCAATCAGATAAAAGGTGCAAGGATTGAAGGTCATATAGTGGAAAAGCAGTTGCAGACGGTATATGTTTACAACAATGCCGAATGTGTGTATTTCATTACAGATGAGGACACCGCGCTGTTGGGAGTGAATGTATCTGCCACCAGTGAGATGAAGATTATTCTTTCGGAGAATGAGATAGATGGTATCGTATTTTATAATGACCCTGACGGAAAGATCTATTCTGATAGCGAATTACCAGAAAAAGATCGTCAACTCAAGGATTTCAGATGGTTGCAGTATTATCGTCCGAAGACCGTTGAAGAGTTGTATGTGAGACCTATTCCGCGTGTCAAGGGCGAGGAGCAATCAGCTCTGACACCTTCAGGTACCAATCGGTAAAAACTAACGAAGAGTTTCCATTGCGTTCGATGTGGTATAGGGCTTTATTGCATTCGTCGAAAATCTGTGACACATTTTTCAAGTTGAAAAGCTTAGTATAGTGTTCAATGATAGTGTTTTCTGTGTTGCTGGCCTTGCTGACGGCATCTTGATGGCTGTTTTTCATGAGCATGGCGCGCAGAATACGGATGAATGCGGAGAGGAAATTCTTCTGGTATTCGCGTCCGTGTGAAATGATGGCATCAATGCAGTCACGAACTTCTAAATAGTTGACTTCCGATTTGTTAGGAACGGGTTGTGAAAGGGCATGCATACTGCTTAAGAGCAGTTGGATTTGGGCCAGTGTCTCCTTGTATTCGCTTTCGTCGTTTATCAGTTCGATGGCACGGTTATAGTTGCCATCTGCCAAAACTGCCACATCGGCTGCTTCTTCTTCACTGATATTGAAGTCTTTTGTCAGTTGCTGTTGGATGACTTCCGTTTTCAGCTTGGGTATTTTGACCAATTGTGTACGCGACAGTATGGTGGTGAGCATCTTGTCGGTATTTTCTGTGATGAGGATAAAAAGTGTCTTGTTTTCAGGCTCTTCCAGCGTTTTCAAAAGTTTAGGCGCCGCATCCCGATACAGGCGGTCCGCTGACCATAAAATATATATTTTGTATCCTCCTTCATACGATTTGATGCTGTTCTGGTTGACGATATAAGAGCAGTCACGGGTGTTGATAAATGCTTGTTTGTTTTCTCCACCCAATTCCATCAGCCAGTCGTTGATATCGATATGGTAGTTGTGGTCGAGAACAAACTGGCGGAACTTGGCGGCGAATTTGGTGAAAACCGGGTCTTTCTTGACTTCTGTGGTGGTGCAGTTCGGGAAGATGATGTGGACGTCAGGGTGCGATAGCTTGGCAAACTTGGCGCACGAGGGGCATACGCCGCAGGAGTCATCCTCTCCGGGATGCTCACAACAAATATATTGGGCGTAGGCCATGGCCAAAGCAAAGGCATGGGAACCCGCTGGTGCGAGGAACAATTGCGCATGGCTGATGCGGTTTTCTTTTACCAAACTGATGAGGCGCTTTTTCAGGGACTCATCCACTAAAACATCTTTGAATAACATGTTTATAATGTGCTAATTAGTTAATGTGCTAATGTGCCAATTTTTAGATTACAGGTTACAGGTTATAGGGGTCAGGGGTTAGAAGTCAAATTTCAAAATTCAATTGGCACATTATATTTTGTATTCAAGTTTAATTTTTTTTCTATTAGAAGGGTATTTGTCGTCTCCACGTCTCCACGTTTCCACGTCTTAACGTTTTTCAGTTTTCAGTTTTATTTTCACCCGTCGCAGGTCCAGCATATTGATAGGGTTCGTGCCCAGACCCTCCACGTTGATACCGGTGAAACGTAGCACTTTGTCGTAGTACAGCACTACCACTGGGGCGTCTTCCATCAGCATGGCGTCGAGTTGGGTGTAGTAAAGGTTGCGGAGGGAGTCGTTGAGGCAGCGTTGCGATTTCTCGAAGAGCTTGTCGTATTTCGGGTTGACATAATGTGTATAGTTGGAGCCGTTGGGTTGGAGGTTTTTGGAATAAAACAGGGATAAGTAATTTTCAGGGTCGGGGTAGTCACAAATCCAAGAGCCACGGAAGAAGGGCAGCTGGTAGTTGCGCATCATCTGCCGCTGCTGGGCCGCCTGCTGCACATCAAGTGTGACGGGAATGCCGATTTGTTCCAACTCGTGCTGGATGTACTGGCTGATGTCGAGATAGTTGGCAGATACGGAAAGCGGAATGGGCGAAAGTCCCTTGCCGTTGGGATAGCCGGCTTTGGCTAACAGTTCCAACGCTTTGGCGGGATTATAGTTGTAGCCTTTCACCTTGGAGGTGTCGAAAGAGGACAAGCCCATCGGCACAAAACCGCTGGTGCCGGGATAGCCTGTATTGTTGCGCAGGTAGCGCATCATCTTCTCGCGGTCGAAACCGTAGTTGATGGCTTGTCGCACCTCTTTTTTCAGCAAGGGATTGTCTTGGCCGTCATCTTTCAACATGAAACCCAAATATTCGGTGTTGAGGTAGGGGCCTGTCAGTAATTGGACGCGGTCGGCATAGTCGGGATTCAACTCGCCGGTCTTGGTCAGCAAAGCATCCTTGTAGCAGGCGTCAATACCCGACATGAAATCTAATGAGCCCTTCATGAATTCCATGAACACCGATTGTTTGTCCACGATAAACGTGATGGCGACGGCATCTAAGTAGGGTAGGCGGTTGCCCTCTTCGTCGGTCTCAAAATAGTCGGGATTTTTGCGCAGCACTAATTTTACGCCTTCCTCCCAGATTTGGAATTTGAACGGGCCTGTGCCGACGGGATGGGTGCGGAAATCTTTGCCGTATTTTTCCACCACTTCCTTGGGCACCACTGAACAGTATTTCATGGCTAAGATGCCCAAAAACGGAGGGAAGTCTTCAGATAGTGTGATTTGAAACGTGCTGTCGTTGAGGGCTTTGAAGGCTGGTTTGCCTTCGCTGTCGCGTTTCACTTTCTGGAAAATCCAGGCTCCTGGCGAGGCCACGCTGCCATCCACGATGCGTCCGAGGCTATAGACGAAGTCGTCGGCGGTGACTTTGCGCTTTTGCGGAAAGAAATCCGTTTGATGGAAATACACGTCATCGCGCAGGGTGAAGGTATAGACGGTGCCGTCAGGCGAAATGGTCCATGATTTGGCGATGCTGGGCACAACGCGCATCTGCTCGTCCAGGTCAACAAGGCCATTGTACAGCAGGTTGCAGGGCCAGATGATGGATTGGCCAGCGGAAAAAGCCGGGTCGAGGCTGTTGATGCCCGATGACTCGTTATAGCGGAAAATCATCTTGTCGCTGTTGTCATACACCTGCCGGCAACTGGCATTCAGCAACATAACGGCAATTAGGAATAAAATGATTTTCTTCATGTTATGCAGAAAGATATTAAACTGCAAAGGTACAAAATTTTTCAATGTGCTAATTAGTTAATGTGCTAATGTGCCAATGATTTTATTCGTGAAGACACATACTTCGTATGTTCGTGGAGACGCTCACTTCGTTCGCTCGTTAAGACGATAGCGCCTTGACGAATGAGCACAGCGAATGACTTAACGTCTTCACGAATATTAAACGATTAAACAAATAAACAGTTCAACAATTCAACAAAAAATGTTATCTTTGCATTTTATTTCGTGAAGTTATGCCGACAAGAGAACAGATTATTGAAGTGTTATCCACCATTTATGACCCGGAAATTCCGGTGAAT
The DNA here is from genome assembly GCA_902771655.1 of uncultured Bacteroidota bacterium. Taxonomy (GTDB): domain Bacteria; phylum Bacteroidota; class Bacteroidia; order Bacteroidales; family WCHB1-69; genus RUG11690. The sequence continues at coordinate 483 of CACXXY010000133.1, read as the reverse complement.
ATTTGGGATTTGGGCTTTATTTATAATATTGAAATTCAAGAAGATAATATTGTGAATATCCTGATGACCCTTACCGCTCCCAATTGTCCGGTAGCGGAGTCTTTGCCGGTGGAAGTGAAGAAAAAGGTGTCGGAAATTGAGGGCGTGAAGGGCGTCTCCCTGCGCCTGACCTTCGATCCGCCTTGGGATTTCGAGATGATGAGCGAAGCCGCCAAGGTGGAGATGGGACTGGATTTCTAAATTGATAATTAATAATTGATAATTGATAATTATGATGAAAGGTATCATCCTCGCCGGGGGCTCCGGCACCAGATTACACCCCATCACACTTGCCATGAGCAAGCAGCTGATGCCGATTTATGACAAGCCGATGATTTATTACCCTTTGTCCACCTTGATGCAGGCGGGCATTCGGGATATTCTGATTATCTCCACTCCGCATGACTTACCGCATTTTGAGCGTCTTTTGGGTGATGGTTCCCG
>CACXXY010000132.1 GCA_902771655.1 uncultured Bacteroidota bacterium | reverse complement strand
GCCGCCACTGCTACTGCGAGAATCATGGATGCAGATGCTTTTTTCATGGCTTATCTTATTACCGTGATGCGTTCCGTTTGCGAAACTCCCTTTGAATCCCTAATCCTCACCAAATAAACCCCTTCCGCCAAACCTTCCACACTAATTTCATTAGAGTTCCGTACCCTCTTCACCACCTGCCCAAAAGCATTATAAACCCAAACCTCCTCGGCCTCAACGCCATCGATCCGCACAACCCCGCTGGCAGGATTGGGATAAACTTTGACAGCACCAGTCAATTCGCTAACACTCAGAAGGTCGCCATTGATAGCGACATCGAATTGTTTCTGCCCGGCACTTGATTCAACGATAACCGTAGTCGAGGCATAACCCTTCGCTAGTATGTGTGCCGTCATGTCTATCCAGAAATACTCGGCAGCGGCCAAGTCGTAAGGCAACGTATGCTGAGGCTCAATTTCCAAATAATCCGTGCCGTCTTCACTAATGGAAGTAATGGTGATGGGCGTATGCGTCCCGTAGTTTCTGTTCATAAGCATTCCTCTTTGTGGGTTGTCTTCAGGAACCTCAAACACAATTGACGGCATTCCCACAATGGTAAGCCCGTGGTCGGTAATGGCAGAATTGGCCACCATGGCAACCACATTTCTTTCCCCTAAAGAAGTCAGAATTCGGATGTTGAAAGGTGTGTAATCGTCCTTGGCTGGAAGCACTTGGAACCAAACTGTCACTTGTACAGACCCTCCGACAGGTAGTGTAAATGGGAAGTTTTGAGGAGATTGCACATCAAGATATGAATTCTCAGCGGGGATGATGTCTTGGATAGTTACCGTTTCGGTCCTTTGGTTATCAATGGTAAAATGCTGTGATGTCCCGATGTTTTCAAACCACAGCGTATCAGGAGTAACTACCAATTCTCCCAACGACTGGAACTGTGCCGTAATCTGTCCGCCTCGTGCTATCATGTGGTAATAATCCTCATCGGTGGAGATGATTTCGCCATCTTGGTTAATCCAACCGACAAACTGGTAGTTTTCGTTTGCCGAAGCAACCAGATGTGCATACTCGCCAAAACGGTAAGTTCCCGAGCCACTTGTCGTGCCGCCATTTTCGGGACACGACACAACCTCAACTTCAAATTCCTCATACACCGACTTGCGACTACGATAGATACAAGTGTTGTAGGAGCCATAGCCATACAGATAGCCATCGTCAGAAAGATATAACCAATCCACTTCGCTGTCCTTCCCAGAAACAATATACTCCCATGTCTCTCCATGGTCCGCAGAACGAATAACACCCAACCCACGAGATCTGCAAAACAAATTGACATAAATGACGTCGGTGTCGTCAATGGCTATTGACCAAGCACAGTCATAGAAAAGCATCTGCCATGTTGCCCCGTAATCACTTGACCGAAATAGCCCATTTCCGCCCCAATATATGTTACCTTGTGAGTCTTGTGCCAGACAGAAAGGGGAATCATGGATAAATCCTATGTTTTCCCAAGTATCGCCGTTATCAGTCGATTGGAACAGGCCTCCCAAGCCATTACCCATATAGTCAACAACAGAGGCCATCATTGTGCCGTTGTCAAGTCGCAACAGGTCTGTCACACAACAACAACCAGTACTGTCAACATGGACATTGGTCCAACTGGCATCCCAGTCCCTTGATTTGTAGATACCATGCCATGTGCCCAATATCAGAGCGTTATCAGCCGTGACCCCAATCGAAATGCCATTAGAAATAATAGGCACAGGCAGTGTCCTCCATTCCGTACTTCCCGCTTCTCTTTTGCGCAGTGGACAACCCATATTCGTACCTGCCAGCAAAGTACCGTCAGTATGCTCATATAGTCGCAATACCCCGATGTTATTTAATCCTATGAACTCCCATGTCACACCTTCGTCGGAAGAACTGTACACTCCGCCATCGATACTACCTGCAATAATGTTTCCCTCGGCATCCTTAATAAGCGAGTGAACGCCTGTCGTAGGCTGGTTAATCGCCATCCAAAAATTGTCTTCTACATTTTGCGCTTGCATCGTCACCCCTAGCATCATAAAGGCGGCCAAAGCAATTAGTCTTATGTTTTTCATCGTACCGTGATTTTGTTCGTGTAAACTTTACCATCCGCATCCGTAATGCGCAGCAAATAAACTCCATCCACCAATCCGCTCAAATCAACCTCATTCGTCCCCCGCACACATTTCACCATCTGCCCTGAAGTATTGCAAACCTTTACCTCAACAGCCTCCATGCCTTCAATAACAACCCTGTCCTTTGCCGGATTGGGATAAACCTGCAAACCAAATGCCTCTGTATTATCTTGAATACTCAAAGGATCAATCAGGCAGGTATTATAAGTGGGATTCTGCCAAACGAGTTCTCCATCTTCATGATAGCATAGGAGTTCGTGAAGGGTGATGCCTCCAGCGTTGACAACGTGACAACTGTATAGCAACCCTTCCATCGCGCCAATGCCCTCCACCCATGTATTGAGCCAATGCCATTCATCACCATACATGTCTTTTGAACTTACATAGAAGACCCTTCTTTCAGCACCCGCAATGTGTTGCGTAGCAATTGAATCGATACGGACATGAACTTCCCAATCTGGATTTTGACACCAATACATTACCGCCGTGTCATTGACATTCATGCCAAAATCATACAACAAATACTCAATTTCCTGTTCTATAGGCTTATAAAACACCTTCCCCGATTCCTCTTCTTTAATTATGCCATATAAATCATACTCCAAACTACCATGCCAATGTTGGGTCTCGGATGAAAGTTTCCGCAACACTTTTTTGTAGAATACACCATCTACCAACGTATCACCTGATACCATCAAACTTTCCGTCACTAATTCAGGTATCGGAACGCCAGTGGACTGCCAAAGAATGTTCCATTCGGAATTGTCTTTCAGAATGCTCGTTGTTTCTTGCGCTTTCATCCCGCACGCCATCAGCAGGAGCACAAGCAGGGTGTATAGTCTATTGTTTCTCATCGTTTCATGATTTTGTTTGTGTAAATTTTTCCATCTGAATCCATAATGCGCAGAAGGTAAATCCCTTCCGCCAATCCCTCAACATCAATCTCATTCATCCCTCTCACACACTTCACCATCTGCCCTGAAGTATTGTAAACCTTTACCTCAACAGCCTCCATGCCTTCAATAACAACCCTGTCCCTTGCCGGATTGGGATAAACCACGACATCCTTTTCTCCTAATTCATTAATCCCAGTCACATAAATATGGACATAATCGTTTTCAGGATTGTCTATGTCTAAGGCGTATGCCGATTCGCAGCCGTCTTCATAGAAAGCCGTGAGGCGATAATAGTAGTGGCCTGGTGTTTCGGTTAGAGTGTCGTAATAGAACCATGAATACTTCCCCGATTCAGCAATCTGTTCCATTTCGTCCAAACTCTCACCGCGATAGATGTTGAAATGATCTATTTCCGTATCGTTTTTTCCATCATTAGTGAAACAAGCCCTTACCATCCAGTCCCCACCTGTACCGTTTACGGCGAAGTAGTCGTGCAAGCCGTTTTCAGCCGACCAAGCCCAACGTCCATCGGGATTGCCCGCAGTTGGACAGTAAGCAGCAGCATTTGAAATGTTTGAAGTCTCCAACATTATCCAAATTGGGCTTTCATAGTAAGTAATCCAAGACATCAGCTCGATTTCAACCCATTCATCAGGACCTTGTTCAATGTCTACGGTGGAACTATATGCCATCATACCGGGCGTGGTTTCACCTCCCAAATAAATCTTCAAATTGACAGTCTCTCCATGTTCTGTGCATCCAGTTTTGAAAAACATCACCTTAGTCAAGAACAAAACATTTTTATTGATATTATAGGGAATTCTTATACCCCAACAGGACACGTCGACAGAACCTGACATCGGCTCCTCATCGTAATGGAACCAAAAGTTATTATCAGGGTGTTGCCATGAAAGCATTGTGCCATAACACAATTCCTTAGCGTTATCAGTGTAGCGGTATTCGCCCCGAAAGTTTTCAGGTGCATCGCAGTCAAGAGTTGCTTTTGAAGGTTCTTGGCCAAATATTGCTCCGCATACCAGCAATGCGGCAAGGATAAATGATAGTTTCTTCATAGTTTATTCTGTTTTAATGATTTGTCGTTTGCAAAGTTAAACATTAGCTCATTCCCTCAGCACTTTCCGTGTGAGGCACACTTCCGCATTGCGGATTCTCAGCATGTACATCCCTTTGGGCAAGTCGCCCATCTCCATCCAACCACCCTTGCCGCTGAAGGTCTTCGTGGCCACCACCTGGCCGCTCATGTTGATGAGTTCCATTTCCGTGGCCTCGGCCTCGTTGGGCAGCACCACGCAAACCGTGTTGTTCGTCGGGTTGGGATAAACCTCCACTACAGCCTCTTCTTTTGGCATGGGCCGTTCCGGCACCTGCAATGTGGTGTAGTCCACCGTGTCGGTGATGTGGAGAATCCAATAATCCAGTGAACGTCCGCCAAATGGGTCATCAGGGTTGTGTGTGACAGCGCAATTTGAGCAATCAATGTCTCCCGAATAAATAGCCGAAGATGCACAGCGCACAATACCGGCTATCGTGTACTCCCTGTCATTGTGCTGAACGACATCCTTAAAATACGTTTGTCCGTTGCCAACAGCCCCAATGCAACGCTCCCATAATAAATTACCATTGGCATCGGTACGGAACACCCACCCAGCACTATCATTCTCATCGGCAAGGTTAAGATGCGCAGCACTGGCCACATCACCATTGTTTGAATATGTGGCACCAAACACCATGAAGCCCCCATCCTTCATTGGAAATACCTTAAAAGAAAAATCATAATTAGTACCGCCATAACACTTGCTCCAGATGACGTTCCTGTTTTCATCCAATCGCAACAGCCATGCGTCAGTGGTGAGGTCGCCATTAGGAATGTTGTGTAATGTACCATAATGCCATCCACTGCCTGCCAAATCGCCAGTTTCACCGTATGCATCGCCGCAGCAAATGTATCCGCCATCTTCAAGTTCTAACACGGTATTAAAACCACAACCCTCTTCAGGATTTTCACGTGTGCTTCCATAACAGGCATTCCACTCCACATTCCCAACATCATCCAACTTGACAATCAGGCCGTTCATATTCATGGGGATTGAACTGCTACAAGGGCTGAGATTTCCATAATTGTTTCCCACGGGATCTGCTGTCATGGTTACAAGATACCCTCCTCGGGAACTTCTTTCCACGTGGTACAAATTATCTTGCCCCAATGTACCAAGTGTGGTTTCCCAATTCATGTTTCCAAGGCTGTCCAAGGCTACAATCCAGCCATCCCCATTGCCATAATAGTGGCTGATGTCACATCCTCCCGAATGGTAATTGGCATGACAAAGCAGGCCTCCGTCATGAGCCAATTCTCCGTTAGCGACATGGTCATAGCTAAGCCCCATTTGCGTGCCGAATCCTCTGGTCCAAATCACCTCACCGTCAGCATTAATTCTTTTCGCTACTATGTTTAAGTTCTGTGCATTATTATCGCATATGTCGGGAAATCCTGATCCAGTCAGATAGTATTCGTTTTTGTCGCCAATTTTAAAGATGAACCCCACGCCATCCGAAAAGCCCATGTCCCCATAGCACCAATTGTCAATAATTTCATAATCATGGTCTATTTTCATAATCCAACACATTCCAACACAAAATTCTTGGCCATATCCTCCAAAGCATTGCTGCTTGTCGATACGGATTTGTGCTTGCAACTTCACCCCTCCCGCCATCAACAGGAACGCAAGCAGGGTGTAAATCTTCAAGTTTTTCATTTTTGTACACATTTATACATGTATGCGCACAAAATTATATCAAAATTCCACAGAAATTCCAACCGTAAGGCACGAGTACACATTTTTCTACCTTGCTAAATATCCAATCGCCTGTTAGATAGTGGATTGGGAAACGATAGAGTACACATTTTTCATTCAACAAACACCGCAAACTGGTCGAAATCCAGCTTCTTGTAGAGCGCAGAGCGGTATTTTCGGACGGTGTTTTCGCTCAATCCAAGCAGTTCCGCCTCCTCTTTCGCACGGAACCGAAGGAAGGTTAGGATGGCCAATTTACGCTCCGTCTCGCTTAAGTCGGGGCAAACCTTCTGCAACTTTTCCGTGGCTCGAGGATAGGTCGTTTCAAATTCGGCCATAATGCGCTGCAGCTTGTCGTCTTCTTCACTATGGTAAATGGCCTTCGCACGTTGCTGCAGCACTTCCTTGGTG
>CACXXY010000131.1 GCA_902771655.1 uncultured Bacteroidota bacterium | reverse complement strand
TAATAAATTTTGAAATTCAGTTTGGCTTTAGGATTGAAATTGGCGTAAAAATTGGCTTCTGTTTGGATGGCGCGTACATCAGAGTTGCTGCGTCGCTCGCGGGAAACGCTGTCGTTGATGCCTTGCCCGTAATGCAAATCGAAGGGATAATTTCCTTTGGATTGTAAATAATTGATTTTCAGTGACCAAGCATAATAAGAATCTTCGGGATTTTGCTTTTTTTTGATACGGTTTTCCAGCAAAAGATAAGGATTGATCAAGCCGAAAGAGCCTCCTGTAAAGGCAAAGTGCAGGTTTACAGGCTTGTTATCTTTGAATTTGGGCTCTTCGGAGACAATGTTGATGAGGCTTGCCGAGGCGAAGAGCCGTGCGGGGACAAAAATTTCGTCTTCCCGTCCGGATTGCAGGGAAATGGATTTTATGTTGTCGGTGGAGATTTTGCTGAGGTCGATTTGCCCGGTTTGGCAGTCGCTCATCGGGATGCCATCGTAGGCCACACCGGTATGCTGTGAGCCGAGACCGCGTACTGCCACCGTCTTCATGCCTCCCACGCCGCCATAGTCTTTAATGACAATGCCGGACATGAATTTCAGGGCATCAGAAAGTTGGAGTGTGGGCAAGGATTTTAGGTCCTGATTCCTGATGACCTGAATCGGAGCGGACGATTCATGCGGTCGTTCCTTACCCACAATTTCCACTTCCTGTAAGCGTTGATGCCGAAGGCTATCATCTTGCGCATATATAGAGCAAGCCATGAGCATTACAGCAAGTACCATTGAAACAGACCTGAGAAAATCCGATGTCAATACAGCTCTTTGTCGTTTCACTTTTTCCTCTTTTTTGGGTTGTTTCAATTGGTTTTGTGGAATTCGGAGAGACGACAAACAGCCTCAAAAGGCGAGATCCTTAAAAGTGTTTGTGTGTGCCTGCATCCCGAGGTTTCACAATCCGGATGAATTGACAGGTTTTCTGACTTGTTTCTCCTTTTTGACGTCTTCCCATCGGTTTTGGGCTCGACAGTGACTTGTTGTCAAAAGGCGGCTGAAACTTACAGCAGCGGGAGCTGTACAGGATTCGCACCTGTTTCCCTCACGGATTTTGCTTTGGCAAATTCCTCATCAAAACATCGTGGCAAAATTACATAAAATTCTTGAATTATACACAGACCAATAATTTATTGCGGAGAAGTGTTGCTTGCGAAAAAAATGCGTGGAAAAAACAAAATAATATTCAACGTGAGGATGTGCATAATTTTTTCTGTATAATTCCGTTCATAATGTTAAAAAGTCTAAATTTGCAAGAAAATAATAATGTTAAAAAAACTAAAGCTATGAAAAAAATCAGTGTTATTTTATTGGGTTTAGTGATGGGTATGATGCTGACCGTAAATGCTCAAGCTCCATATCGTCACAGTATTGGTGCAACCTTAGGTAATATGGAGGCCTTCTCATACAAAACTTTCTTTACGGAAAATTTTGCTTTCAGCGTGGACGCGGGTTTTAAATGGACGGTGAGTTCAGCTCATCTTTTCTCCAAAGCCGACCATTTTGCTTATAAGGGAACTATATGGCCAATGACTGTAGAGGCAAATCCGAATTTTATGTATGAGGCAGCTGCAGGTCCTAAAGGTTTACATTGGTTTGTGGGAGGTGGTGTTAGTGCCGGATATTCATGGAGTGCTACATACCATAACCACTATGATGCATATTACTATGATTATTCCTATTATTCATTCGGAAAAATAGGTGTAAATGCCATAGGCGGTGTGGAATATAAATTCAATATTCCTTTAACCTTACAAGCGGATCTTAGACCTGGTTTTGGTTTGTTGTTCAACAAACATTTCACAATTAATTACTTCGATTGGGCAATTTGTGTGGGTGTAAGATATACCATCAAATAAGAAGCTTTCTGAAATCTGTATAAATGCTGTGAAAAGAAAAAACGCCCCCATTCGGAGGCGTTTTTTTGTGGTCATTTCGATTGATGTATGACTCTCTTGCGAGAAAATTTTAATCCACAATCTTAATTTCTTTCATCAGGTTCTGGGCATTGGCCATCTTGTCGATGATGAAGAGCAGATAGCGTGTATCCATGCAGATGGTACGCTGTACCTCGTTCTCAAAGGAGATGTCGCCGCTCATGGCTTCCCAGTTGCCGTCGAAAGCCAAGCCGATGAGGTTGCCGTTAGCATCAATCACGGGGCTGCCGGAGTTGCCGCCAGTGATGTCGTTGGTGGTGATGAAGTTGACCACCAAGTCACCATTTTCGTTGGCATAGCGGCCATAATCGTGGCTTTCCCAGAGTTTAATGAGGTCTTGTGGCACGTCAAATTCCCAGTTGCCGGGTACGTATTTGGCCATCACACCGTCCAGAGTGGTGATGTAGTTGTAAGTGACACCGTCCGATGGCTTGCAGTCCTGCACGCTGCCGTAGGTGAGACGCATGGTGAAGTTGGCGTCGGGATAGAAGTTGCGGTCTTTCTGCATTTCCATCAGACCTTCCATATACAGACGGTCGGCGCGGGTGTTGCTCACCTTTTCCGCCTCGTCACTCAGGTTAATGTAGGATTCGACAATATTTTCCATCAAGGCGTATAAGGGGTCCTTTTTCAAAGATTTTGGATTGTCGAGCCATGCATTCAGCTTGTCAGCATCCACCAAGACAGATTTAGCAAAAGCGTTGTTTACAAATGCGGTGAAATCACCTCCGTTTTTGTCACCGACTTTCTTGATGATGGATGGTAGTTGGTCGGGATTCACATTTTTGTAGAAGAGATTCAGCAAGGCAATAGTGACATCACGGTCCAGTTCTTTGTCATAATCCTTGAAATATTCCTGAACTGCAGGTTTCATTCCTTTGGCATATTCAGCAATGTTTTCTTTTGTGGCTGCTTTTGCCTCGATAATACTATTCAAACGTCTGAATTTCAATGCGTAAGCAACAGCCTCGCCGCCTCGCCAGCCAGCCTCACGATGATAAATCAGGGCTTTGGTGTATTTGGACTGGTGATCCCAATAGTTGTCCATTTCATCGAAAATGCCCGCATATTTCGTACTGCGGTTTTTGTCCTGGGCAGCCCATTGGCGGAATGCTTTTTCCTGCTCCAATCGTTTTTCATACACTTTGTTGCGTTTCAGCTGTTTGACCTGACCGATGTAGTATTTCCAGTAGTTGCTCACACTGGCTTGCTTGGAAGCGTATTGGATGAACACGGCAGGGTCGGCATCCATGTGTTTGCGGTATTGCTCTAATTTGGTGGTACGGCAGTCCACAATGGCGGGGCCTTCAAGCTCGATGACATTCTTAACTGAACCTGAGGCTGAGTAGCGGTCGGTGGAACCCGGATAACCCAAAATCATGGTGTAATCACCTGGTTGTACACCCTTCAAGGAAATTGGCAGGAAGTGTTTTGATTTCATGGGGACGTTCTTAGCACTGTATTCTGCCGGTGAGCCGTCGGGGGCTGTATAGACGCGGAAGATGCAGAAATCGCCCTTGTGACGCGGCCAGGTCCAGTTGTCGGTGTCGGCGCCGAATTTGCCAATACCCCAGGGCGGACAAGCCACCAAACGGACATCTTTATATACATTATACACAAACAGAATGTACTGGTTACCATGATAGAAAGGTATGATTTCCACTTTCACATCTTTGTCTCCCTTGCGTTCTTTTTTTAGTTTCTTGATGTTCTCATCAATGATTTTTTCACGATCAGTTTCAGAAGTGTTGCTGCCGACACCTTTCAGTATGGTTTCTGTAACATCTTCAATAAAATTCAAGAAAGAGACGGTCAATCCTTCGTTGGGGAGTTCTTGGTCCTTGCTTCTGGCCCAGAAACCGTCCTTCAGGTAGTCATGTTCCACAGAAGCATGGGTCTGTACGTACGAAAGGCCGCAGTGGTGGTTGGTGAGTAGCAGTCCTTCGGGAGAGATTAGCTCGCCGGTGCAACCGCCACCGAACTGTACGATAGCGTCTTTCAAGCTGGGCTGGTTGAAGCTGAAGATTTGTTCAGCGGTCAACTTGCAGCCGAGTCGTTGCATGTCGGCCAGATTCTGGCCATTGATGGAGTAGGGCAGCCACATGCCTTCATCGGCGCGGGCCCCAAAAACAAACATCATCGCTAAGATGATTAAAAAGTTGATTTTCTTTATCATTATAGTATAAATTTGATGGTACAAAGATACAAATTTTCTATTTCAGTCGTTTTGCCTATATGCATCATTCTACAAATTTTTTCAAGAAGGGAATTTTTCTGATGAGTTTGGTGGTGTACAGGCTTAGCACAAATACTGCAATGGCAATCAACGGGATAGTGATGGCTTGATTGCATAAGTTACGGATGACAGCCCTGTTCAGCACTGTCAGCCAGAGGGCGTGGGTGAGATAAATGCCAAACAAATCTTGTCGGACGTATGCCACAAATTTTGCCGTTTTGCTTTCAATTTCAGGGGTGATTTCCTTTATGAAGACAAAAAGTGCGGCCGCCATCAAAACCACAAATATGCTCAAGGTATTAAGAAACATGTCATTACTATCGCCATCGTGAATGGAAAGAATAATATTGCCAGCAACAGTTAAAATAAATCCAATAATGCCCAGCAAGTATATGATTTTCAGTTGTTTGGCTCTAATGGATACTTTTGAAAGATAATAACCCAGCAGAAAATAACCCGTATGCCCCACAATGATGTTCATGTCAAAAAGAGGTGTGATTTGAGGAATTTCTATTACCATGAAAAAACTACCGGTAAGATAGACAATCCAGAGGATAAGGGCAAAGCGGAGAAGTTTTTCGTCGGCGGCAATTTTGCGGAGAAAAGGGATGAGCAAATAAATTCCCATGAGCATAGGAAGAAACCACAGGTGAAAGCGGGGCATGAGAAATTCGTAGCTGAAGGGGAGTCCGATGGCGTCTCCAAAGAGCAGACTGCAGGATGACATGATAACAGAATATACCAGCCACCAGAAAACGTATGCCAACAGTAATCTTGGAATTTTTCGGCTTAGAATGTCTTTGGTGGGAATGTCTTTTGCAGGGTTTAGGAAAAGGGCTCCGCTGATCATCACGAAAACGGGGACGGACCAGCGCACCAGACTGCCATTGAAGGCGGCAAGATACCAATCGAAGGAAATGAAAGCGGAGTAATACTCTCTGCAGGAGACATGGAGAAATACCACACCGAAGGTCGCCAAAATGCGGAGGATGTCCAAATATGCAATTCGTTGTGTCTCTTTTGGTATGTCAGGAGTCATTCTTATTCTGTTTGTGATGTTAATCAGGAAGCCGCACAACAAAATGAGGGTGTTATACAATGAACCATTTCGGAAATCCTGATAATTTAGAATGCAAAAATACGACATTTCCTGAAAAAATGCTATCTTTGCCAATAAAAGTAAAAAAACAGAAAGATGCTACAAATAGGAACCAAAGCCCCTTATTTTGAGGGTGTTGACGAAAATGGAAAGGCCGTTTCACTGAAAGATTTTGCCGGAAAGAAATTAGTGCTTTATTTCTACCCCAAGGATAGTACACCGGGTTGCACCGCCGAGGCCTGCGACCTGCGAGACAACTACCATCGCTTCCTCGCCATGGGCTATGAGGTGTTGGGTGTAAGCAGAGACTCTGCCGCCTCACATCAGAAGTTTATTGCCAAATATGAGTTGCCTTTCCATCTCATCGCTGACACCGACCTCACCATCCTGAAAGCCTACGAGGCCTGGGGCGAGAAAAAGCTGTACGGCAAGGTGACCGAAGGCACGCTGCGTACCACCTACGTCATTGATGAGCAAGGCGTTATCATCGACGCCATCGGCAAGGTCGATACCAAAAACCACACAGC
>CACXXY010000130.1 GCA_902771655.1 uncultured Bacteroidota bacterium | reverse complement strand
GGTCAAGCTGGCGGAATCTGGGTGAATGAATATCTACAGACTTCTAATCCAGATATTTATGCACTTGGTGATGCTATTGAGTTTCCGCATCCTTTGAGTGGTTTGCCGTACTGCTGTTATCTGGCAGGTCCAGCTAATCGTCAGGCACGTATTTGTGCTGATAATCTTGCATTAGGCAATACTGAAAAATATGGAGGTTCCATTACCACGGCCATCGCCAAGGTTTTCGATTTGACGGTGGGCTCTACTGGCTTGTCGGAACATTATCTGCAAAAAAATCATATTCCTTACCTGACTTCCATTACCCATCCGTTCTCTCATGCCACCTATTATCCGGGAGCCAAGCAGATGAGCATCAAGTTGAATTTTTCTCCTGAAAACGGACGTGTGCTGGGAGCCCAGATTGTGGGAGAAGAGGGCGTTGATAAACGCCTCGACTTGATAGCTTCAGTGGTGAGCAGAGGGGGTAATGTCAGCGACCTTGTTGATATTGAACATGCTTACGCCCCTCCGTATTCTTCGGCAAAGGACCCCGTGGCATACGCGGGTTATGTGGCGGAAAATGTTCTGACAAAGCGTGTTGTGCCTATGCAATGGCATGAGTTGCAGGCAATTTTAACACAAAACGATTGGCAGAATGAGTACTTCCTCTTGGATGTGCGTTCAGCTATGGAGGTGAAACACGGCATGATTGAAGGTGCGGTGAATTATCCTGTTGACGAGCTGCGTGAATTTGTGGATGACATCCCGCAAGACAAGAAAATCATTGTGTATTGCGCCGTAGGCATGAGAGGCTATATTGCCAGCCGTATCCTGACGCAATCCGGCTTCAACCAAGTTTATAACCTCTCCGGCGGCTATAAGACTTATCAGCTGATGATGTAGTGATTACGGTGGAGTGGGTGCATGTAATTCCCCTTCTATTAGAAGGGGTGCCCGTAGGGCGGGGTAGTGACATAAATTTAATTCAAATTTCAGAATTCAAAATTCAAATTATAACTTTCAGTTTTCAACTTAATTAGCACATTAAAATTCTCCCCTCGAGCGCAGCGAGACTCCCCTGATGCAAAACATCACTCCCCTTGAGCACGTAGTGCGAAACTCCCCTTTTAATAAATTAGCACATTAAAAACATGGCAACCATCACTACCGTCACCGATCTTTCCCTTCCCGAACTGGAAGTTTTCTCCATGCTCACTGAGGCGCAGATGCGTCGCAGCAAGGAGAGCTTGAATGGTATTTTCTTGGCTGAAAGCCCCAAGGTGATAGAGATTGCTCTGGATGCGGGTTGTAAGCCCTTAGCCATTCTTTCAGAAAAGAAGGTTATAGAAAGACAAGGAAAGACAATCTTGGAGCGTTGCCCTGATACACCTGTATATACAGCTGAAAGCAAGTTGCTTACGGAAATTACAGGTTATCATTTGACCAAAGGTATGATGTGTGCCATGAAGCGGCCTGCCGACCGGTACATGGAAGAGGTGTGTCAGGACGCCCATCGTGTGGTGGTGATGGAAGGCTTGACCAATGTGACCAACGAAGGGGCGATATTCAGGTCGGCGGCGGCTTTAGGCATGGATGCGGTGTTGCTGACACCTGAATGCTGTCATCCGCTCAACCGGCGCACAGTACGAGTGAGTATGGGTACGGTGTTTCAGCTTCCATGGGCCTTTGTTGGCAACAATCCCGAAGAATGGCCAGGTATTGGTATAGCGAAGTTGCATGCCATGGGGTTCAAGACGGCAGCTATGGCGTTAAGCGAGAATGCTGTCAGTTTGGATGATCCTGTTTTGAAATCCGAAGAAAATCTGGCCATCATTATGGGAACAGAAGGGGATGGTCTGACGGAAGAGACCATTGCCGCCTGTGATTATGTGGTGCGTATTCCTATGCGCCACGGTGTTGACTCGCTCAATGTGGCCGCCGCAGCCGCAGTGGCGTTCTGGGAGCTGGGGAATTTTTGAAAATCTGCATTTCGTGTAAAATTCACTTCAAAAAAATTTGCATTTCGTGCAATTTTTGTTTCATTCTATGGCCTCTTTGATTTGAAAAATCGAATGCGTTATGCCATATATCAAATTTTTTCCTAACTTTGCGTTGTGTTCCAATAGGGGCACATTGAACTGATTTATTAATTTAAATTATTGTGATACAGAAGATTATAATTTAATAGAAATACATAAAAATACATAACAAAGGCGTTTTCGCTTTTCTTTGGCGGACTGAAATCGGGAAATTTCAATCATTACCACAGAAGAGAGCAGAAACGCCCGCGGATTCATACCGTGGGCTTTCTTGTTTGTGGTAATAGGTTTTCCCGAACCTCAGTCTCCAACATGAAGTCTGCGGTTTTTTTATGCCTTTTGCGAAGGGTGGAAAACCAAACTTGAAGCGAAATCAGATTAATCATAACATTTTAAAAATAAAACAATTATGAAAAAATTCCTATCATTTTTGGCGGTAATTTTGATAAGCACTGCCGCTTTCGCTCAAAGCGTAACCCTCACTTTCACCGCCAAGGATGCGGCCAACCATTATGTGCAGCTAAACCGTGTGTCCATCACCAACCTGACTAAGGGCTGGCAGGAGACCATTTACTGGCCCGACACCACCCTGACCATGCAGAATGGCACGGGTATTAATGATATTGTAGGGGCGAATGATCATTCGCCCCTACGGTTGTCCCAAAACAACCCCAACCCCTTTACCGGTACCACCGTTGTCAGCCTGATGGTGGCAAACGAAGGCACGGTAACCATAGACATTGCCGATATCAACGGCCGTATTGTTGTGGTAAATGATTATTTGCTACAACCTGGTACCCACCAATTCCGCATCATCCTTGCCATTGCAGGCACCTACGTGATGACCGCCCGCCAGAACGGCCAAACCTCCTCCATCAAAATGGTTTGCAACGGCGGCACCGATGCCAACAAAATGGAAATTATAGGAAATGTAGGGACGCAATTCATTGCGTCCGAATCGCCGACAAAAAATGCCCCCAAATACACCACCACCCACCCTTTCACTTTCGGCGACCAGATGGAATACGTGGGCTACGCCATCATTAACGGCAGCGAGGCGGAGAGCCAGCGCATAATGCAGCCCCAAGGCGCCTCGCAGACTTTTACCCTGCAGTTTACCCAAACAGGTGGCCCTGTCATTACCGTTACTACCAATCCTGCTACCGAAATGTCCTATTATTCAGCTACTTGTGGTGGTAATGTTATTTATGATGGGGAAGAAAATATAATGGTGCGAGGAATTTGTTGGAACACGTTGCATAATCCCACTTCCAACCATAATCATATTAGTTGTGGTAGTGGTGTGGGCAGCTATAACTGTAATATCTACTCTCTAAATCCCGGTACTACTTATTACGTACGTGCTTACGCAACGAGCGTATTTGGAACTGTATATGGTAATGAGGTGGAATTTGCCACATTGCCATTGACTATACCAACAGTATCTACTTCTGCCGTGACCGATATTACACCATTTTATGCTAATAGTGGTGGAACAGTGATAGATGGAGGAGGGTATTTTAACGAAACAATCCGTGGTGTATGCTGGAGCACCTCGCAAAACCCAACAATAAATGACAGCCACACTACTAATGGTAGTGGAACGGGCAGTTTTACCAGTCAATTGACAGGACTAAATCCGGGCACCACCTATTATGTGCGTGCATATGCCACTAACGGTGTAGGCACATCATATGGAGAACAACAGATATTTACTACCTTTACACTGATTCCTTGTCCAGGAGCTGCTACTGTGACCGATATTGACAATAATACCTACAACACGGTGCAAATCGGCAACCAGTGCTGGATGAAGGAAAACTTGCGGACGACCCGTTATTCCAATGGCACAAGCATTGCTTTGGGGAGTAGCACAAGCACCACAACGGCTTATCGTTATTATCCCAATGATGACCAATCCAATGTATCCACCTACGGTTATTTGTACAATTGGAAGGCGGTGATGGGGAACTCATCCTCCAGTAGTGCCAATCCCAGTGGAGTGCAAGGCATTTGTCCTACTGGTTGGCATGTTCCGAGTGATGCGGAGTGGACGCAGTTGACCGATTATGTGAGCGGTCAGAGCCAGTATGTGTGCGGTGTTAGTAACAGCCATATAGCCAAGGCCTTGGCATCTACAACGGGATGGCAAAGCAGTTCCCAAATTTGTGCAGTGGGCAATAATCCAAATGCCAATAATGCGACTGGGTTCTCGGTCCTTCCCTCTGAAGGAGGAGGTTATGGCGACTACGCCTACTTTTGGAGTGCTACGGAGGTTGGTTCTTTTTCCGCATACTGTATGGTTCTTGCTTACGATATGCCTGATGTATACAGAGGAGGGGACTTAGAAATATACAAGTACCTCGGTTTCTCAGTTCGTTGTCTTCGCGATTAGAGCATACCGCACAAGCGGTCTGACAAGCAAACTCGCCGACAGGCGGGCGAAAATCAGAAAGGTACAGACATGGAACCTCTAACGAGGTTCACGGGAAAAATTCGTCATCATCATGCTACAGAGATGGAATCTCTAACGAGATTCCGGAAAGGCTTTTGCCGTGGTTTTCGTAGTCTCTGTAGGAGATTCATATATGTAGCCCAAGGAATACCCACCACCATTAAAAATCTTCGTATAAGATTCATATATGTAGCTCATGGAATGCGCATCGCCATAATAAATCTCCGTAGGAGATTCATATCTGTAGCCCATGGATTGCGCACCACCATAATAAATCTTCGTAGAAGATTCATGTCTGTAGACAAATATGCGTGAAAAATGCAAAAATAATACATGATTCCAACATGTTTTCATAATACGGGTTTGAAAATATACCGTTCATCAAATTCCACATCGAAATCTTTCAATATTTTGAGGTATTCCTCACGGAACGATCGCTTTTGATGGTGTGTCTCCTGGTTCTCAATGTAACTTGCCACAGCAGGAATCGCTGACCTGGAATAACTGAACACTCCATATCCTTTTTGCCATGAGAAAATGCCGGGCCAATAGAACTCTTGGTTAATCCATAATGCCGAGCTCCGTTTCAAATCTGTCATCAGCGTGGCACATGAGACCGCAGGATTCATACCAGTCAATATATGAATATGATCTGCTACTCCTCCAATGCTTAATAACTTGCATTCGTGATTGGTGACGCATCCCGTCATGTATTTGTACAGTTCTTCCTTCCATTCGGGTTGAATGAGGCATTCTCTTTGCCGTACGGCAAAAACAAAATGATGGTAAATTTGTGAATATGTGTTAGCCATGATTTTTATTTTTATTCGATGCAAAAATACAAAATTTATAATATATTGATATTAATTTACATAATAAAATATAAAATATTGTTTATAATGGACACCCCGATTGGGTTCATGGGAAATTGTGTGAACATTGCAAATCTACAGATATGGAATCGCTATGCGATTCTTTGGAAAAAATGCGTCATCGTCAATCTACAGACATGGAACCTCTAACGAGGTTCCAACGAAGCTTTTGCCGTGGGTTTTAGAATCCCCGTAAGAGATTCATATAAAGAAAGATAGAATAAAATTGTATTAAAAACATTACTTTTTGTAATTTATACTTGCTTTTTGTAAAGTTTTGTTGTATTTTTGCAGCGTCAAATTCATTAGTATTAACCCTAAAATTTTACAATTATGAGAAACACAAGATTCTTATTGCCAAGTAAATTCAAAAAGGCAGGGTGGTGGATATTCGGCATCACCCTTGCATTGATTGTCGTTTATTTTGCTTTTGAGAGCAAATGCAGCTACAGCATTAATGACATCCGACAACTCTTCGGAATGGAACGCATAAGCGGCCATGACATTGCTTTCCTTTCTTCCTCCTTTGGTCCAAACGACGACCTTCTGCTGACATTTATAGGTGTTTTACTTATTGTAGCCGGCATTTTCATCGGCTTTTCCCGAAACAAGGAGGATGAC
>CACXXY010000129.1 GCA_902771655.1 uncultured Bacteroidota bacterium | reverse complement strand
AGGGGAATAGAAACCACATCCCAGGGTTTGCCTCTCAGGGAAGCGAAGGAAGTACGGCTATTGGCGTAGGTGTTGATACGGATGCCGAACCAAGCCACAGCGTAAGAACCTAAGATACCCAGTACGGTCCACAAGAGGATTAGCAGTACCTGAGGTGCGGTTTTGCCACTCAGCACACCAAAGTAGAAAATGATGATAGCACCGATGATGGCAAAAAGGATGAGCAGGAACTTGCCCTGTTGCAGCAGGTAGGTCTTGCAGGTTGTGTAGATGGTGTTAGCCACATTGGCCATGGCTTTGTGCACGGGGAATTTCTGGATTCTCATGGCCTGGAACAAACCGAAGAGCAAGCCCAGAATAACGATGATGGAGCCCCAGAGCAACAGCGCTTTGGCACTCAGTGCACCGTTAAAAAAAGTGACATTACCGAAATTCGGCAAGGTCAAATCCGCTTCGCTTGCAAACATAAAAGCAGGAAGCAGCAGCAGTGATAAGGATGCTAAGATTTTTTTCATAAGTTTATTGTTTTGATTAATATTAACTTACTTTCAAAAACAAATTCATTTGGACTTTCCGCAGAAAGTCGCAAACGAATTTGCAAAGTTAAATCATTTTTTTGAAAAATGAACCATTTGAGTGAAAAAAAACACTTGTTAACCTAAATCAGTTGCATGGACAAGACTTTGTTGCTGCTGCACCACGAAAAGTAGACACGGGAAGGTGGTTATTTCCTTGGATTTGTTCCAAAGTACGCAAATTATTTCTTTGGATTTTGTTGTATTTTGATAATTTATTTCCTTGGATAAAATATTTTTCGTATTTTTGCATTCAAAAAAATCGGAACAAGAAAATATGTATTATCCAAGATTTATAGATAGTTATCTCTCAGAATGGGCGTCGCGCAAGATGCATAAGCCGCTGCTGCTCAGGGGTGCCCGTCAGGTGGGCAAGTCTACCGCTGTCCGTCATCTGGCGGAAAACTTCGAGAGTTATGTGGAGATCAACTTCGAGAAGCAGGCCTCCTATATCCCACTGTTTCAGGTGAAAGATATCGACGTGAGGGCGATTGTCTCCCAAATTTCGGCAATGGCCGGCAAACGTATTGAACCCGGAAAGACCTTGCTCTTTTTGGACGAGGTGCAGGCTTGTCCCGAAGCTATCATGTCGCTGTGGTTTTTCAAGGAAGACCTGCCCGACCTGCATGTGGTGGCTGCCGGCTCGCTGCTGGAGTTTGTGCTCGAAGACCTTTCTTCTTTCGGCGTAGGCCGCATACATTCCATGTTTATGTTCCCAATGACCTTCGATGAGTTCCTCATTGCCAACGGCGAGCAGCTGCTGATGGAAGCCCGTAACGGTGCTTCCTCCTCCCAGCCATTACCGCAGCCGCTCCATGAGAAGTTGGTAAGCCTCCTGCGAACCTTCATGCTTGTGGGCGGAATGCCCGAAGCGGTGGCCAAATGGGTGGAGACGCACGACTATCTGGCCTGTCAGGAGGTGCAGGACGACATCGTGGTGACCTACGAGGATGACTTCCCGAAATACCGCAAGAAAATCGATCCCATACTGCTTCGTAATACCATGCGAAGCGCTGCAGTACAGGCCACGAAGAAGTTCGTTTACTCCGCCGTGGAGGGCAACTACAAAGCCGCCGAGGTGAAGAAAGCACTGGATATGCTCACCAAAGCCGGGATAGTGATACCTGTGACGCATAGCGACGGCAACGGCCTTCCTCTGGGCAGCGAAGCCGACAAGTCGTACCAGAAGATGCTTCTGCTGGATACCGGCCTGATGCTGCGTCTGCTGAACATGACCACGGGCGACATCTCGGAACTCACCGCGCGGATACTGACGAGCAGCGTCACCGAGCTAGTCAACAAAGGACCGATGGCCGAGATGCTGGCTGGATTGGAGCTGCTGCACTACCGCACACCGAATATCCGCCACGAAATGTACTACTGGCAGCGTCAGGCGAAGAACTCGCAAGCCGAGGTGGATTACCTCTCCAGCTACCGCCAGACGGTGCTGCCCATCGAGGTGAAAGCCGAAACACAGGGCGGCATGAAGAGCCTGTGGATGTTCATGCGCGAGAAGAAACTCGTAAACGCTATCCGCAGTTCACTGGAGAACTTCGGGGCTTTCGACTATGTGGACCCGGAAGCCGATGGGGCGGTGCGCCATGTGCAGATCTGTCCGCTCTATGCCATCTCGCAGATGGAGGGGGTGTTAAAGGCGTTCCCTCTTCCAAACTCTGCAGACGTAAAACAGTTATAAAAAATTATAACCAAATTTCGGGCAAAATGAGAGGTTTTCCAACTCTCATGTAAGTCTCATATAAGGCTCATGCAAAAAGGGGGTCAAAACAGTTATATTTTTCCCTGTTTTTTTGACCCGAAAATAACCCTTTTTAATGAGGTTATGAACTGCGGTTTTTTCAGCCTGTCAAGCACGCGTCATTTTTACGCGTCATTTTTGAATTTATAACTATCACTCTATACAACACTGAAAAACAATCAATTATCTATTAGCAATTCCACGCGTCACGCGTCATTTGCGTCATTTCAATAAAAATTCAGCTTTAGCAAAAAATGAAAATGACGCGTTTTACGTGTGACGTGTAACACAAGAGGCTGACAACAAGCCAAATACAAACCAACGCGTCATTTATACGTCATTCGGAACCCCCAAAACAAGCCTTTTTCCGTACTTTTTCCTCTCCAAAAACGAACATAAATACCCCAATTCAGTAAAAAATTATGCAAGAGACAACATAATTTCAGCACTATCAGCTACTCGTCGAGGGGAAACTTCACGACATTGTAGCCGCCATACCGTCTGCTTCCGGTATGTTGAATAAGCTTTTTGTCCATCAGAAAGGTGATGTAGCGCTTGACACTCCCTTTGGGCAGACGACACTTTGCGCTGATGTCGTTAACATTGCAGTTGGGGGTTTTCTTGATGTGCAGATATACCGCCATCAGTTTGGGATTTTTGTTGAACTCTTCCAGAATGGTTTTGGTTTTCGGAATAAAGACTTTCTCCTTCTTCCTTTTTGGTGGATTCTTTCTCTCTGTGCTAAAGCCCTGCTCTGCTTTGCCGTCAATGGTTGGTGCGAGCTGTTCTTTCAACCGGTTTTCATACTTCTTACCCACCCATAATGTTTTTGTGTCGGAGAAATTGTCGATTTTCCGCAGTTCCAACTGACCGTTGCTGTATTTGTATATGAATTTCTTGGCAACAATGATGTTTCGTGAGATGCGTACAAAATCGTCAGCCCCCAAGATTTCCTCCATACGTTTCATGGAGCAGTACCTGAAATATTTTTTTTT
The DNA here is from genome assembly GCA_902771655.1 of uncultured Bacteroidota bacterium. Taxonomy (GTDB): domain Bacteria; phylum Bacteroidota; class Bacteroidia; order Bacteroidales; family WCHB1-69; genus RUG11690. The sequence goes on along the minus strand of CACXXY010000129.1, from coordinate 2,781 downwards.
GTTAAGGGCATAGATATTAGCCATGTTCTGTTCCTGCTCACAATAATAAATCTTTTCAGTACTAATAAAGCCGTAACTGTAATCGCTGTTTTGAACGTCCACGAAGCCGTACGTTTTTCGCATAACGTTTTCTTTGTTCTGCTCTTGTTTTCGCAAGCGCTGAATCTCGCTGATGGCAATAGAGAAAAGCACCCATCCGCCATTTCGTAAGGTGACATTAAATGTGTCAAGTATTATATAAATAGGGAGTTTGGAAATATCACAAGTTTGCAGGTACATCTTCTTTACTTCAGGGTAAACCAACAACATCTCCAGGCAGCCAGATATTATGATGCTGCACGATGTAAGTAGCCAAAATGCCTTAAATTTCCCACACGCATATAATTTTGGGAAAAGCAATAGGTAGTTAAGGTAAATCACGGCAAGCGCAATTACCCCTGAAAAAAATTCCTTATAAAAGGAAGGGAAGGCTGCGGGTCTTAAAGAGCAGTAGTTCCTGAAATAATATAAAAACACAGCACAAAAAGCAAGATGGATGCTCCATTTTTTAATTTGTTCAAGATTTTTATGGTTCATGATAGAAACAGTTATGATGCTGCAAACATACGGAAAAAATCGAAAAAAACAGTTTTTCTTCTATTTTGCTAATCTATGTCATTCGTCCCATTATCCCATTTGTATCGGTTCGTCATAAAAAAAGTGAGTCAAAGAATTTTTTTTATTTTGTGAGACAATAGAACTATTTGAAATTTAGCAAACTAAAAATTTTCTATTGGCTCATTTTAGGCTTTTCGTCATAAAAATAACTTGCAGACTTTTCTGGCAAGATTTTGTTTGTATAAAAGCACTAATTTTGTATCACAAAAAGTCAAAAACTTATAGTTATGAAAAAATCAGATTTTTATTATTTGAAATTCTTTGCTCCGATTTTGCTGTCATTGATGGCAGTGTCTTGTCAAAAAAAAGCAGATTTTCCAATTACCCCCTTGCAGACCAATTATATTGTTGGCACTTGGAATGATGCCAAAACTAATCAAGAATGTAGTTTAGTTACAGATATAGGTCACGATGCAAAAAATTGTAGTGGTTGCATTTTAATCAATGGACAATGGCTTCATGTTAATTGTCAGGGACGAGGTAATGTTTGCAGGGTCTCCTCCAGGTTGACCTTATATCCAGGAGGTAGCAGTATGTATGCCGTTACCACCGACACCTTTGGGCTGACCGACCAGAGCTTCTTCAACATGCCGGCACGTTCTCTTTATACCGAGGACGAGAAAGGTCAGCCTGTATATTTGAACATACCTGCCCAGCTGGTGTATAGAGACAGTACCACTTTGCAGTTCACTTTTAATGGGTTGTATTACACAAATAGTCCCGAATATACGAATAATTAGAAAAAATACCCCCCAATTCATAGATAACGTTTAACATTATACAGAAAAATGAAAAAACTTGCCTTTTTAACGACATTGGCAGCAATTTTGCTAATGCCTACTGTATTGCATGCACAGGAACAGGAAGAACCAGACCGTCTCATCTATTGGAGTACCTCTGGAAACGCATCGACAACCAAGTTTGATTTTCTTGGCACAACAGACAACAAGCCGCTATCAGTCAAGACCAACAACACACTGCGCATGTTTATTGACACCAGCGGAAATATAGGATTGAATACGATGAGCCCTTACCAGATGCTGCATATAGTGGATGGAAACATTTTGCTTACACACACATCAGGGAGAGCTCCTGGCTCTATAAATGGGTCAATATTATTTGGTGATTTTGCAAATACTAATGACCTTTTTGGGAAATGGGGCATAGAATATGTCAGTAATGAAACAGAGGGTTATGGTTTGAATTTCTGGCGGCCTTGGACTTCCAGTCAAATAGGTGGAAATCATTATTTGTTTTTGTCAGATAGCGGTAATGTGGGCATCGGCACCAAAAATCCACGAGCCAAATTAGCGGTAAACGGGGATATTTTGGCCAAAAGCATACGGGTGAACACAAGCTCCACCTGTTGGCCAGACTATGTTTTCGAAAAAGACTACAATTTAATGAGTTTGAGGGACTTGGAGTCGTATATAGCTAAAAACAAGCACCTTCCCGGTATTCCTTCGGCCAGTGAGATTGACGCCAAGAATGAGGTTGATTTGGGTGAGATGAATGCCCTCTTGTTGGAGAAAGTTGAGGAACTTACCCGTTATATCATAGACCTGCAGAAACAGATTGACGAATTGAAAAAAAGGAAGGAGTGATAGGATGAAAAAAAAAATAATAGTAGCATATAGTGCAATAGCATTGGTTATTTTATCTTATGCTTGTACTAGATTTCCCGCATTTCCAGTTGAGTTAAGAGCATTTTTCCCTTATTCAGAAAATGAAAAAATATCTTTTCGCAATGAAAATGATTCCATTGTGACATTTACCGTAAATCAAATTTTGTTTTCAGAGCAACATACAATTATAGGAAGAACAAAATGTTGCAAAGATGAATCACACATGGAGTTCAATTTCAGAAATATACATGTCGTTACGAGTGATGAGTTATCAAGTCTATCAGGATTGTTGAGCGCACAACCGACAAAACTAATGTTTTCATTTTCAATAAACGGTCAAGCTTCTTTATGGGAGTTTCCTGGTAATCCATACGAGGATGATTTTACAAGGGCTTTTGGAGACACCATCCGTCTTTCAAATGATTATGGTGAGGCAATTTTTGTGAAAAACAAAGGGTTAGTCCAATTTGCCGGATTTCGAAGTACTTGGTTTTTAATG
>CACXXY010000128.1 GCA_902771655.1 uncultured Bacteroidota bacterium | reverse complement strand
TTATTCCCCTATTTCAGATCTGCTGATTATATTTCTCAGGATATTCCTACAGGTGTTTCTCAGGATATCACTGGATTTAATTTCTCCACCACCACAATCTCTGGCTCTAGTTCTGGTGCTGGCTCAGGTCTGCCATACAGATATTACATAGTTCCCCGTTTCTCCGCTGATATGACAGGCATGACTGGTGTTCAGGATTATGGCAAAATGAAGATTGCTGTTTATCCGAACCCGACAACCGCTTTTGTCACCGTGAATGACATCGAGGCTACGGATGTGGAAATTTATGATATCAATGGCAAGAAAGTCGCTTCTCAGAGCATGCAGAACACCAATATGGTTTCTCTGCAAAGCATGAGCGCCGGCAGCTACTTCCTCCGTCTGCTGAAAGATGGTGAACTGGTAGGTACCGCCAAGGTTGTCAAGAGATAATTTCCATATTTTTACAATAAAAAAACGGGGTAGCAAAGCCACCCCGTTTTTTTGTACCTTTGCCAAAAATTTCGAGACTATGAAGAAACTAAAATCATTGCTGTTTTTATTGTGCTGTGTTGCCGTTATAATGCTGGTTTCCTGCCGTCCTGCAATAAAGAATGTCCATTCGGTGACTGTGGGCGATGTGACTGTTCAGAACGGCGACTTGCTTTTTGTGGGATTGCCACTGGATTATCATATTGTGGATACTGCCAGTATGGATGAGGCCATTACTGCGGCAACAGGGCAGGAAAATGCTGTGAACTACATTCATGTGGCTATTCTGGAGGTGGATGAAAACGACAGTCTGTGGGTTATTGATGCTACCATCAAACATGGGGTGGACCGCCATCCATTCAGCGTTTTTGCCAGTGACTTCACTTTGAATGACGGAAGACATCCGGAAATGGTGGTGATGCGCTTGCAAGATAATGCAAATGTGAATAAGTTTGTGGAAAATGCCAAAACATACTGTGGACGTGAGTATGATATGCACTTCCTCCCCGACAATGAGGCCCAGTATTGCAGCGAGTTGGTGCGTAATAGCTATACAACCAGCACAGGTGAGTACATTTTCAGTGAGTCTCCGATGAATTTCAAGTCTGCCGATGGCACATTCCCCCCTTATTGGGTGGAATTGTTTGATTTGCTTGGAGTGCCTATTCCACAAGGAGTTATGGGTACTAACCCGAATGACATGTCGCAGGAACAATGCTTGAAACGGGTAGGAATAATGAACAATGAACAATGAATAATGATCAATGAATAATGAATAATGAATAATGAATAAAGAACAATGAGTAGAAGATAATTATTAACTATTAATTATTAACTATTAATTATTAATTATTGTGGTTATGAGATTTGACAAAATATTGAAGTACAGCGTTCTGGCGCTTCTTCTCTTGGCGGTGGTGCCTTTGAGGGCGCAGGAAAACAAGGGCGACCGTTTGATTGGTACCTACCGGGTGGTGGAACTGGAAACCAAAGAGGATTCCAAGGTGAAGATTTTCAAGACTGCCGATGGCAAGTACAAAGGTCAGGTGATTTGGTTGGCCAAGCCTACCATGAAAGATGGCACACCCAAAAGGGATATTCTGAATCCTGACCCCAAAAAGCGGAATACCCCTGGCGACCAGATAGTGCTGATGTGGGGCTTTACCTACGATGCCGACAAGGATATGTGGGTGGGCGGAGAAATCTACGACCCCTGTCATGGTAAAACCTACAAGTGCCGTCTGAATTTCGAGAGTGACACCAAGTTGAAGGTGCGGGGGTATATCGGTGCACCCGCCTTCGGCAAGAGCATGTATTGGACCAAAATAAACTGAAAGTTGAAAACTGAAAACTGAAAGTTGACAGTTGAAAGATATAAAGAAAAGAGCTAAGAATGTAATACCCTTAGCTCTATTTTTTTGAATTCTAAATTCAATTAGCACATTAGCACATTGGCTAATTAGCACATTATTTCAGTATCTTCATGAATTCAACGGTCAAGTCCCAGCACATCTTCACGGTCTTTATTTCCAGCTTCTCGTCGGGAGAGTGGACACCGCGAAGGGTGGGACCGTAGGACACCATGTCCAAACCGGGATATTTCTCGGAGAAGAGTCCGCATTCCAATCCGGCGTGAATGGCCAATACCTGTGGCTCTTTCTTGAACAGGTTTTTATATGCCTGTACCAGTACTTCAAGCACTTTGGAGTCAGGATTGGGTGTCCAGCCGGGATAGCCGTCGCTGCTGGTTACGTCGTTGGCGCCAGTACCCCAGAATGTGGCAGTTACCATATCTACCGCATCCTGCTTTTTGGATTCCACAGAGCTGCGCTGGCTGGTGGTGACGATGATTTTCTCGCCTTCAATCTTGACGGATGCCAGGTTGGTGGAAGTTTCTACGAAGTCTTTGATGTTCTGTGACATGGCCAGAACTCCGTGAGGACAAGCATAGAGGCAATTCATCAGATCCACTTGCAATCCCTCGTCCAACACTTTTTTCGGCATGGTAGTGCTTTCGAAGCATACTTCCACACTGGGGTCGGTAACGAAATACTCGTTTTTGTATGCCTCGTTCATTGTTTTAAGATATTGTTCGAAATCTTTGGCATCGTTTTTTGAGATTACCACGAGGGCAGAGCCTTCACGGGCAATGGCGTTACGCAAGTTGCCAGCCTTGATGTCGGCAATGCGTAAACCATATTCCTGATAGCCATTCCAGAGCAGGCGGTTGAGCAATTTGACGGCGTTGCCGCGGCCTTTGTTGATATCATCGCCAGAGTGGCCGCCTTGCAAACCCTTGACCGTCACGTTGTATGCCACACTGTTCTTGTCGATTTCAGTATCCCATTCGCAGTCAAAAGTGGCTACCGTGTCTTTGCCGCCGGCACAGCCGATAAAGAACTGGCCTTCATCCTCGGAATCGAGATTGAGCAGCATTTTGCCTTTCATAAAGCCGGGTTCAAGGGCGAAGGCACCGGTCAAACCAGTCTCTTCATCTACGGTGAAGAGGCATTCAACGGGACCGTGTTCCAGGTCTTTGGAGGCCAAGATAGCCAAGGCCATGGCCATGCCGATGCCGTCGTCTGCGCCGAGGGTAGTGCCTTTGGCCTTCATCCATTCGCCGTCAACATACGATTGGATGGCGTCTTTCTCAAAGTCGAATTTGGTGTCATTATTTTTTTCGCATACCATATCCATGTGAGCTTGGAAAATGATAGGAGTGACATTTTCCCGGCCTGGTGTGGCTGGCTTGCTGATCAATACGTTGCCAATTTTGTCACGTTTGGTCTCCAAACCTAATTTTTTGCCGGTTTCAACCAACCATGCAGATATTTTTTCCTCTTTTTTGGAGGGACGGGGAACTTTGCAAATCTCGTCAAAGAAATCAAATACAATTTTAGGTTCTAAGTTTGTCATGTTTTCTGTTCTAAAGTTTATAATATTTTTTTGTTAATTACCTGATGATGAATTGTTTGTGTGAAATATAGCGACTTGTTTTTATTTCACATAGTAAGTCAGTCGCATATTGATGCTTGCTCTTTTCTGTTTGGAGCTGGTGTTGAAAGTGCCTCCCCATGAATAATCTTCGTTGGAGGAGTTGGGAGCGGTAATCTGGAAAACACCCATATTGGCGGTTTTGAGACCACCGAGGTTGGCGCCGGCATTTTTGGCGATGGTTTCTGCACGGTTGCGTGCGTCTTTGGTGGCATTGGCCAACATTTCAATCTTCAGGTCAGCCAGTTTTGTGTAGTAATAAGAGACATCATTTGTGCTGATTTGAATGCCATGATCCAAAAGGTCGCTTGCCTCGCGTGAGATTTTTTCGATTTTCTCCACATCGGTGGATTCCACACGGATGCTCTGGGTCAAGACATAGCCCTTGAAGACTTCGAAACTGCGGCGTGCCGTCTCATTCCATTCCCATTCGTTGTCGGCATAATGGGTTACAGCGTTGAAAATCACCTCTTTCTCATCAATACCCTTGCTTTTCAAGTATTCTTTCACCACATTGTTCTGGTCTTTGATAACACTGTAAGCGTCTTTCATGTTCATGTTGCGAACGGAATAGCTTAAATCCCATACAATCAAGTCAGATTCGAAGTCCTTTTCCGCTAAACCAATGACTGACATGGTTTTGGCGGGACCTTTGGTTTTGTAAAAGTAGTGGCCGGCCAGCCATACGGCTGCAACCGTTGCAATACATGCAATGATTCCGATAATAATGCCTGTTTTTTTCATAGCTGTTTTATTTTAATTTGTTGATAGATATTATTTTACCATTTGAAAGTATAATCTTGTTTTGATATACAAGTACCTGTTGGGTCTCTTCGGGGAGGTCTGTCAACGTGTGGGCTTCTAAATTCAAGTAATTGTAGCTGTATAGTTGATTATTCTTTACGAAGAAAATTACATCTTTGGAGACTTGTACGGGGAATCCGGACAGTATTGCGATACTTTTGTCGTAAGTACCGAAGCTGTCAAAAAAATAAATGCCATTCTGTTGATCTTGCATATAGATTTTTTGCTCATTGATATCTTTCAATATAACGGGATTGAAGTCGTTAAAATTATAGTGGATGCGTTCTTTTTCGTTAAAATAAAAATCCAGGATAATCAGGTCGGTATTGGCTTCGTCGTATAAGATGATTTGATTTTTCGTGGAATAGGTGGCTAAATTGATGGTTGTCAGTCCTTTGGCAAACAAGTCAATGGCGTCGCCGATAGGAGACAACTTGTCGTTGAGAAACAAAATGGTGCCGGCATCGCGGTAAAAAAGCATGATTTTCAATGGATTGTCCACATCAATGGAGGTGATGTTCCCATCCAGATTCTGGGTATAGCTATATAATAATGTTCCGTTTGGCGCGTATTTGTACAAACTTGCGTTATTAACAGCGTAAATATTGCCTTGCGGGTCAACGGCAATGATTTGGGCGGTCTGCTCGATGACAAGGGATTCGTCTGTTTGTGCACACACATTGCAGGCAAAACAAAGAATCATTAGGATGAATATGCCCAAATTTTTCATATCAGTGTTTTATTATCGATGATAATTACCGAAACATCTTGCAAAGTTACATAAATTTCTCGAAATACACACAGACGAAAATATTTTATCATAATGTCTCCACATTACTTTTTCTGCAAGATCTGACTGCCAGTACCGATCCGGTAGCCTTCGCTTTTGAACAGGATGTTTCCGGTTTTGTCTGCAAAAATTACCAAGGGGAAATTGTCGCTGAATGTTGATTTAGTGTGTGTTATCACATTGTTAAGCCATAGGTTGCCTTCATCTTCCACCAAGATGCTTTGTGCTGGCAATCTCCACTTGTCGAAATTGAAATCGGGAGTTTTTTTGTCTTGTGGCAGGACGAAAACGACACTGTAATTTCTTTCCTCGAACTCACGTGCATGGGCGGCGATGTCTTTCAGCAAGTGTTTGCTGGGCTCGCGGCTCGGATCGATAAAGCAGAGTAGGAGAGGATGACCTTGGGTCAGAGTTTTGACTGTTTTTTTGTCTTGTGAAGGCACTTTGAATTGAAGGTCAATTTGGCCATAATTACTGATTTTTTCATCCAAACTTCTGATAATTAAATCTTTGCTTGTTGTTTGACCAGGCATTATGCCGAAATATTCGATACGCGACAATGCGGTGCCATCGGTGTATCGGTTGCCGGTGGAAAGCATGTAATAACCTTGTTCCAGTTCCAGAGTGATGGGGAATGTGCCAACACGCGGGTCGTTTTCATAGTCGAAGGTGACGAAATCCCCGTCTTCATACTTGGCAAGGGTGAAATTGGTCCAATAAACAGGTTTCAGGCTTTGCTTTTTGTCGTAATTAATAACCAAAGTGCCGTTAGGCAGAACTTTTCTGCCTTCCTCAAAGCGGACAAGGTTCCACTGGCTGTTGTTATACGCAAATATCTGTCCTGTAGCATTATCCATGTAGGCAGGAATGTCCAAGGCACGGCAGGCCGCCACAAAAAAGATATCAGTTGAAATAGTTGGCATCGTCATCAATCTGGATGTGTTTTTCAATCCAGTTTTTCACATTGTTGGGTGTCGCGTTTACCCCCAAATCGGCAGTGAGAACCTCTTTCAGATACTTTCTCCATGGTCTTAGTCCTTCGTTGGCAATACGGGGAGAGATGATGCCTTGCTTATAGATATATAAGGAATATGGGGAAGGTTTGTCTCCATAGCTGGTGATGTGGTCTTCTAATGTTTCTTTAACAAAATCTCTTAAATCTTTATCTGATAAAGAATTAAGGAAATCATACAGATATAAGTAAGTGTCTTTTTTCTGGTGCATGTTGAGGAAGTCTGTCAGTTCGGCATAGTTGCCCTCGCTTTTTTTAAGGAACATGCCAATTTGCTCTGTAGTCAGATTCTCATTGTTGATATCAGTGGCATCCGTCTCTGTTTTGAAAGTAGCCATGTAGGCATTGCGGAGTGAGTCCTCATATTGCAGGCGCTGGGCATTTTTGTCGGCTTTCTTCTTGTCGGCGATGGTGACATTGCTATTGCCTGAAGGAGGAACCATGGTGTATTGTTCCGTATAGCTTTCGCCTGGCAAACGATCTATAATGATTATTATGGAGTCTTGTTGGCGTACATCTATTTTGTCATAATTGTAATGATAACCATCTGTGGCCCAGATGAGTAGGTCG
>CACXXY010000127.1 GCA_902771655.1 uncultured Bacteroidota bacterium | reverse complement strand
ATTAATTCTAACCCCTAACCCCTATGCGTAGGCTGCGGTTCCACCGCAATTGAATTTTGAATTGTCAACTGTCAACTATTAACTGTCAACTATTAATGATTAATTCTAACCCCTAACCCTATGCGTAGGCTGCGGTTCCACCGCAATTGAATTTTGAATTGTCAACTGTCAACTATTAACTATTAATGATTAATTCTAACCCCTAACCCCTATGCGTAGGCTACGGTTCCACCGCAATTGAATTTTGAATTGTCAACTGTCAATTATTAACTATTAATTATTAATTATTAATTCTAACACCTAACCCCTAACCCCTAATCACTGACATGCTCCTTCCCCAAACCTATTATCTGAATACTGATGTCGTTGCCTTGGCTCGCGACCTGTTGGGCAAGTATCTGTTCACCTGTATTGACGGTCAGCTGTCTGGCGGAATAATCACAGAGGCGGAGGCGTATAAGGGGATAGGTGACAAGGCCTGTCATAGTTACGGAGGTCGTCGCACGGCCCGAAATGAGATGATGTATCATGCGGGGGGAGTGGCATACGTGTATTTCTGTTATGGCATGCACAATATGTTCAATGTGGTGACCAATGCGGAAAATGAACCGGAAGCGGTATTGATAAGGGCTGTCTTTCCTACTCATGGCGAGGAACTGATGCTGCAACGCCTGCGTAAAAACAAAATGTCACCAGCCTTGACCAATGGACCTGGTAAGCTCACCAAAGCTCTTGGTATCACTAAGGAATTAAATGGTTGTTCTCTTTTGTCAGATAAAATATGGATAGAAGACAGAGGTTTGCAAATTCCTGATAATCAGGTGCAAATTACGCCAAGAATAGGAGTGGACTATGCTGGTGGTGATGCCCTGCTGCCATACAGGTTTGTGACGACGTATTGTCCAATAGGACAGGAATAGCATTTTTTCTTTTTGCAGAAGTTGGAATACAACTCCAACAGGGCTTGCGAATATATTGCGGAGTCATGGGGGAATGGATAAACATAAAATTTTCTTGTGATGTGGTTGCTCTCAGCGGGAGTGTCCTCCAAAATCTCCAAGGCATGACTTTTCAGTTGTTCATTGCCACTGAAAGAACCAAAAGCAAATAGTAATGGAGCTATACTGTTGATATACAGAAGATTGATGGAATCTTTGCCCAGTTGGGCAGGGTGATTCCGGGTGGCTTTGCCGGGTTGGAAATGGGTCTGCCAGTATTCATGAGGCCTGATGTTTTGAAATAAATGGTGTAAGTTGCTGATGTTTTCATTGAGAATCAGTTCATTGAATAAATCCGAACAGGAAAATAACAGTTCGCTGAACTGTGCCAAACGTATGCCTGGAAAATTTTTCGGTCTTAAACGTAATAAATTCCATAATCCTGCAGGTATCGCTGTCAGTTTGTACTTGTAACGCAAGTAATCATACTCATTGCGTAGCTTCGCAAAATGTTCATCTGTAAGTGTTTGTGCTGTTTCAGTGTCGGATTGCAACAGGCCTGCCTGGCCGAATATCAAAGCGTATATTTGCAGACGTGAGTCCCCGTGACGCTGTATGATTTTATAAGGCAGACTCTGTGCCAGCATTTCGAAAGCGGTACTGTTGATCTTAAACCCGAAATTGATAGCTAATGTTCTGTATGTCAGTTCGCTCCAGTCGTCTGCGCATTTTTTTAGCAGTCGGAAAAGCTGCTCCTGCCTCCTTAGCAGCCTGTCAACTGCCATGGCCGAAAGGATAGAAGTCATTGTTAAGGAAGGAATGGATGTGACACTGTTTCCGCAGGGTATGTCGTTCGTGGACAAGGTGAGCTTCTTGTATTCTTCCAGCATATCCTCCGGAATATAATTCTTGAGCTCCAAGGTGGGAATATATTCCTTGTCATTGCGCACGATTTCCATGTCGGCATTATAGACAACATGCAGAACGACAGACTTATACTTCTCGTCTTTCTGATGATGGTGTCTGTACCAGTCCGAGCTGTTCACGTGTATCTCCACATCTCCTGCCCAGATGATGTCGTTGATGCGGATAACGGCTTGTTTGAAGTCTGGACCGGCGTCATGGTGCATCATGCCCGGACTGATGATATGTATATCTCTTCCATCGGTGCTCCTGAGTCCGTTATGGTTGAAAATCTTATGCTGCCATAAGTATTGAAGCAGTTCCTCTTTCATCTTTTTTTTGTTTTCAAAAATATTACATGCAACTTTAAAAATCAAGTGCTATTTATTGTAAAATTCTGAAATTCAAATTGTTGTAAAAATGCTGTTTTTGTCAGATATTGTGCTGTAAATAATATTTTTTTGTTGACTAATCAAAAAGTGGCAAAAAGAGTCTAAGACTTGATTTTTGGAAAAAAATGGATGCTTTTTTGAAAAAAAGAAATTTGCCAATATCGGTGTTTCGCAAATCAACAATATTTTTGTATTTTTGCAGTTTGTAATTATATGAGATAATAACAATAAAACATAATGACTATGAAAAATTTGAAATTAACGCTTTCTGTAGTATGCGCGGTTCTTTTATTGACTGGTGGTCAATTGTTTGGACAAAACAAAAAGGGAAGGGGAGATGTGATGACTCCTGTCAAGGCTGATAATTTCAAGGAAATGGCTGCCAAGTTGAGTAACGATGGTTGGAAAACTGATAGTTACACCATTGAGGAGCAGCTTGCGTCAACTGCTAAATTTAAATGTGAGATTAATCCCAAAATTGGTGATGCGCTTTATTTATGGTCACAGGTGGAAACCTCTGGCTCGAATCTTAAGGATGTGAGGGAAAAAAATTATATCACAGGCATGACCAATTTGACCTATCAGGTGGAATTGCCGTTTGTCAGCCAGTGCAAAATGATCATGATGCAGAAAAGAGCTTCTTCAGAACAAATCTCAGCCATCGAAAAGATTGTTCATCAGATTTCACCAATGGTGATTCAGAATATGAGCAAAAAGACCATGGAGATTTATCTTGAGAAGGATAAAACTTTTACTATCCGCTCGGTGTATATGATTGACAAGTCAAAGGTTTACGAGATTTTGGTGGAATCCTGTGTCAGAGATGCGGCAGGGTATAAAGAAAATGCCATCCTTATCGATGTCTTCAAAGAAGCACTCAACAGGATGAACAAACAAAGTTTGAGATAAAAAAAGAGGGGCTTGCCCCTCTTTTTTTTTAATGTCTTTTCTCAAATTCCCATGTCTCAGTAATATTCCGGTAGGTGATTTTTATACCATCTCCGATGTATTCGGCTTTCACGTGAATATCGTCTATGGGTATCTCATTTGTTTCAGGGTCGATAAATCTGGCAATCATTGATACAACGCCACGATTCCATGGATATAGGTTCCCTTGGTGTTGAAGTGTCTCATCAATATGATAACGAAGATAAACATCTCCGGCATACTTGAAAGTCCCGTTACCGGCAAGAGAGAATTCTTGTTGTGAGAAATACACAATAGTGTCGTTGGCAGGCAAGCCGAGTTTCCAGTCGCACTTGCTACCCATGCTTCGGGTGGTGTCTAAACTGATATTCCATTGCTGGTTTCCTGTCTTGCTGATAAACAGTCGCCATTGCGATGGATAAGCCAGAAACATGGGAATTTGGCCATAATCGCTTTCATAGGTTCTGGCATTATTAATGCTGACCAACCATGATGCTCCATTGTCTGCCAGTGCATATCCATTGGTGTTTACTGTCAGTATTTTCTGAGCTCCGTCATAGAAGGCAAATTCATTGGTGGCTTCTTCGCGGACACGCAAATAAGGGAAATAGTTGTCCTCTATGATTCGGCGGATACTGTCATTTCCACCAATCCAGGCGTCCATTTGAAAAACGGGAACAATTGTTTTCTCAATCATCTCTTGGGAGTACATCAGCCATGAATCGTGGATTTCCTTGCCTCTTTGGGTGAGTTTGCCGCGTTTCTCACGATAGCAACCAACGCAAACCAAAGTAATCGCTATAATGATAATTATATACTTTTTCATAATCCTTATTCTTTTAAAGAATGAATTTGCGGTTTATTTCTTTTTGCTGTTGAAATTACAACCGAAACCGGCTTGGATAAAGCCCTGCATACCTACGCCGATTTCAGTGAATCCATACCACTTTCTGCCTACATGAACGCCTACTGCAGTGAGCTGGAAACCGACCCCGTGTTCTGCAGTGCTATATTTTTCTGTTTGTGATTTATATTGAATGATATCGACAGCATAACCAAGTGACAGACCAGAGTATAGGGTGACATATTTCTTGTTGAGCCAGGAAAATCGCACCGATGGCATAATGCTGATGATATGGTCTCTTTCTGAGGAGGTTTTAACATTGGTTACACGGTCGTATCTGTTCTCAAGAAAGCATGTGTATGAAAGTGTTGCGCCAAGCCAGAACCATTTGGTGAGACGATATTTGTAGCTGATACTGATGGCGGGAGTACATGCTCTCCATTTATAGCTGTCGTCGCCGAACCAATTGACCGCTGGAAGTTGTTCATAATAATCTGGACGACCATGCCCGAATATTTGTCCTGTTACAAAGGCAGGTAGCAGGGGGTCGCCAATGCCGATTTGGATGTCGTGCCGCTGCAACTGCTGCTTCCATGACAAAGTGTCCTCCTGGGCTGACAAGCTCCAGCCCAAGAACACTATTATGAGGATAAGGAATAACTTTTTCATAGGTGTTAGGGGTCAGGGGTTAGGGGTTAGTGATTAGGGGGCAGTTAAGTTAATAGTTAATAGTTGAAAGTTGAAAGTTATTGTTTTTTTCAGTTTCATTAACTAATTTGCTAATTTTCAGTTTTCAGTTTTCAATTTTCAGTTTTTTTAGATAAGGAATGTACCACTAAATACACGCATAATGCGGCGTACATCACGATGGCGAGGATGTTGTAGGCTGAAGAGCCGATGTATTCGGTAGGCATTGCCACGTCGGCCCCGGCGTATTTCATGATGGCGCTTACCACACCCATGATGGCACCGCCGGCCAACATACCGGAAGCTAACAAAGTGCCTTTTTCTTTGCGAGCTTTGTTAACGGACTCGTCTTTGCTGCGGCTGCCGATGAACCATGCCAAAGCACCACCAATCAGCAAGGGAATATTCAACTGCAAGGGGATGAACATACCCAAAGAGAAGGCCAAGGCGGGAACGCCAATGCGGTCGAGCACAATGGCCAAAATAGCCCCGATGATATACAGAATCCAGGGAGTCTGGCCACCGAACATCAGGGGTTCGATGATGGCGGCCATGGCGTTCGCTTGTGGAGCTACCAATGCGTTTTCACCAGTGTAGCCGTATGTCTTGGACAGCAACATGATAACAGCGCCTACGGTAAGTGCTGACACTAATGTTCCTAAGAATTTCAGTCCCTGTTGTTTGTAGGGGGATGTTCCAATCCAGTAACCGATTTTCAGGTCGGTGATGAAACCTCCGGCCATAGCCAAAGCGGAGCAAACGATGCCGCCTACTACTAAGGCGGTGATGATGCCGGTGCCACCTTGCAAACCTACTGCCGACAGAATGAAAGAACTGAGAATCAAGGTCATCATGGTCATACCTGAAACAGGGTTGGTGCCTACGGTAGCAATGGCAGTAGCTGCCACAGTGGTGAACAGGAAAGCAAACAAAAATACCACCAGGATGCCGACGATAATCTGTGTCAGGTTCATCTGCATACCTCCGAAAATGAAGAAGAGCACCATCATGATGATGACAGCCAAGAAGCCGAAAAGGATTATCTTCATGGGTATATCACGTTGGGTACGAAGTACTTGCTGCTCTTCGCCGCTCTTGCCTTTATTGGCTTTGAAGGCTACACTCAGCGAGGTTTTGATTACGCCGGCGGATTTGATAACGCCTAAAATACCCGCCATGGCGATACCGCCGATGCCGATGTATCTTACATATTGCGAGAAGATTAAGTCCGGATCCATGGTACTCATCAGTACTCCGTCAGGGGTGACACCGTATTGTCCCAACAAAGGAACGATAAACCACCATGACAGGAAAGAGCCTGCACAGATAATCATGGCGTATTTCAGACCAATCAGATAACCTGTGCCTAAGAGGATGGCGCTGCCGTTCATTTTGAAGACGAACTTGTGATTCATCGCCAATTGCTCGCCCCAAGCGGCCATGCGGGTAGTGATGGTTTCGGACCAAAAGTTGAAGGTGGTCATGCAGAAATCGTACAGACCTCCAATCAAACCACTGATAACCAATAATTTCGC
>CACXXY010000126.1 GCA_902771655.1 uncultured Bacteroidota bacterium | reverse complement strand
TAAAAAACCAATCCTGGTTTCAGTATCAATGGCAAAACAACCCCACAATCGATGGCATGTTGGTGATGATTGATGCCATTCAAGAGAAATTTGCTTCAATGAGCAATCTATGGCAGAAGCTTGTCAAGGAAGATTGTGTTTCTTTCTATTTCCTGCCTATCACAGAAATGGGATTGACGGATGAGCTATATATCAAAATGAATTCGCGAGGGAAACCACTTACTCCATTCGAGCATTTCAAGGCGGAGTTTGAAAGGATGATTAGGGAATACGATGTTGAAACATCCGTTGAAATCAACAGGAAGTTTGACTTGGATTGGACCGACATGTTATTCCCATATCGAGGTGAGAATAATATCGTTGACGATGAGTTTATGCGTTATTTCTTCTTCGTCAGTGATATACTTTGGTATCAACAGCGAGATGGTCTGCCTGAAAGAGACGAGTTTAAGTTGGCAAAGATCCTATATGGCAAAGAAAACCCTTGCTCGAAAGAAAACATCAAGTTCTTAATGGATGCTTTCGATTGTTGGTGTGGTTTTGATATTGATGCATTTTTTGAAAATGTCTTTTCAAGAAGACAGTATGAAACAAACAAAACCAAAATCTTCCAAGAAGACGTGAATTTATTTAAGCAATGTTGCGATAATTATAGGCAATATGTCAATCGAAATCGCAAATTCTCATTGAACAACACTTTGTTGTTATTCGCGGTTGTTGTTTATCTTCAAAACAAGCGGTTTATTTCAGGGGAAGATTTCCAGAGAAGAATTAGAATTATAAGGAACCTGATATGGAACTCACAATTTGAAATCCGTGCTGATGGCCAGCGTAATAATATGCCTAAGCTTTTGGAAGAAACCCGAGTCATAATAACAACTGGTGAAATACCGATTGATGGTGCATATAATCAGAAACAGAAAGAAGAGGAACGGGCAAAACTGGAATGGCTCCCACAAAACCAACAATACAAAGAGGAGCTTTTCCATCTTGAAGACCATGATTTACTCTCTGGTTGCATCGCCGTTGTTGGATTGGACAACCCCAACAATTTTCATAAATTCAGGGAATTATTCAACAATTGCAGTAGGAAGTTAATAACGAGTTCTTTGCTTGTCTTTGGTGACTATTCGCAAATGCTTGACGATTGTCGTTGGCAAATGGGTACCACAAGTGAAAGGAATAATTCAACCTGGCAAGATTTATTCCACCCATCCAAACAAAGAACAGGTTTTGAGAAAACGAAAAGTGTTCTTAACGCCATGTTATATAGCTCAGATGCGTTTTCCGATGATGTTCTTCAGGAAACAATTGAGGACTATCTGTCAAATCCTGAAACTAAAAAGGATTGGTTATACTATTTTGTCAAATATCCCGCAATGCTTTCCGATACATACGGCATGTATTATACCTATGATGACGGCGTGTTCCATACGCTCAAAATGCGCACATCAGAACGTTTAAGTGGTTGGAATTGGAGCGTGTTTACTCTCGCCTTGTATTTTGCATTGAACGAGAAGTATCAGTTGGGTTCTTATGCTTATCAAGGCGACAAACTCCTTCTGTCCGCAGAGTTGTCCTTAGATTGCTTGAATGATAAATTTGTCCTGTATAGGCGATCTGTTGAGGATAATGAAGAATATGCCATCGAAGAATATCCTCTGCCATCAGAAAAGCCTTTTATGGATGAAAATGGAATAGATAGGGAAGACCGTGTTGAATATGGTGTGCGTCTAGTCAATCAGATTGTTTCAAATTCAGATAGATATGACTTGCAACCAATATAAGCTTCATTGCGACACTGTGTACAAAGGCGATAACCCCTTTAAAAGAGCCGCGAGAACCAAGCAATCAACATTCCGTGAGGAAGTGCTGAAAGTCCCTTTTGATCCCAAGAACCGTTATGGTCGCTATGGGGCATTTCTTCTTCCAGAAAATGCTGAGCAGGGCTTGAACTTTTGCGAGGAGTTTAGAACTGAAATATTGAAGAGAATCAAAGAGCGTTATCCCTCTTTGTCATCTGAGCAGCATGACGGTCTATATGCCAATCTATTGAGAAGCGAACATATTCCGTGGAACATCTTCATTCCAATGGATACCGACAGGGAGGCTGCGGCCAAGGTGTTTGATAAAATCATCGGTCCCCAAGTTGTCGATGAGATTACAGACATCCGAATCGAATGGGCTCCTGAGAAATCCCGTAGTCTGAACGACAACACCTCTTTCGATGCCTATGTTGAATACAAGAGCAAAGGGGAGAAGTGCGGCCTCGGCATTGAGGTGAAATATACCGAGGAAGGCTATCCATGGGGAAAGAAAGAGTATCGCGAAGTAATGGAGAATGACCATTCCAGATATGCCGAAGTCACCAAGTCATGCGGTTTTTTCAAAGATGAAATCACCAACAAACCACTTCGTGACACGAAACTTTGCAAGGACGATTTCCGTCAAATCTGGCGGAATCATATTCTTGGCGCATCGATGCTGTCAAGGCCAAACCCTCTCATTAAGAGGTTTCACAGCATTACATTGTTCCCGAGCGGCAATCCACATTTTCCGTTAGTGTTGCCAAAATATCAAGAGTTCCTGACAGAATACGGGGCTTCAACCTTCGGATACATCACGTTTGAGGATTTGTTCAAACTGTTGAGGACATATTACCATGGTGCCAATTTTGAGAAGTGGCTTGATTACCTTGAAACCCGTTATCCTTTCTGAAACAAAGTTACCACGTAACTCCCACTACACCACCGTGCTTGACCTAGCCATGAAGGCCAAGCACTCACTGTGGATTGGCACCGCCGACATCAAAGACCTATACGTGCTACAGGGGAAAAACGAGAAGCCGTTTCTCGGGGTGCTGGCGGAGCTGCTCGGCAAAGGTGTGGAGGTACGGCTTATCCATGCCAAGGAACCCGGGCCGAACTTCCGTGCCGATTTCGACCGCTACCCGCGATTAGCCAAGATGCTGGAACGGGTGATGTGTCCGAGGGTGCATTTCAAGATCATCGTCATCGACCAGACGGTCTGCTACGTAGGCAGCGCGAACCTCACGGGCGCGGGTATGGGGATGAAATCGCCCCACCGCCGCAATTTCGAAGCGGGCATCCTCACTGATGAACCCGCCATCGTGACCGCCGCCATCGAGGAGTTCGACAAAGTGTGGCGCGGCAGCGAATGCGAGAAGTGCCAGCGGAAGGGCGTGTGTCCGGATCCGATTATCTGAGCGAATATTGGGAGTAATACTTCAAAATTTATCGCAAAATCTGAAGTAGCACTTCAAAATTTCATTCGAAAATATTCTTTCGTATTATTTTTTTATCTATCTTTGCAACTTAATAAAAACATACGGAAAATGTTAGATAGATTATTGTCTCTGAGCGATATAAAGAATGACAGTATGTTCCTTTGGGGACCACGCCAAACAGGAAAAAGCACACTGTTGAAGCAAATGTTCCCTCAAGTTCCATATTATGACATGCTGAAATCGGATGTGTACACGCAATACAAGTTAAAGCCTTCGCTATTGCGCGACGAATGCATGATGTTAGAGGAGGGTTCATTGGTCATCATTGATGAGATACAGAAAATACCGGCTTTGCTGGATGAAGTTCATTGGCTGATGACCAATAGGGACATCCGTTTCATTTTATGCGGTTCCAGTGCACGGAAATTGAAACGCTCAGGAGCCAATTTACTAGGTGGCAGAGCTATTCGGAAAGTACTACACCCGTTGGTTAGTGCCGAAATCCCCGATTTTGACTTGGACAAAGCCGTTAATCAGGGTATGTTGCCGCGTCATTATTTGATCAAAAATCCGCAAAAACGCTTACAGGCTTATATTGGGGATTACCTGCAGCAGGAGATTATTGCAGAAGCATTAGTCCGCAATCTTGATTCCTTCACCCGTTTTTTAGAAGTAGCCGCATTGAGTGATTCAGAGATGGTAAATTACACCCGAATTGCCAGTGATTGCGGAGTGTCTTCTAAAACCGTCAAGGAGTATTACACCATTCTGGAGGAAACGCTGGTGGGAATGTTCATGCCCGCCTATTCCAAGGTAATCAAACGCAAAGTGCAAGTAGCTCCAAAATTCTATTTCTTTGATGTGGGTATCACAAACTATTTGCTGCACCGAAATAATCTCAAGCGAGGTACAGCCGAATATGGACATGCTTTCGAACATCTTATCATCCAGGAACTGGCCGCATATCTTGATTATACGGAATCGGAAAAGAAACTCTCATTCTGGCATACATTGAACAATGCCTATGAGGTGGATGCAATCATTGGCGATGCAGAAGTGGCAATTGAAATCAAATCATCCGAACACATCTCTTCATCCCAACTGAGAGGACTAAAAGCATTTCACGAAGAGCATCCACAATGCAAATTGGTGATAGTGTCATTAGAAGAAAGACCTCGACTTTTCAATGGTGTTGAAATATGGCCTGCTACTGATTTTCTAAAAAAATTATGGTCCGGTAAAATTTTCATTCCTTAATTTGCTATGATCCAGTTCATCTCCGACTCCTCCCACTACACCTCCGTCCTTGACCTCGCGATGAAGGCCATGCACTCACTGTGGATAGGCACCGCCGACATCAAAGACCTGTATGTGTTGCAAGGGAAAATCGAGAAGCCGTTTCTTGGGGTGCTGGCAGAGCTACTGGGGAAGGGCGTGGAGGTGCGGCTTATCCACGCGAAGGAGCCGGGGCCGAACTTCCGTGCCGACTTCGACCGCTACCCACGACTGGCCAAGATGCTGGAACGGGTGATGTGCCCACGAGTACATTTCAAGATCATCGTCATTGACCAAACCGTCTGCTACGTGGGCAGCGCAAACCTCACGGGTGCGGGAATGGGGATGAAGTCACCCCACCGCCGCAACTTCGAGGCGGGCATCCTTACCGATGAACCATCCATCGTGTCCGCCGCCATTGAGGAATTCGACAAAGTGTGGCGCGGCAGCGAGTGCGAGAAGTGCCAGCGGAGGGGCGTGTGCCCAGATCCGATAGTATAGACATTACGCATTTTGCGTAATATAAAAACGCAGGTATGCCAAAACACGGCACAGTCCATGTCAAAAAACTACCGTCACACCTTCCCTCTATGATTCTTCGCAATCTCTTTTCCGATTCGCTCCATCTCCGAACGCAGGGAGGCTGGTTCCAGCACTTCCACGGTTTCGCCCATGGAGAGCAACTCTTGCACGAAGTCAAATGTGGGACGCAGGTAATAGCTGAAAATGGTGTGCTCATCGGTGCGTTTCTCCTCTTTCTGTGAGTGATGCAGAGGAAGCGAGCGAAGATAGTTTGCCTGATAGTCAGCCACTTTTAACCTGATACTCTGTGGTTCTTCATCGCCAAGGATAATGCCGAAACAGGTGGAGAAGTAGGCGTTTGCGTTGAAGTCCTGGGGCATCGTAAAGTCTTCGAATTCGATGTCGATATTCAGAAAGCGATCGAGACCATAGAGTTTCAGCGGGGAGTTGCCATATTTGCCCAACAGATACCAGCGACGTTTGAACACTTTCAGGGCATAGGGCTCAAAGTGGTAATAACTGGAGTAATGGTCGCCCTCGAACCAGAACGGGCGATAATCGAAGGTGATCATCTTTCCGTCGCGCATTGCCTCCAGTATGGTAGACAGGAATTCTCCGCCCGAAGGATTGTCCTCCAGCAAGATACGGTCGTGCAACTGGGAACTCTCATTAATATGGTTGTTTACCGCCAATGTCTCGAACATCCACCTACGGAAACCTGACGAGTCGGAAATATCACTGCTATCGACAATATAGTAGCGGTTGGAATGCTTATGACAGCCTATTTCAATGCCGAAAATATCCCAAATGTCATTTTTGTGGTTCATAAAGGTGCGTCTCGGATACTCCTCCTTTCCTGACATTCGCCAATTGCTTTCCCATTTTTCCGAAATCTCACGGAGTGTAATTCCCGAAGAACCAGCCTGATAAATAGTATCCACTAACCAAATATACCTGTTGATCAAATTTTTACTCATAACAATTCTTTTTATTTGGCAAAAATAAACAAATTGTATGAAAAAAAGTGGCACAGTTTACCAACTAAAATAAATACTATATATAATCTCTGGAGTCTCACTCCATCAACCGTCAATTTCGTTTGCAAAGCACTTAAAAAAAGCGAAATCGTGAGAGCACACAAACAAAAAAGGGCATGCCTGTTTTGGCACACCCTTTATGGTAGTTGCGGTTGTATGCAATACAAGAAAAAATCTTAATACGCTCTGGCAAACAACACACGCTGTTTCGAGGGCTTGCCAGTCAAAATGCACTTGCCTTCTTCCAGTGGATTGTTGAAGGGGATGCAACG
>CACXXY010000125.1 GCA_902771655.1 uncultured Bacteroidota bacterium | reverse complement strand
CAGGGGTTAGTGATTAGGGGTTAGTGATTAGGGGTTAGTTAATAGTTAATAGTTATTGTTTTTTTAGTTTCATTAACTAATTTGCTAATTAACTAATTTGCACATTTGCTAATTAACTAATTTGCTAATTCAATTAGCAAATTGTTATTCTTGTGGTTCGAAGTCTTCTTTGCCAACGCCACAGAGGGGGCAGGACCAATCGTCTGGGATATCTTCAAAAGCGGTGCCGGGGGCGATGCCACTATCGGGATCTCCTTTTTCAGGGTCATACACATAACCACATACAGAGCAAACATATTTTTTCATAGCTGTAGAATTTTGGTTGTTATTATTTGAATTATTGGGTTGATTATCATTTGCTTGTAGAGACGTGCCTTGGCGCGTCTCTATAACTTGCGTTGCATTGACTGATGTCGCACCATGCGGTGCATTTGCAGGAGCCACACCCCTTTTCACCTCATGGTAATAGGCGTAGGTCAGCGGTGACTCGTTCAGGGACAAAGTTTTCGCATCCAGCACCTCGCCGATGTATAAAATGTGACTGCCCACATCCAATTTATTCGTCAGTGTATTCTGGCCATAGATACAATCATATTTAGCAAATTTGTCAATGTCTCTGCCACTTTGGAAGCCGAAATTACCCAACAAAGCAGGGGCATATTCTCTTTTTATCACAGAAACAGAGAAGTTCCCGAATTTTTCAATGAATTCGGCAGTATAATTGTTCTTATTGCAGGCTATTGCAATTTGCACAGGCTGCGAAGTCACCTGCACCGCTACTGTGGCGATAAAGGCATTCTTTTCTTTTTCATTTCCCGAGGCTATAACATATACCCCGTAAGTTAGTTTGTTGAGTGCGTTGGTATCCATTTGGTTATTTTATTATTGAAAAAATTTGCGTCACGACCCCGCCCTTCGGGCACCCGTTGGAGGCTTCGCCTCCTTCTCTCTCAAATGTACGGCTGCGCCGTTATACTTACGTCACTACCCCGCCCTTCGGGCACCCCTTCTAATAGAAGGGGAATTATTTCCCCTGCAATATCATTATCATTGTTAATTGTCAATTGTCAACTTTCAATTTTCAGTTTTAAGTTTTCAACTCCTCCCCCCTACCACAACGACAATTTCCCCCTTCACTTCCTTGTCCACCGGAAAATGGGCAATAGCGTCGGCTAAGGTGCCTCTGAAGTTCTCCTCGTGGATTTTGGTCAGCTCGCGGGAAATCGATATCGGTGTATCTTCTGCAAAGAAAGACTGCATCATCACCAAGGTTTTGGCCAAGCGGTGCGGGGACTCGTAAAAAACAACGGTCTCCTTCATTTCCGACAAACGACGCAAAGTGCTTTCCTTGCCTTTTTTATGAGGCAGAAAGCCATTGAAATAGAAACTGTCGCATGGCAGTCCCGAGTTGACCACAGCCGGAATCAAGGCGGTAGCACCCGGCAGACACTCCACCTCAATACCCTCAGCAATACACTCTCGCAGGAGCAGGAAGCCAGGGTCTGAAATGCCTGGCGTACCGGCATCGGACACCAAGGCCACACTCTGCGAGGTCTTGATTTGAGCGATAATCTGCTTCAGCTGCTGATGTTCATTATGAATATGATAGGCCATGCAACGCTGTTCTATCTCGTAATGTTTCAGCAGATTCTTGGTCGTACGCGTATCTTCGCATAGCACGAAATCCACCTCCCTCAAGACCCTTAACGCCCTGAGGGTGATGTCTTCCATATTGCCTATCGGAGTCGGTACTAAAAACAGCTTCATATTTAGCGGTTTAACACATCCCAACCCTGATTGTAGATGATGTCTCTCGGGATACCCGAATGGTTGATTTTATCCAAATCTTTCTGCAAATCATCTGAAACAGAGGCGTTTTCAGCAGTATATTGTTTAGCGAATTCAAAATCGCCTTCGCCCTGGGTCTTCAGAATCAAAGCACCCCAGTTGTAAATAGCGGATTTAGCTTTCTCAAAATCAATATGATAAGTACCGTCAGCATTGCGGGTAAAAGCACCTTCGTCCTCGAAGAAGTTGTAGCACATCATATTTGCTTTGCCGTGAGCCTCGCCAGCACCGAAACGTACAGAGCGCAACAAACCTACGATGTATGTCGTAATGGCATCTTCTGCGGTAATATTGGTAATTTCGCCTTTCTCAATCAATGTGTTCACTAAGAACAGACCCAAGATGTCAGCTTTAGCTTCTTCCCAAGTCGATTTCTCGGTCTTCATAGCTTCATCCACACTACCCTTTCCGTTGATGGTCTGCTTGATACCTAAACCATGAGCCACTTCGTGGAAAGTGACATTCCAGAAGAAAGCATCAAACTTAAGATATTGTTGCTGAGCCGGTTCCATAATCAACTCGCCAATGGGCATCATGATTTTGTCGAATTTGGCATGTTGTGCGTTAGCTAATTGCAGACGACGGGCGCCTTTCTGAGCCTGCACACGGTCATCATTGGGCAGGTTAATGGCGATAGTCTTGCTACCGGCATTGCAGTCACCGGCATAATACACCACATTATACACATTCATATCGGAAGAAGTACCCGGCACAAAAGTTTTGTATTTGTCATCGCCAGGAAGCTGTTTCTGCAATTCGGGCAGCATAGCTACAAACTTCGCCAGATCATTACTCTTCTGGTCATCTTTAATCAATACAAAAGCTTCGTATGTGGCCTTGCCTTCGCGCAGCATATCATCATAGTTTTCGATAGGACCAACCACAAAATCCAATTTGCTGTTCTTCATGTCCATCCATACCATATCGCTGTTGAAATAATCATCGGTCTCGAAAGCTTTCTTGCGTTCAATCAGATAATTTTTCAAGCCTTCATCTTCGGCTAAAGCGATGGCCTTGTCCAGCAACTCACAAACCTTGGTCAATTCCTCTTTATACTCATCTTTGTACCAAACCACCTTTAAGGCGCCATTCTCATCTCTGCGGAGAACAGTGTAAAGGCTGTTCTTATCAGGATCAGCCAATGCGTCAAACTCTTCCAAAGTCATATCTTCGGGATAGTACTGGCAACCCAGCGGTTTCTCGCCATAGCCGGGCACAAAGCTCTTATTGCTGTTCAATCTTTCCCAAGGACCATAGTTGATGGCCACAAAATCACGGGTCCACTGGTCTTGGATAGTGTCAAGGATGGTCTTGTCTCCGAAAGTCTGTTTCCAGAACAAATCGTCCATAATATCAGCGATTTCAATAAAGATCTGGACAATCTGCTTTTCGTTCTCGGTCAAATCCGACAAGTCAGCTGTCAAATCAACGGGTGCAAATTCTTCCACTTTCAGCTGCATTTCGCTTTTAGCTTCTGTTTTTTCTTCAGTTTTCTTTGATTTGCAAGCGGAAAACACCACCGACATACTCAGCACACAAGTGGCGATAACAATCATTGTTTTTTTCATATTTTATTTTTTTAGTTATAGGTTTTCAGGGGTCAGTGATTAGTGATTAGGGGTTAGGGGGCAGTTAAGTTAACAGTTAATAGTTAATAGTTAATAGTTAATAGTTGATAGTTGGTCGTTGGAATTAAATTTTCAGTTTTCAGTTTTCAACTTTCAGTTTGTTTCGTTTGCACATTTGCTAATTAACTAATTTGCTAATTCAATTGGCACATTAGCACATTGACAATTAGCACATTAACTAATCAACTAATTTGCTAATTTTTCTCTTTCTTTTCTTTCTTGCCGAAGACCGTGACATTGATATACTTCTTCGGGTTGGCTTTCAGGTCTTTCAGCAGTTCGTCCAAGCTATGCAAGGAGTTTTCCAGATTGGAGTATAGCGTATCGTTGGTGACCAGCTGGCCCAGTGTACCATCACCCTTCTGGATTTTATTCACTATGAGCTGGACATCACCTATCGCCTGCTGGGCATCATTTATCAATTGGGTAACATTAGCTTTAGCTACCGAGTCAGATATCTTGTCCAGATTGTTCACAATAGTTTCCAATTGCGGACCAGCTTCTTGCAAATTATTGCTAAACTTCTCAAGATTGGTTACCAGCTTGCCCACTTTATCCTTATTATTACCCAGAATGGAATTCAAGTTGGCAGTTGTTGCCTCCAAATTAGCCAAAGTGCCTTTCAAGTCCTGTGCACCACCTTCGGGCGACATCACATCTTTCAGCGACAAGGCAATAGTGTCAACAGATGTCAGAATGCTGGCCAACTGGGCTTTCAGGCCGTCAATGCCATCGGTCATTTGAGGCACCACGTATGTTGCCATCGTATCTTTTGCCTGTAGCATGTGCGTGTCATTTCCGAAGAGGATATTCACCACCGTGCCGCCCAGCAAATCTTTGGGAGCCACTTGTACCTTGGAGTCTTTGGGAATATTCACGGGCTCGGTAATCATGAGCTCGGCACATAAGCGAACAGGATTATCTGAAAGCAACGACACCTTGGTCACTTGCCCTATCTTGTATCCATTGAGCATAACAGCATTGCTTTCCTGCAAACCGCCGGTATTCTCAAACACAGCATAGTAATACGTTTTCTTGCCAAAGGCGGAAACGCCTTTGAAAAAACAAGCGCCAAGATAGAAAATCACCACTGCCGCAATGCAGAAGATGCCGACTTTAAGTTTGCTTTTGTTATGGGAAGTATTGTCCTGCTTAACTTGTTCTTTTTCCATTATTTCTATTTAAGATATTCATATTAAGTATTAGCTTGCAAACTTACGGATTTTTTTTGAATATCGAACAAAAAATCTCGCATAGTTTACCACCTACAACCTGCCATCTTGCGCCTATTTCTTCACTGTCACCTGAGAGTCGTCATCAATTTTGATACGCTGGTTATTCTTGATAATATCGCTCATATCCACGCCTGTGGCATCCTTCACCACATCAAAAGTCTGTTTCAGCACCACTGGAACGCTGTTGGTGACATTGGTTACGCCATTGCCGTCAGACGCATAAATACTCAGATTATCAATAGCTTTTATAGGCTCGGCTGTTGCGCGCGCCATATCGGGCAACACCTTCACCACCATATCGGTGATAGCGGCCTTACCGTATTTCTCGAAAGCCTCAGCCTTTTTCTGCATGGCTTCAGCTTCCGCCAAACCTTTTTGTTGAATAGCGTATGCTTCCGCCTCTCCCTGAGCCTTGATACCTTCTGCTTCCAAAATCATAGCCGTACGTTTAGCTTCCGCACGGGCAATCTCAGCTTTTGCGTCCATTTCAGCCGCGTATGCATTAGCTTCTGCCGCTCTTTTCTGTTTTTCCAGTTCTGCGGCTGCGTCCACCTCCGTCTGATACTTCAAAGCATCAGCCTCCTTATTGACAGTAGCTCTCAGCTCATTCTCACGGATACGCACCTGCTCGGCGGTCAGCTCCTGCTCACGCTTGGTCTGCTCAATCTTGGCATTGATGGTCTCACGGTTCACCACGGCCTGCTGAATCTGCTGTTGGATAGCGTATGCCATATCCGCATCCGCCTGACGAGTGTCCTGTTCTATCTTCAATTCGGCTTTCTTCAGTGCCAATTGCTGCTGGCGTTCAGCAATAGACTGCTCGCTGGCCACCTCAGTATCATTGGCCTCTTTGCGAGCAATCGCCTGAGCCTGAGCTATTTCCTTTTCCGCATTAGCTTTGGTGATAGCGGCTGTTTTTTTGATGGCAAAAGTATTATCAGCACCCAAGTCCACAATCAGACCATTGTCATCCACCACATTCTGGATATTGCATGAAAGAATCTCCAAACCTAATTTAGCCATATCGGGACTTGCTTTCTTGGCGATCTCATCAGAAAAACGGTCACGATCTATATTAATATCTTTCAAGGACATAGAACCGATAACTTCACGCATGTTACCTTCCAAGCTGTCCTGCACCTGCTCCGCCATTTTCTTATCATCCATATTAATGAAGTTCTTGGCTGCCAGACGAATACCTTCCGGTGAAGGAATCACACGCAATTTGGTCACCGCATCTACCCGCACATTGATAAAGTCGTTGGTCGGCACACTGCGGCTGGTTTTCACATCCACAGTCACTTGTCCCAGAAACACCTTGTCGAGACGTTCGAAAAAAGGAATACGGATACCGCCCTTACCGATGTAGGTACGAGGCTGTTTGGACAATCCGCTTATTATATAAGCAATCTGTGGCGGGGCTTTGATATAGCTAATTAAAATAATGAAAAGCACTAAAATCACCACAACGACGATGATGGAAATAATACCGCTGGTACTCATGTCTGAAGATATTTTTAGGTTAAAAAAATAATAAAACTATTCATCTAATAATTTTGCAAAGTTACATATAATTCTTGAAAAACAAATATATGCTGACACAAAAAAAACAAAATATAGATTCCGTTACAATGAAATTTATCTGTCCATGTGTAATTCAAGATTTTTATGTAAATTTGCAGTTTGAAAAAATTGAAATAACTTTAAAATCACAACATAATGGAAGAAGAAAAAGACCTCAATCTGACGCAAGAAGAGATTAAAATGCCCGACAACGCTTATACGGAGCTGAAAGAGGGCGAAGAGTACAAACCCATCCTGATGGGTACCAAAAAATATCCTGAAATCAACGCTTGGACCGTGATTTGGGGTATCATCATGGCTATCATTTTCTCAGCCGCCACTGCCTACGCCGGATTACGCTTCGGCCAAGTGTTCGAGGCCGCCATTCCCATAGCCATCATCGCTGTGGGTGCCTCTACCCTTGCCAAGCGCAAAAGTCCGCTGTCCGAGAATGTCATCATCCAGTCCATCGGTGCCAGCTCCGGTGTGATCGTGGCCGGTGCAATCTTCACCCTGCCCGCCATCTACATCATCCAGGAGACCAATCCTGATATCCAGATGAATGTCAACTTCTTCCAGATTTTCTTAGCCTCCCTCTTCGGCGGTTTCTTGGGAATTCTGTTCCTGATACCCTTCCGCAAGTACTT
>CACXXY010000124.1 GCA_902771655.1 uncultured Bacteroidota bacterium | reverse complement strand
CTGTTCTTGCGGGTAGGTGTCTCGGGCATCATTTCGGGTGGAACATACTGGATGTTGGTGATGACCCGTCCGTCCTCCAGCGGCAGGAAGGCGTTGAGCAGGCTGGCGGCCAAATCTATGTGTTCGCCAAAGACTTTCCTGAAAGTGACATCTGTCACGGGACTGTAATATTTGTAGGGTGTCAGCATGGTGAATTTTTTTCTGCAAATATATTATAGAAAATACATTTATCAGGTGTTTTCTGAGAAATTTTTTGCCGCTTTATATCAATAAGTTAGAAAAATACACTTAAAATATTAACAAACAATAGTTAAAATCTGTATTTGATTTCGGAGATTATGGTATGGAAACTGTTGAAAAATGGCATTCCTGTTGATGTGGTCTCTAAAATCACCGGCCTTGGCGAGGAGGAGATAGACCAACTGAAAGTTGAAAACTGAAAATCGAATATTTAAAAGTGCCAAAAGCGTCGGTTAACTATTGATTATCAACCATCAACCATCAACTATCAACTATTAACTATTAACTATTAACTATTAATTACCAGTTGCCCCTGAAACCTCTTTCAGCATTTCCCACAACAACTTCGTGGGCAGGCCCATCACGTTGTAAAACGAGCCGTTGATGGCTTCAATGCCAATATAGCCTATCCATTCCTGCACGCCGTAGGCACCGGCTTTGTCGTAAGGTTTGTATTGCTGTACATAATACCGGATTTCCTCATCACTGAGCTGGCTGAAGCGCACTTCTGTCTTACGGTGCGAGGTAATGCTGCGTTCCGGTGTGGCCACGGTCAAACCGCTGATAACTGTGTGAGATTTGCCTGACAATTCCCGTATCATGGTCATGGCATCGGCCTCGTCTTTGGGTTTCTCAAGAATCTCATTACCTAAAACTACGATGGTGTCGCAGGCAATAAAAATGGTGTTCTTCGGATAATCTTCCATCTTGATAGGCGACAGCTTGAGTTGCGACAGGTATTCCGCCACCTCTACGGGATTGTCGGTGTCGGGGTGTCTCTCAACCACGTTGGTGGGCAGGTACTCGAAGTCAATGCCCATGCCCGCCAGCAGCTCGTGCCGGCGGGGTGATTTCGAGCAAAGATATACTTTGTGGTTTTTCAGTATGTCTAATAACATTACAGCCATTTTACAAGGTTGAAGTCCATGTCGTGTGGCAGTAATGGGTTGGCGGGGATGATGCGGATAGAATAGTCCATCATGCCAGCATCCTTGGGTTCAATCGTACAGGTGTAACTTGCTATACCATTTTGGGTATCAGTGCATTCAAATGGTATTTTCTGATAGAAGACCCGTTTCTCTTGTTCGTTTTTGGTGCATACCAACTCCACTTTCAGGTCTTCAGCTTGCAAGACACCTGTTTTCAGCCGTATGGTGGTCACAATCTTGTCGCCCAAGGTGAAACTTGTCTCTTTCGGCTCCGACTGCATAACCTCCACCACTTCTACGCTTTCCCAAGCGGTGATGACTTTCTCTTTCCATCTCACCAAATTGAAGGTGTTTTCTAAATTATTGTCTGTTAATAATTTATGTTGTTTTTCCAGTTTGTGGTAGTATTTCTCGTAATAGTCATCCAGCTGGCGTTTCATGGTGAAATGAGGAGAAATCTTGTAGAAGCAGTTTTTCATCATTTTCACCCAGTCGTATGGAATGTTCTTTTCATCGCGGCGATAGAAGCAGGGTGCGATCTGGTCTTCAATCATCGAGTAGATGGTGGTGGCGTCCAGTTGGTCTTGCAGGCCGTTGTCTGTATAGGTTATCTGTTCGTTGATAGCCCAGCCGCCTCCTTCTTTGTAGCCTTCAGCCCACCATCCGTCGAGTACACTGAAGTTGAGTACGCCGTTCATGATGGCCTTTTCGCCACTGGTGCCGGAGGCTTCCAAGGGGCGGGTGGGAGTATTCAACCAGACATCGCAGCCAGAGATAAGTTTCTTGGCTAAAATGATGTCGTAGTTTTCCAGGATGATGATTTTGCCTATGAAATCGGGTTTGCGTGAGAATTCCAAGATGCGCTTGATGAGGTCCTGACCGGCTTTGTCGTGCGGGTGTGCTTTGCCAGCGAACACGAATTGCACGGGCTGTTCAGGGTTGTTGAGCAGTTTTTTCAGCCTTTCCTCATTGGTGAAGAGCAGATGGGCACGCTTGTAGGTGGCGAAACGGCGGGCGAAACCTATGGTCAATGCGTCTTTGCGGATGGCTTTTAAAGTCTTGAAAATGAGGTCCGGCGACTCGTTGCGGCGGCGCATTTGCACTTCTAACTGGATTTTGATATGGTCAATCAATTCTTCGCGGAGGTCATCTTTGATTTTCCAGATGTCTGCATCATCCACTTCATAGATTTTCTTCCATATTTGATCATTAGATTGATCTTTGATAAATTGATTGTCAAATAGTTCTTTATGGAATAACTGCCATTTTTTGTGTGCCCATGAGGGATAATGCACACCATTGGTGACATGACCGATGTGCAGCTCTTCGGGAAGGTGTCCTTCGTAGAGGAAACTGAACATTTCTCGGCTTACGCGGCCATGGATGGCACTCACACCGTTAATCTCCTGTGACAGTTTGCAGGCTAAAATACTCATTGAGAATTTGCTATACACATCGTCAATGTTCTTTCGGCCCAGGCACATGAAAGTAGGCCAGTCGATATTGCATCTCTCAGAATAATACGAGAAGTAGCGTCGCATCAGGTCCTCGCTGAAGCTGTCGTGGCCGGCGGGAACCGGTGTGTGTGTGGTGAACAGAGAAGAGCAGCGGACCAGCTCAATAGCCGTGCCGAATGGAATCTGCTCTTTTTGCATAAGAGTGCGCAGACGTTCCAGATTCAGGAAGGCCGCATGACCTTCATTCAGATGGAAAATAGTGGGATGAATATCGAGTTTTTCCAATACTCTCATACCTCCGATACCTAATAAAATCTCCTGTTTGAGGCGGTTTTCGATGTCTCCGCCATACAGGGTGTTGGTGGTTCTTCTGTCTTCTTCGGTATTGTCGTTGAAATCGGTATCCAAGAGGAACAAGGGAACACGGCCCACATCCACGCGCCAGATACGGGCGTACAGCGTTCTGCCAGGTAGGGCTAAGCTGATGGTGATCCATTTGCCGTCCTCATCTTTGTAGGGATGAATGGGCAGTTTGGAGAAGCTCTGCGGCGGATACAGGTTGATCTGGTCGCCGATGGATGAAATCTGCTGGGTGAAGTAGCCGTAACGGTAAAGCAAGCCGATGCCGACCATGTTGACATTGCAGTCGCTGGCCTCTTTGAGGTAGTCTCCTGCCAACATGCCTAAACCGCCAGAGAAAATCTTCAGCTCGTTGCTGATACCGAATTCCATGCTGAAGTAGGCCACCTGCCCTTCTTTGCGAGTGCGGGGCTCATTCATATAGCGTTCAAAATCAGCATAAACGAAGTCCAATTTGGCGAGATAGTCGCTGTTGTTCATCAATTTCTCGATGCAACTATAGGGCAGCTCCTGTAGCAGATATACAGGGTTCTCTTCATATTGTTGCCAGCGTTCTTTTCCGGCTGCTTCCTCGAACAGCTCGCGGGCTTCGTAATTCCAGCTCCACCAGAGGTTCTGTGACAGTTTCTCCAGTTTTTTGAGTTGTTCTGGTAATTTTGATTTGACGGAAATATGGTGCCAAACCGGTTCGGGTTTTTGGAATTTCTCGACTAATAGCCCCACTTTTGAGGTTTTGTTCCGGTACAAATCCGAACGGTCAAAGCTCTTGGAAAGAGCAATGTTGTAGCAGTCTAAATAATTGTTATACAGATTTTCCCATAATGCCTGCTGGGCGATTTCTGTGGCTTTGGCACGGTTCTGTTCAGTTTCTTCCGTGCTGCAAGCCGTATGGTATAAAATGGCTTTGGCGATGCCGTCGGCCACTTGTTCGTCGTTGCTGTCGGAACGGTGGATGACCGTCACAGCCTTCTGGCCGGGGAAATTGGCGGCAGCCCACTGGCCGAAACCGGCGTTGGTGGTGGTGATGGTGGGGATGCCGAAAGCCACGCTTTCCAGCGGAGTGTAGCCCCAGGGCTCGTAGTATGATGGGAAAACAGACAAGTCGATACCCGGAAGCATCTCGTAGTAAGTCAGGTCGAAAATGCCATCTTCGCCATTCAGATATACTGGAATGAAGAAGACCTTGACTTTTTGGTCTGGTGCATTGTGTAAATTATTGACTATTAAATTTTTGACAACGGGGTCATTATAGCTGTCGTAGAGTGGGTGAGTGGTGAAATCGTCCAACACGGGTTTGTCACCGATGGGTTGGTTGAGTTTTGTCTGCAGGTCGGTGCGTTTGCCACTGATTCCGGCGGGCACGGCGATGAAGGCTACTACCTCGCGTTGCAGCTGTCGGTCCTCATTCAGCTTGGCCAAGCCTTTGATGAACATGTCGATACCCTTGTTGCGGAACTCGTAGCGGCCGCTGTTAATGACCAATAAGGCGTCGTCGCTGATGGTTTGCTGGCAAAGGGTGGAGGCCACTTTCAGCAATTTCTGGCGGGCTGCGGAGCGCAAGCGTTGGTATTCCTCGCCTTGTGGCACAAAATTATTCTCAAAACCGTTGATGGTGACGGTGTCAACGGCTTTCCCGAAGAAGGCCTTGCATTCGATATTGGTGATGTCGCTCACTGTGGTGAAGGCGTCGGCGGTTTGGGCGGACAGGTATTCCAACGAGAATTTGGACTGTACGCCGAAGCGGTTGGCGGACTCTTGGGGCTGGTATTGTTCGATGTTGCCATAGAGGGGCAGGCCATTGCCGGCAATGCAGCGGCCCAGCACGGTGGCATGGGTAGTGAACACGGTGGCCACTTGTGGGGCTTTTTGGCGCAGGTACAGGATGCCGGTGCCGGTCATCCATTCGTGGAACTGGGCCACAATTTTGTCCATGGAGGTGCAGTAGAACTGGTAGAAGCTTTCGATTACCCTGCCGGCGGCGTAGCCGAAGAGGGCGGGCTCGATATAGTCCCATTGTCCGGAAATGGAGTCCAGCTTATAGGTAAGCCACAATTGTGTCAGGATGTCGTTTTTCTTTTCAAAATAGGGCGTGAAATCCACTAAGATGACCACGGGGTGACCGCTGACATTCCATCGTCCCACACGGATGCGGAGACCTTCCGCCTGGGCACTTTCCCGCCAGTTCTTGAACAGGGTAGTGTCCTCGATGAACTCCTGCCTGTTGTCGTCCTCGCGCGACAGGTCGGGGCCGATGCAGATATAGTTGTTTTGGAATTGATTAACGGCAGTGAAAGCTTTGGTGGAGAGAACGGTGTAGATGCCACCTACTTTATTACAAATCTCCCAGCTGGTTTCGAATAGATAGTCAGGTTTGCTCATTATATGGTTTATAAGAAAATTAAAACGGCAAAGATACGAAATTTTTTAATTAGCAAATTAGTAAATGTGCTAAAGTGCTAATGATTAATTCCCCTTCTATTAGAAGGGGTGCCCGTAGGGCGGGGTAGTGATGTAAAAATATCGGTGAAGCCATACAAGAATAATTAGCAAATTAGTTAATTAGCAAATTAGCAAATGGTTTTTAATGTACGATATGCCAAATAAATTGGCAAATGTGATAATTAGTTAATTAGCAAATGTATTTACTTCACTACTCCCAACTGATTCACTGGCACCTCCATCTTCGAAAACGCAAATAGTTTCTTTCCCAGGTCTTTCAGCGAGGCACCGAGGTGATAGACCGTGTCGTCTATTATCAGGAAGCGGTCGTGGAAATTCGAACT
The DNA here is from genome assembly GCA_902771655.1 of uncultured Bacteroidota bacterium. GTDB lineage: Bacteria > Bacteroidota > Bacteroidia > Bacteroidales > WCHB1-69 > RUG11690. The sequence continues at coordinate 700 of CACXXY010000124.1, read as the reverse complement.
CTCCCGCATGGCAATGGGAGAATACTGTTGCTGGTGCCGTTCGAGGTCGAGTTTCAGAGTTTCCGTTACGCGCCGCGTGATGATTTCCGCACTGACACCTTCTTCCCGCTTCGACAGCATCAGCAAAACTGATTCGTCTATGTAATTGTCAATCAGGATAACTCTGCTTTTGGCAGATTTTATCAGATCTGTGGCAAAAGTGTAAGCATCAAAAACTTGGCCATTATAGAAAATGCCTTCCACAAGTGGTAGGGAGGTGCGGACAAAGAAGTCGATTTGCTTATCATGCTCTGCCACTTTCTGCTCCAAACATTCAACTCTACGGGTAATCGAATATCCATACAATAATCTTTCCTTTAATACTTGTGTGGCCCACTGCCTAAATAATGTTGCATTTTTGGAACTGACTCTATAGCCAACAGATAAAATTGCATCCAAGTTATAATGCCGTACTTTTCTTGTTACCAGACGATTACCTTCTTGACGAACTACCGAGATTTCCTCGGTAGTTGCGTGCTGGTTTATTTCACCCTCGTCATACAAGTTCTTTAAGTGCAAGCCAATGTTGTCTGTTGAACAATCAAAGAGTTGTGCCATTTGCGCCTGTGTCAGCCACACGGTATCCTCTTCCATTCGCACCTCCAATTGTATCGAATTGTCAGGCTGGTATAATATGATTTCTCCCTTATCCATCTTCTTT
>CACXXY010000123.1 GCA_902771655.1 uncultured Bacteroidota bacterium | reverse complement strand
AACGAAAGGTATATGTTTTTCAATATTTGTTTCTGGGGCGGGATAATCTTGCTCACGCCCACCATGGAGAAGATGATTTTTTTGTCGTCGATAGCCATGATTTTTAATGTGCTAATTAGTTAATGTGCTAATGTGCTAATTAATTTTAAAGGGGAATTTCGCACTACGTGCTCAAGGGGAGTGATGCTTCGCATCAGAGGAGTCTCGTGCCATGCACTCGAGGGGAGATTTTTTGAATTTTGAACTTTGAATTCTGAATTCTATGACCTTCCTTTTAATCACTGACCCCTGACCCCTGATTCCTAACCCCTATTTTAAAGTGTCCACCACGTACGGATTCGGAATATGCTTATACAAGTCAAAGTAGTTGTTTTTGTTTTTTTCAGGAATTTTAAGCGTATATTTTTTTCCGGAAACGGAAATTTTGGAGTTGCGCAACCACGGATTAAGGAATTTTAACTCTGGATTAAGGAATTTTAACTCTTTATAGCTTACTCCTTGTGTTTTGGCGAAGTCGTATAAGCTGGGTAGAGGAGAGGTTACCGTTACTTCTTTGCATGGTATAGGGTGGTACAGGTTAGCCTGGCAATAGCCGTAACCATATTCCACAGGATTTTCCATAATCAGCTTATAAGAAAGAATACGGTAAATATAACGTGAAGTTTCCTGATTCAGATACAAATCCCAATAGTTTTTAATATTTTGATTTTCAATATTTTTCTTTAAATTAGCCTCACCCATATTGTAGGCGGCGGCGGCCAGTGACCAGCTGCCGAGACTGGCTTTGGCATTTTTCAGATATTTGCAGGCAGCATGAGTGGCTTTTTCCAGATTGTAGCGCTCATCCACATCTTCAGAAACCTCAAGTCCGTAAATTTTGGCGGTGGAGGCCAGAAACTGCCAGAAACCGGCAGCCTTGGCGGGCGACACCACATCTTCCAGACCGCTTTCGGCCACACAAAGGTATTTGAAATCATCGGGAACACCTTCTTCTTTCAATATCGGCTCAATTACGGGAAAAAATCTGGCGGAACGTTTGATGATCTGGATGGTTTTGGAATGTTGATAACAATTGATAATCAGTTCTTTATCCAAAGCCTCGCGGACATAATACACATCCAGCGGTACCTGCTCACCGGCCAGTTCCAAAGTGTTGGGCAGCATAGGAGAGCCAGCATGGTTTTGATAGAGGTTGGGAATATTATCGTTTGGGGTATTGTGCTGGGCACAATGCTGCTTGCCGACGGCATAGCCAAGACCTGCAGTCAGCAGAATGGCCAGTGGAGCGATGATGAGAAAAGTGTGTTTTTTGGTAAAGGACATGTTTTTTTGGGTTAAACGTTAAGGCGGTAAGACGCTCACTGCGTTCGCTCGAGGAGACACTCGCTGCGCTCGTTCGGAGAGACGCTCATTTTATTCGCTCGGGGAGTCGCTCGCTACGCTCGCTCGGATATACGATTATCTCTTTCCCGTCTTCTCGTCTCCTCGAGTACACGTTAGTGTACGTCTCCACGTCTTCCCGAATGCACGTAGTGCATGTCTTCCCGCATAATTCTGTCAAAAAAAACGGACCAAAACTTCAAATTATTGCGTTTTAGTCCGTTTTTTGAGACTAATAAAATATGTTGTTATTCCGCAACAATATTAGGTTGTTCCAGGCCGAGACCTTTCTTTTTGTCAACGGCTTTCAGCACGATACCCAAAATGAGAGCTGCGATACCGAGGCAAGCCAGCATGACGAGAGGCCAAGTGTAGTCGTAAGAAACAGCAGCAGTTTCAGCATCGATAATGCCTTCTTTCATCTGGGCTATAATTTCAGGATTGGTCTTGTCCAAAATCTTACCAATGAGCAGCGGGAAGAGCCACAAACCGATATTCTGGATCCAGAAAATCAGCGCGTAGGCTGAACCGATGATTTTTTCGTCCACCAATTTCGGAACGCTGGGCCACAAAGCGGCGGGAACCAAAGAGAAGGAAGCGCCCAAAACCAGAATCAGGATGTAAGCTACGACAACACCGCCCACTTGACTGCCCTTGAATTGAGGCAGAATGAAAGCGAAGGACAAGTGGCAGATAATCAGCAACAAAGAACCAATCATCAGCATGGAAGCTGCTTTACCTTTGTGGTCAACGTAATTACCGAGAATAGGAGTGATAGCCACTGCCAACAGCGGGAATACAGCGAAAATGGTTTCGGCGGTACCACGCATGTAACCCATGTAACAATATACTACCAAAGCCACAACAGCCAAAGCCATCAAGATGATTTTGTTGGTTTTATTCTTGGAGAAATTGCTGGTGAATGAGCACACAGCCACAGCTAACATTACGATATACTGAATAATAGTCACACTATTGCTGGCCCAGAAACCATCGCCAGGAGTCAGTGTCAGGTTGCATTGCAGCATGTTCACAGCGTATTTTTGGAAGGGGAAAATGGCTGAATAATACAGTACGCAAAGCAGAGCTACCAACCAAAAACCGAAAGATGACAAAATTTTGCCAATGTCGGAAACTTTGAAAGGATCGTCTTTTTCCTCAGCTTCACCTGTTTGGGCATCCAATTTCTTATCCATGAAGAAGTAAACGATGAACATAATCAAGGCAATGCACAACAAAAGAACACCAAAAGCCACAGAGCGGGAAACATCTACAGTACCGCCCAATTTGGCGAAGAAGGGTGAGAAAATCATACAGGTAGCTACACCCAGACGGGCGAGAGCCATCTCTGAACCCATGGCCAAAGCGGTTTCACGGCCTTTGAACCATTTCACAATACCACGGGAAACAGTGATACCAGCCATTTCCACACCGCAGCCGAAAATCATGAAACCGACAGCGGCAACCTTGGCGGAGGCGGGCATACCTTCGTAGAATGGAGCAACACCGAGTTCCTGGAAACCGGGAATGTAATTCAGGTGATTGGTAAACCAAACTTCCACACCACTGCCATAAAAGGCTTCGGTGACAGCATAATATTTGATTAAACCACCGACTAACATGACTGCACCAGACAAAATAGCTGTAAAACGAACACCCATTTTATCCAGAATAATACCGGCGAAAATCAAGAAGAAAATGAAAACATTCAGGAAAGTTTCAGCACCTTGCATGGTACCGAAAGCTGTTGAATCCCAGCCTCTGGTGGATTGCATCAAGTCCTTGATAGGGGAGAGAATGTCCATAAAGATATATGAACAGAACATGGCCAAAGCCAATAGTAACAAAGCAATCCATCTTACGGCCGCTTTGTCGCGTAAGGTTTCTAATTTTTCAGTCATAATAAAAATTTTTAGTTTATAATTATTTGTTCAGAAAATTCTTGACATTCAGCTCAATACGGTTCAGCAAATCCGTATTCTCGCTTTTTTGGAATTTGTCACCGGTAATGTGTTCATACAGTTCGATGTAGCGGTTGGTGATGTTGTTGACAATCTCATCTGTCATTTCGGGCACTTTTTGTCCCTCTTTGCCTTGGAAACCATTTTCCATCAGCCATTCGCGCACAAATTCTTTGGACAGCTGGCGCTGGGGTTCGCCTTTGGCGAATTTTTCCTCGTAGCCGTCAGCATAGAAATAACGGGAAGAGTCGGGGGTGTGAATCTCGTCGATGAGGTAAATTTTGCCATTGGCTTTGCCGAACTCGTACTTGGTATCCACCAGAATCAGGCCTTTTTGGGCAGCGATTTCACTGCCGCGCTGGAACAAAGCCATGGTATATTTCTCCAAAACGGCGTAATCTTCGGGTGATACCAGTCCTCGGGCCAGGATTTCCTCCTTGGAAATATCCTCATCGTGCAGGCCCTGTTCCGCTTTGGTGGTAGGAGTGATGATGGGCTGTGGGAATTTCTGGTTCTCGCGCATGCCTTCGGGCAGTTTCACTCCGCAAATCTCGCGGGCACCGTTTTTGTAGCTGCGCCAAGCGCTGCCGCACAAGTAGCCGCGTACAATCATTTCAACAGGAAAGCCTTCGCAGCAAATGCCTACTGTCACCATTGGGTCGGGGCTCGCCAATTTCCAATTCGGACAGATGTCGGCCGTCGCATCCAGAAATTTGGAGGCTATCTGATTCAGTATCTGTCCTTTGTAAGGAATTCCCTTGGGCAGGATGACATCAAAGGCGGAAATACGGTCGGTGGCCACCATTACAAGTTTGTCATCAATGGTATATACATCTCTTACTTTTCCGTGATAGACTTTCTGTTGTCCCGGAAAATGAAAATCGGTTTTAGTTAAAGCAGTCATGAATTTAAATTTTTTAACGTGCAAAAATAAGAAAATAATTCGGAGTGTGGAAGCTGCCTGCAGAAATATTTAGTATTTTTGCAGTTTAAAATAGCTGTATTATGCAAAGTGAGCAAAAAACAAAGAAAAACAGTCCCATAAAATCTATCATTCAGCTGGTTATATTTGTGGGTATAGGTGTTTTTTTCATCTGGCTGTCCATGCGTGGCATGACCGCTGAGGACTATGGAAAAATCAAAGAAGTATTGATAAGTATCAACAATCCGCAAAGCTGGATGTTCATCATTTTATGCATGATTTGCGGAGCTTGTGCTCACTATGTGAGGGCGTTGCGTAACATTCTGCTGATAGAGCCCTTGGGCTATAAGGTGCGGAAAAGCATGGGTTTCTTCTCAGTGATGGTGTGTTATTTGGCCAATTTGGGCTTGCCCCGCGCAGGCGAGGTGCTGCGCTGCGTATTCCTGCAAAAGTACGAGAAAGTGCCTTTCCAGAAAACGGTGGGAACGGTTTTGGCTGAACGAGCATACGACATAGCCTGCTGGCTGTTTCTGCTGATTATTGTAGTTGTGATGAATACCGCCTTGCTGTCGCAAATTGTCATGGATGAACAAACGGGAATCACTTTGGGAGAAGCTTTCCAACAAAAAATGAGTTCAATGCTTACCAATTATAAAATGTATATCGGCCTTGTTTTGTTGGTGTTGGCAGGCATAGTGATTTACATGACCAGAAAAAAATGGGGCAAAATCGGCTTTTTTGTCAAAATCAAAAATTTCATGGTAGGTATATGGCAGGGCCTGATTTCCATCAAAGATGTGAAAAAACCTTGGCTTTTTGTTTTTTATACCGTACTGATGTGGTTTTTGTATTTTTTAGGCACTTACGTCTGTTTCTTTGCTTTTGATTTTCTTAGACATTTGGGTCCTTCACCAGCATTTACCGTGTTGATATTGAGCACAGTGGCATTCATGGTGGCCCAAGGAGGCTTAGGTGCGTACCCTTGGATGGTGGCCCAGGTGTTGTTGTTGTACGGGGTGGCCAAAGAGGCTGGACTGGCAGCAGGATGGATAGGCTGGTTGTCACAAACCGTCATGATTATTATTGTGGGTATAATCTCCCTTATTATAGCTTCTTTTATGAAAGACAATGAAGCGAATATTGCCACCAAACCATCTCACTCACTGGCCGACTATGACGCCGCCGTGGCGAATATTGCCACCAAAGAGGAGGAAGAGATTAAACCATCCGAAAATTAGAGCTTAGTAGATAAAGGTGAAAAAAAGAACTTTTTAAGCAGACAAAATGAAAAGAATATTAGTAACCGGTGCATTATGGGTTCCATTAGTATTCGCGCAAGCGCAGGTGGTGGATATTTCCATGCAAAGTCAGAACAAGGCATGGCAAGATACTACCATGGTTTCTGTCGTGCATGATTATGATGATATTATATTGACAGAAAGGGAGATGATACAGGAAACCTATCAGATACCGGCTTATAGTTTATATGATCAATATTGGGATACGGAAAATATATGCAGTAGGCATTTAGCCCTGCCATTCGCCGGCAATCCTTTGCGTATCATTCTGGTACAAAGCAACAACAATCCTTTCTTTTTTCCTTGTGGCGGTGCCACCTCTGTTAACGCACTCTATGGAGCAGGCAAGAACAATGAGTTCCACCCAGGTGTGGATATTGCGGTAAAAAGCGGTTCTCCGATAAAATGCTGTTTTGACGGAGTGGTGCGTATGGCAAAGATTTATGGCGACTATGGTAGGGTAGTGGTGGTACGGCATTATAATGGTTTGGAAACAGTATATGCCAATTTGAGCAAGATTATGGTCAAGCCGGGACAGATTTTGCAGTCGGGCGATATTATCGGCGCATCGGGCAAATCATCAAAAACAGGAACGGAGCAGTTGCATTTCGAGAGCCGTTTCATGAACGAGTGTTTCAATCCCGCCATGTTCATCGATTTCGACTATATGGAAATCAAGGAGAACACCTTGGTGTTGAGCGAGTCAGACATGATGCTTCAACAAAGGGGAAATGTTGAGGTAAAGCAAGAACCGGAGAAAAAGATAAAAGAGGAAGAAGCTAAACCGGCAGAATCCGCAAGTATGGAGAAAGTGAAGGAGGAAGGGGTGAAAAAAACACAGGAAAGCGGTCCAGCGGAGTATTACACGGTCAAGGCCGGAGATACCATGTACAGAATTTCCGTACAACATCATATATCCCTGACGAAACTATTGCAGATGAATAATATGCAGGAGACGGATAAAATCGACATTGGTCAGAAAATTCGGGTAAAATAAAAAAAGGGTTGTTCGTGAGAACAACCCTTTTTCATTCTTTGTATCAGAAAGACTATCTTCTGCGAACAGTTTGCTGCTGAGTTTCGTTAGCAGCGTTGTCGATAGCTTCGACAGCTGTTTCTTCAGTTTTCTTGATAGCTTCTTTAGCAATGTTTTTGCCAGCTTTTTTAGCTTCTTCTTTAATAGTAGTTTCTTCTTCAACCACTGCAGTTTCTTCAACTACGGGTTCTTCAACCACAACTTCTTCAACTACGGGTTCTTCAACTACTGCTTCTTCAGTAGCTTCTTCAGCTTTGTTACCACAAGCAACGAACAAAGCGCCAGCCAATAAAACTAAAAATAATTTTTTCATTGTTTTGTTTTTTAAGATTTATGTGTTATGAATTATTTTACAGCCTGATAAGTTAAAGTCCAAGTGT
>CACXXY010000122.1 GCA_902771655.1 uncultured Bacteroidota bacterium | reverse complement strand
AAGAGAATATGCCCCTGCTTTGTTGGGTAATTTCGGCTTCCAAAGTGGCAGAGACATTGACAAATTTGCTAAATATGATTGTATCTATGGCCAGAATACAGGCGTTCCGATTGTGACGGAGGAATGTCTGGCCTGGTTTGAGTGCAAACTGACGAATAAATTGGATGTTGGCAGTCACATTTTATACATCGGCGAGGTGCTGGATGCGAAAACCTTGTCGTTGAATGAGGCTCCGTTGACATACGCTTATTACCATGAGGTGAAAAGGGGTGTGGCTCCTGCCAATGCACCGCACGGCGCGACATCAGCCAATGCAGCACAAGTTGTAGAGACTCGCCAAGGCACTTCTCTACAGACAAATGATAATCAACCCAATAATTCAAATAATAACAATCAAAATTCTACAGCTATGAAAAAATATGTTTGCTCTGTGTGTGGTTATGTGTATGACCCTGAAAAAGGTGATCCCGATAGTGGCATTGCCCCTGGCACCGCTTTTGAAGATATCCCAGACGATTGGTCCTGCCCCCTCTGTGGCGTTGGCAAATCCGACTTTGAACCCGCTGAATAAACTGAAAGTTGAAAACTGAAAACTGAAAGTTGAAAGTTAATTCCCCTTCTATTAGAAGGGGTGCCCGAAGGGCGGGGTAGTGACATAAACAAAATCCATGAATCCACGAATCCATGAATCCTGTAATCCTGTAATCCTGTAATCCTGTAATCTTGTAATCCTGTAATCTTGTAATCCTGTAATCCTTCTAACCTTCCTAACCTTTCTAACCCCCTAAAAAACCTAAAAATGTATAACAAAAGAGAACTCGTAAAAGACATTTATTATGTCGGCGTAAATGACCGTCAGAAAAAACTGTTTGAGAACTATATTCCGATTCCTAACGGGGTGGCCTATAATTCATATTTGATTTTGGATGAGAAGGTTACCTTGATTGACACCGTGGATGTGTCCATGGTGGGCTTGTTCATGGGCAAGCTGGAAGCGGTTCTACAGGGACGTAAGATTGACTACTTGGTGGTGAATCACATGGAGCCCGACCATGCTGGCTCTATCGGTTTGCTGAAACAGTTGTATCCGGATTTGTGCATTATCGGCAATGCCAAGACTTTCGGCATGTTGAACGGCTATTATCCGCAACTGGCAGGTTGCCGGCAACTGGTGGTTAAGGAGGGTGAAAGCGTTTCCTTAGGCAAGCGCAAACTGACCTTCTATATGGCTCCCATGGTTCACTGGCCGGAGGTGATGGTGGCCTATGAGGATACCGACAAGATTCTGTTTTCGGCCGATGCTTTCGGAACTTTTGGCACGCTGGATGGCGATTATCTCGATGAGAATATTAATACGGACAAGTATTGGGATGACATGCGCCGTTATTATGCCTGCATTGTGGGCAAGTTTGGCACAGCCACCCAGGCGGCCATCAAGAAGCTGAGTGCTTTGGAGATCCGCTTGATTTGCTCGACTCATGGTCCTGTACTGAAGCAAAACATTGCTAAGGTGGTGGGTTTGTTTGACAAGTGGAGTCGCTACGAAGCTGAGGAAAAAGGTTTGGTGATTGCCTACGCCTCCATGTATGGCAATACCCAGCAGTTGGCTGAAGCCGCTGCCGAGGGCGCTGTGGCAGCCGGTCTCAAGAATGTGGTGGTGTATAATGTGTCGAAGACAGATGCCTCTTACATTTTGGCTGATATTTTCAGATACAACGGTGTGATTTTGGCCGCCCCGACCTATATGAACGAGATTTATCCGCTGATGGACAGCCTGATGCACAAAATTGAGCAACGCGGCATCTTGAACCGCTCGTTGGGTTTGATGGGCAGCTGTACATGGGCTGGTGGTGCCTTGAAGAAACTGACCGCCTTTGCAGATGCCGTGAAATGGGAGTTGGTGTCCAATCCTGTGGATAACAAGCAGGGCGTTTCTGCCGACGATTACCAGAAGGCCTTTGACCTGGGAATGGCAATGGGACAGAAGTTGTTGCAATAATTGATATGTAGAGACGCACGGCCGTGCGTCTCTATGAAACAAATGACGAATAACGATGTAGAGACGTGCCGCGGCGCGTCTCTACAGGGAAAATAATATGAAAACGGTTTTATCATTGGGCAGCAACCTCGGTGACCGCGATTTTTACCTTGCGGCGGCACGGCAATTATTGGAACTGAGAGTAGGGGAACCTACCCGTCTGTCGCCTGTGATAGAAACCAAATCCTGGGGCTATGATTCCCACGACTATCTGAATCAGGTGGTGGAATATGAGACGGAGCTGGAACCTATGGAATTGCTTCGGGTGCTGAAAGAAATTGAGGTGGCATTAGGACGCCCGGCGGAAAGCAAAACCAAGCCTGGAACACAGGATTACAAGGACAGAACGATAGATATCGATATTCTGTATTATGAAGATGTTGAAATGAATACGCCAGAACTCACTATCCCTCACCCGAGAATCCAGGAGCGTCCGTTTATCCTTGATTTGTTGGATAAGTTGAAAATTGAAAATTGAAAATTGAATTCTAACCCCTAACCCCTAACCCCTAATCACTAATCACTGACCCCTGACCCCTGTAACCTGTAACCTGAAAATTAGCACATCGAAATAATGTATAAGTATATCGTCATAGAAGGTTGTATCGGGGCGGGTAAAACCACCCTGTCGGAGATGCTGGCGGAAGACCTAAACGCCGAGCTGGTGCTGGAGCGTTTTGCCGACAACAGTTTCCTGCCCAAGTTTTACAAGGACCCGCTGCATTATGCTTTCCCTGTGGAAATGACGTTCCTTACCGACCGCTATCAGCAATTAAAACAGTTGCTGTCGCAGCGTGATATGTTCAAGGATTTGGTGATTAGCGACTATTTTATCGACAAGTGTATTATCTTCTCCAAAAATAACCTCCAGCCCGATGAGTACAACCTCTATACCAAGGTGTACGACATTATTTCGACCTATTTGCCCAAGCCCGATTTGCTGATTTATTTATACAACAATGCCGACCGCTTGTTGCGGAACATTGCCAAGCGAGGACGCAGTTACGAGCAGGAAATTACCGCCGATTACCTCAATAACATTCAGGACAGCTACATGACCTATCTGAAACAGCATCCCAACCTTCCGATTTTGATTGTGGAGGCCCGTGATTTGGACTTTGTGCAGAATCCCGATGATTATCAGAAAATCAAAGACCTGCTGAACCAGCAATACCCTGTGGGGATTACCAGGGTGACGTTTTAAAACAAATTGTGCTTGACTGTTGGAGCAACGAATCAAGCACAAATCTTACTTTTATTTTCTGTAGTTTTATCTTCTTCCAGGAGCGTTCAATGCGCGCATCAGGTTTTTGGCTTTGCCGTTGTTCACCATTTTCATCACTTTGCGGGTCTCGTCAAATTGCTTAACCAAGCGGTTTACCTCGGAAATGTCGGTGCCGCTACCCATGGCAATACGTTTTTTACGTGAACCGTTAAGCACATCTGGATGCTCGCGTTCGTAAGGTGTCATGGACAGGATGATGGCTTCCACGCTCTTGAATGCGTTGTCGTCAATATCCATATCTTTGATGGCTTTTCCCATGCCGGGAATCATTGACATCAAATCCTTGATGTTGCCCATTTTCTTGATTTGGGCAATCTGATTCAGGAAGTCGTTGAAGTCGAACTGATTCTTAGCCAGTCGTTTCTGCAATTTAGCGGCCTCTTCCTCATCGTATTGCATCTGGGCTTTCTCCACGAAGGAACGAATATCGCCCATGCCTAAGATACGCTCTGCCAGACGGTCGGGGTGGAAGACATCGAGGGCTTCCATTTTCTCACCCTGGCCGATGAATTTGATAGGCTTGTTCACCACAGCTTTGATGGTCAGGGCGGCACCACCACGGGTGTCACCATCCATCTTGGTCAGAATGACACCGTCGAAGTTCAGCTTGTCGTTGAAGGCCTTGGCGGTATTGACAGCATCTTGACCAGTCATGGCATCCACCACGAAGAGTATTTCGTGCGGGTTGACGGCGTCTTTGATATTGCCAATCTCATCCATCATCTCCTGGTCAACGGCCAAACGGCCAGCGGTATCGATGAGCACCACGTTATAGCCGTACTCTTTGGCATATTTGACCGCATTCTTGGCAATTTCAACGGGCTTCTTGCTGCCTTCCTCGGTATATACCGGCACCTCGATTTGCTCGCCCAGCACTTTCAACTGGTCGATAGCGGCGGGACGATATACGTCGCAGGCCACCAACAAGGGTTTCTTGTTGCGCTTCTTCTTGAGCATATTGGCAAGCTTGGCGGCATGGGTGGTCTTACCGGAACCTTGCAGACCGGCCATCAGGATGATGGAGGGGTCACTCTTGAGGTTGATGTCGATGGCGTCATGTCCCATCAGGTTGACCAACTCGTCGTAAGTGATCTTGACCATTAGCTGGCTGGGGGAAACGGATTTCAACACGTTCATACCCAATGCCTTCTGCTTCACGGTATCGGTAAATTCCTTAGCTATCTTATAACTAACGTCGGCGTCCAACAGTGCCTTACGCACTTCCTTCATGGTCTCGGCCACATTGATTTCGGTAATGTAACCCTGACCTTTGATGATCTTAAACGCTCTTTCTAATCTGTCGGTTAAACTCTCAAACATCTTTTAAATGTGCTAATTAACAATGTGTTGTTTTATAGGGGAGTGCTGCGCAGGGGAGTTTCGGGCTACGCCCTCAAGGGGAGTCGCGCTTCGCTTGAGGGAAGTTTAAATTCCCCTTCTTTTAGAAGGGGTGCCCGAAGCGCGGGGTAGTAAATTAATTTTCCAATTCCGCCTTAATGGCATCGTTGATAAGTGTCGCGAAGTCGGCAAGCGGCATAACTCCATTGTCGATGTTGCCGTGGCGGCGGACAGCGACGGTGCCATCAGCTTCTTCCTTCTCACCCACGATAAGCATGAACGGGATCTTGCGGGTCTCGGCGTCACGAATCTTACGGCCGGTTTTTTCGCTACGGTCGTCGATGATGACACGGATGTCTTTTTCTTCCAATGCAGCCTGAACTTTCTGGGCATAGTCCATATATTTCTCGCTGATAGGCAGGATGATGACCTGCTCGGAAGTGAGCCACAAGGGGAAGTTGCCACCGGTGTGCTCCAACAACACAGCCACAAAACGCTCCATGGAACCGAAGGGGGCGCGGTGAATCATCACCGGGCGCTTCTTCTGACCGTCGGCATCGGTGTATTCCAGACCGAAACGTTCGGGCAGGTTGTAATCCACCTGCACGGTGCCCAACTGCCATTCACGGCCAATAGCGTCCTTTACCATGAAGTCGAGTTTCGGGCCGTAGAAAGCGGCTTCGCCTTCTACCTCGATGGTATTCAAGCCCTTCTCTGCTGCGGCCTCGATGATGGCGCGCTGTGCTTTCTCCCAATTCTCGTCGGTACCGATGTACTTCTCTCTGTTGTTGGGGTCGCGCAGTGAGACCTGAGCCTTGTAGTTCTCGAACTTCAGCGTTTTGAAGATATAAAGAATAATGTCGATGACCTTGCAGAATTCCTCTTTGATCTGGTCGGAGGTGCAGAAAAGGTGTGCATCATCCTGCGTAAAACCTCTAACTCTCGTCAAACCATGCAATTCACCACTTTGTTCGTAACGATATACAGTGCCGAACTCGGCCAGACGGAGAGGCAGCTCTTTGTATGAGCGAGGACGGGCAGCGTAAATCTGGCAGTGGTGAGGACAGTTCATCGGTTTGAGGAAGAATTCCTCGCCCTCCTGCGGGGTGGTGATAGGACGGAAAGAGTCCGCACCATATTTGGCATAGTGACCAGAGGTTTTATAGAGGTTCACATTACCGATATGAGGAGTGATAACCTGCTGATAACCATATTTTTTCTGTACTTTGCGGAGGAACTGCTCCAGACGGTCGCGCAGGGCGGCACCCTTGGGCAGCCACAATGGCAGGCCTTGTCCCACGAGGGGTGAGAAGGTGAACAATTCCAGCTCACGACCTAATTTGCGGTGGTCACGTTTGGCAGCCTCTTCCAACAAAACAAGATACTCATCCAACTCTTTCTTTTTCGGGAAAGTGATGGCATAGATACGGGTCAGCTGTTTGCGTTTCTCGTCGCCACGCCAATAGGCGCCGGCGGTCTTCAGTAACTTGATGGCCTTGATGGAGGCGGTATCGTACAAGTGTGGACCGCGGCAAAGGTCGGTGAAAGGACCGCTTTCATAGAAAGTGATGGTGCCGTCTTCCAGATCGTTGATCAGCTCTAATTTGTATTCGTCGCCTTTCTTGGTGAAATAGTCAAGAGCTTCGGCTTTGCTTACTTCGCGACGCACGAATTTGATCTTCTGCGAAGCTAACTCCTGCATTTTGGCTTCGATTTTCGGGAAGTCATCGGAAGAAATGCTGTAATCCATAAAATCGATGTCATAGTAGAAGCCGTTTTCAATATGGGGACCGATGCCGAACTTCACACCGGGATAAAGGCTCTCAATGGCGGCGGCCATCAGGTGGGCGGAGCTGTGCCAGAACAC
>CACXXY010000121.1 GCA_902771655.1 uncultured Bacteroidota bacterium | reverse complement strand
GAAAATGAATAAAATTTCCGCAGTGCCATTGCGGATTTTTCAGGAATATCCGCAATGACATTGCAAAAAATACACTATATTTCGATTGAGCAGCAGTTGTTCGAAAAAATATTTCCACGTCAGGTCTGAGCACTTTGTTTCTTACCGAACCCCATCTGCGCCAGCATTTTGATGCCATACACCGACCAGCAAGGCACCTTCTTGATACCGGTGTGCACCCGCGGGATGTCCAGCAGCAGGAACGCCATCGTCATGAAGCCCGCCGCCCAAATTATCTGTCCGAAAATCTGCTTCAGCGTCACCGACATCATCGAATGGAGGAACTATTCGACAATCTTTCTTTTGTTTGAAAATAAATTCTGTTCTAAAGCATATTCGCCATGTTTTTCCACCCAGTTAAATTGCCTTTCTGGTAGTGGTAAACTTGGGCGTCATTACAATACCATTGACCGTTTTCGAAGATGACAATGCCCCCGAAGAATTGGTCCTCTCCCAAAGCAGTATTCATATCGGCGATACGCTTGGCCAACGCCTCCGCCTTGTCTTTCACTGCTGAATCGGTGGCCGTGATACCTCCTTTCGTGTCGAATATGCCGATGCGTCCGTCTTTCATCTGAATCAGCCAATCGGGGTAAAAAAGTGCGTATTTATTTTCCGTTGAATTGAAATACCTGAAAGCCAGATATTCTTGACCATAATCCCCATTCTTAAACCACCATTTGATGTTTTGGTTCTGGTCTATGAACATGATGAAATCTTCCTCGTTTTTCCGACCATTGAAATTCTTTTGGATGTAAAATGGGGTGAGGACACAAGCATCGCTTGGCAGAGTCAGTTCTTCGTAATCGTCGGTGAAACTGTACGAATCTTGAAGCTTGAAAGGGTTGGAGGTGCCGCTCTTTTTGGCGCGGGTAACTAATATGCTATTCAAGACAGGACGATAGTCGATTAACGACTGCGTAATGGCTTTTTGGAACACGCTGTTTGCTCCTTTGCGGATGTCGGCGATAAAAACTTTGTAGCAAATGATTGTGTTTGGATTGACAGCACGGCGCATCCATACGCGCAACGCTGATTTCAATGGACTCCAAGAACGGGCTATGTTGGAAATCTTTGCATCATTGGATGTCTGCTCGGCCAACACTTTCATGCAATACATGTTGAAAATCTTTTCCAAATCATTTTCGGATGTCTCGTTTTTCAAATCTTTTCCACCAGATAAATGATTGCCGACAGCGTCAATGTCGCGAATTTCCACATCTGTCATGATGGAATTGCTAATGACTGGGTTCATATCAATGCCTTTTGCCGCTACTTTCTTTTGGCACTCGTAGTACATGTCTATCCCAAAGAATTTGTTAAAGGTTTGGATCATAGACTTTTGGAATTTGTTTGAATCGGCCAAGTCACCATAGTCCACTCGCGACTCAAAGTCGGTTTGCAAGCAATCGGGGAAATCAACCTTACTATACTTCAATGTGGAGATGTAAACAAACGGTTTGTTGGTAGTGGATTGGTCGGGAATGCCAATTTGATTGCGGGAATAGTTTGTATAGACAAAACCTGTTTTGAGCAGTGTGGAATGAATAGGTTGGATGAGTTTTGGTTCGGGAATGCGCAAGATGCGTCCTAAAGTTTGTGTGTAGAAGGTGTTGCTGCCGATTTCGCGGAACATCACCAGCACGTGGGCGCGAGGACAATCCCACCCAGTTCCAGCCGCTTGCTTGAATAACATGAAGTCTATCGCCCTGTCATTCACTGCGATGTAAGGGTCCGGTTTTTTGTCATCGAACCAACTTGAAATTCGATCGTCAGGAATCCCTTTGTTTCTAAGAAATTGCGTTACAATTTCTTCTTTGGTCGGAAAACCTTGTTCCAATAATTTATGATCGTCGTTGGGCAACTGTATCAGAACCAACGGATTGATGTTCAGATTGTATTTCTTGTATTCATCTACGAGCTCATTTCGTTTTTTGATGGCCATTTCCAATAACATCTCGTCTTGGTCACGACCTTGAAATTGTTTCACATCATCTTCCGTTTGGAAAAGGATTTTTTCCTTGATCAGACCTTCGGCAACTACATCTTTGTGTTCCACTTCCACTAATGCTGCTTTTTTTGCCTGAACGTCACAAAGAAAGTCTCCCAATTCAGCTCTATCTTTAAACGGCGTAGCAGAAACTTTGATGATAATTTGGGGATTTAGAGGTTTGATAACTTTTTGCTTCGCCAAATCACTCACGTGAGTGTGACTTTCATCAATGATGAGCACGATTTGGCGACCAGCGGCAGCCGTATTTTCCACTAAGTCCTCGAAATAATAGCCGCTCTCCTTATAAAGCTGCATGTCATCTGGGCGCCGCAAAACTCTATCCTTTGCGTTTCGCGAAACTAACTTCTGCCAGTTCATGAACAGAATGTCGTTCTTTTGCAGGATACCGTCGCTGAAATCTGCCACGGTGAGCATTCTGCAGTAGTTGTTCGGGAAGAAGAAGTTATGGAATTTGTCGCGGCTCTGCATGGCCAAATCATCGCTGAATGTAATCCAAACGAAAGCCACATCGTGTTGCCAGTCGGGTTGGTTGACGAGCTGGCTTATGAAATTCGCCATCATGAAGGTTTTGCCGCTACCCGTGGGCGATTTGAGCACCAGTTGTGCGGGATGGTGTGGCGATGTCCAAAGTTGTTTGAATTTGCGAAGAAGTTCTTCTATTGCGTTTGCTTGAAAAGTATATGGATTCATTTCTTGACAGTTTTAGGGTTATTTTGGGCTTTCGATTTGTTGCAAGGCACTTTTATAGGCATCCAAAATGGCATTGGGATAGGATTTTACATCTACGTTGGGTAGGTGCATAAACGCATTGGCGCCGTCGGGATTGTTGCTCCAGCTGAAAACATACACCGTCACGTTTCCGCCTAATTTCTCAATTTCCTGCCTGAAATCTTCAAATTTTTTGAAATCTTCCTGCAAATATACAGCTGAAAACTTGCCATGGTTATTGGTGAAAATCTGATAGTAATCGTTTTTGACAATTTCATACAAAGTGTTTTCCGCTAATGAGACCAGCACGCCGGCATTTTTGGCGAGAGAAATGCGGTCTTCATCGGAAGGAAGCATAATGGGGTCGCGAAGAGGGTTGCCTGTACCTGTGAAGGCGGTACGGTAATATTTGAGCGACCCACCTAAGCCGTCGATTTTTTTGCCTTTAGCGTTGGTGTATCCTTGCATTACATTTTTGCAACGTTGATATGTAACATCTACAATTCTTTCATAACCAGCAACAAAAACATCAATTGCACCTTTTTTTGGCACCTTTTTGCCATTTTTAATCTCGTAAGTTAATTCTGGTGTTTGTACCAGAATAAAACGTCGATTCCCTCCAGATGAGTTCATGTTGAGAATACAATGCCCTGTTGAACCGCTTCCGGCAAAGAAATCCAATACAGTAAAGCTTGATTTATTGGTATATATTTTTAACAATTGTTCGATAAAGGCTATTGGCTTTTTCCCTCCTCCAAAAGGTACACCTCCTTCTTGACCTACAGTGTTGAATTCAGGCTCGAAATCATAAAAATTAGGATAAGGGATTTCCTTCAAATCTTGTCTAGACAATGGCGAACCTTGAAAATAAGAACCGTTAGCTTGTCGGCTGTCTTTTCTGGAAAGAAAATAGCGATGGCCAAGACCATCTTCACCTATATCAGGAACTTTATATAAGACATTATAATCATTCCTTCTATCTTCGAGATATGCCATGTGGAATCTTCCCGAACTGTTACCAGCCTTGATAGAACCTCGAATATTTATTTTTTTAAGATTGTCAAAACTTTCTTCACACTCTTCGATTTTATATTCTCCGGGGTGAAAAACAGATACTCTCTTGCCTCCTAGATCTATGATTTTAGGATTATTTATTAATTCTGTGATTCTATATTTGTAACCTGTTGGTCTTGAATTGTCTTTTGTCCGTTTCTGAATTCGGAAGGATGAGCTTTTTTGATACATCAGTAGAAGTTCTGTTGTTTCATGGACAGGTTTATCACCTTTAAGAATTCTATCCTCGTGCCGTACCTTTATCGTGATAGTTGTTATGTAATTGTTTTCTTTGAAAATCGAATCACACAACAACTTTAATTGCGCATATTCTTCTTCATTTATGGAAATAAAAATCACTCCGTCATCGCTCAACAAATTCTTGGCTAATTCAAGGCGTTTGTGCATAAAAGAGAGCCAGTAGCTGTGGCGTAACGGATGGTCTTTGGGTACAGGCGTGCCGTCGGGATATTCCGTGAGGATGCGCTTGTCCTTATAGGTGAAACCATCGCTGCCCGTATTGTATGGCGGATCAATGTAAATGACATCGATTTTCCCCTTGTGAGTGTATTGCAGGCAGGTGAGCGCGTGGTAGTTGTCACCCTCAATCAAGATGTGTGTCGGCTTCTCCCTGCCATCGGTGAACGATTTATCTTTCACCTCCTCCAAGATGGGGATTTTGTTTTCGGAGGCTTTTTCAAAGGCTTCGGGCACGTCTATCCACGTGAGGCCATAGCGGTGTTCCTTGAGTTGTTGGTTCAAGTAGCCGTTCCTTTTTTCCAACTCCCGAATACGGCGCAGGAGTTCTTCTTCGTGTACAGTCATTTTGGCGAAATTTCTGTTGCTGGTGAATATTGTTGTTGTTCAGATACAAGTGGCGCGGGCCACTTGTCCGCAACAGAGGTGTCGCCAAACACCCAAGAAAACAACAAGATAAACCCACGCCGTGGCGGTGGTTATCTTTTATTGCTGTTTTCTTTATTCTACAGGATAAATTTTGGCGAAATTTCTGTTGCGAGAATAAAAGCTAACGCTCTAAATATATGTCAATCAAATGCTTATTCTATATTTGGCGGATTTGATGGCCAGTTCCACTTTTTTTGTCCGGCTTGCGAATGAGGGAACTGTTTACATTCGATAGCCGCTGAAATCCGTGTTGATTTCAGACGGCAAAAATAGCAAAAAAGTGAATGAAAAATGCAGAAAACAGCATATTTTTGTTTATTTTACTCCCATCCGCGCCAGCATCTTGATGCCATACACCGGCCAGTAGGGCATCTCGATGCCCGTGAGCGTAAAAAATAGTCCTTTGGTCTTGCAAAGATTGGTATGATAATCTGCGTTGTCTGCGAAAAAATGATACGCCCGCAGCACTCGCAAAAATACGCAGATGGGATATTTACAAGATTCAAAGAGATAATTCAAAAAGTGTTTTCAGTTATCATCATTGCATCGGCGACAAACTCCACCCATTCTCCCCGTGGTAAATCATCTGGCGGGTCATCCCGCCGTCGATGCAGATGTTCTCGCCGGTGATGAAGCCGGCCTTGTCGGAGCAGAGATACAGCACCATATTGGCGATGTCCAAGGGATTGCCCACGCGTCCCGCCGGTTGCTGCACAGCGTCAGGGCCTTTATAGACGGTGTATTGGGTGTCGATCCAGCCCGGGGAGATGGAGTTGACACGCACCTTCCCCGCCAGACTGACC
Source organism: uncultured Bacteroidota bacterium (assembly GCA_902771655.1). Taxonomy (GTDB): domain Bacteria; phylum Bacteroidota; class Bacteroidia; order Bacteroidales; family WCHB1-69; genus RUG11690. The sequence goes on along the minus strand of CACXXY010000121.1, from coordinate 1,046 downwards.
GCCAGCGCGTGAGTCAGCGCGGCGATGCCTCCCTTGGCGGCCGTGTAACTCTCGGTTTGCGGCTGGCTCATACGGTCGCGGGAGGAGGAGATGTTGACGATGGCGGCACCCTCCGCAAAGTGCGGGGCAAAGAGTTTGGCGAGGTAGAACGGGGCTGTCACGCCCACGCTCAGGGCATACTGGAACTCCTCGTAGCTGCACTCCGCAAGCCCCTTCATCAGCGGCAGGGCATTGTTGACGAGGCAATCCACACGACCGTGCTTCGCAATCACCTCCTTGGCGAACCGTTCCAGCACCTCCTTGTCGGCAAGGTCGCCAACGAAATGGTCGCTCGGTTGCTTGTCGATGACACAAACGGTGGCCCCGGCTTTCCGGAACTCCTCGGCGATGCATCGTCCGATGCCCTGCGCGCCGCCCGTGACGACGGCAATTTTGTTGTTGAAGTCCATATCTATTCTCCGTTAAAAATACTCTTCTGTGGCAAATTCGTACTGCGAAATGAATATCTGCTTGATAGCGTGCAGGTTGTTCTATTCCGTATCGGTGCAAAAATAGTAATTTTTCGCAAATTATCGGCTCACCCTGAGCCGATAATCCCTGTTTTTCGCAATGATTTGAGCCGATTCCCAGCGAGGGTTCCTCACCTGCGTCAGCATTTCCACCAGTTGGGGTTCGGGCAAAAAAATGCTGAAGAAATACTGAAAATGGCTAAATCAATTGATTTTTTCAGAAAGGAAAGTATTGTATCGGTTTGTATATCAATCTGTTGTCGGTCGCGAATGTTGGCAGGCCGTTAGGTTTGCCGGGCTCGGTAGCACAGGCGTGTACGGACGTGTTTCCGCAGGCCGTCAGGTCTGCGGGCAAAATCGAATCCAACGCCGTTTTCCTTTGTGTTTTGGTTATTTACAACCTATCACTACATTACAATCATTAACCTCTTTTTTAATAGTATCCCCTTCTTTAATCTGATTATAAACATTTTGAGGAATATGAATTGTTAGTAAACTATCACAAGTATAATCAAAATAAATATTACTATTATAAGG
>CACXXY010000120.1 GCA_902771655.1 uncultured Bacteroidota bacterium | reverse complement strand
ATACGAAAGAATTTCAAATCGATTTTGTCAAAGAACGCTATAATTTATATATAATCAATAAGTTACAATAAAATTCAAAAAATTAACGCACCAGTATTAATTCATAATTCATAATTCTGCATTCTACATTCTACATTCTCAAAATGCACGCCAGAAACCGTACGTCCTTCCCGCTGTGGTTGGCGATGCTGTGGCGGGCGCCGTTGCCGGTGAACATCACGTCGCCAGCGCGCATAATGGCGGTCTTGTCATTGTCGGTGACTTCCGCCTCCCCTTCCAGGATGTAATAGATCTCGGCATCTTCGATGTGCGGGTGCTCCTTGATGCGGCTGCCAGACGGGAGGGTGATGATGTTGAACATCGACGCACGCTCCAGCATCTCCGCCGGCGTGAGGATGATGTCCTTGCTGATACGGCCTTCAATGTTGCCGCTGTTCTCCACGGTTTCAGTCCGAATGTCTTGCTTGTTTTTGATCATTGTGGTATGGTTTTATTGTTTGTCAAATGAATCAATCCATATTAGTGATAATCCGTGTATAAAAAATATCATTCTTTGATTCGGAATCCAATCGGATGCGATGGAGCATCTGGCGTTGATTGTCTTATTGTAGATTGCAATTCCGCCAAAGAAGAACTAATAGCATAACGTATTGATTCCTGATAAAGTATATCTTGTTTTGAATCACATTCAAATCAACAATTGGAAGTTGTATTGTGCTTATTTCTCCTTTCATGGTATGATTTATTATCCGCGGCAAAGATATAAAATTTTTATAACATATTTATAATCAATGATTTTTAACTATTTTTAGTTAATAAGGATCAAGCTTTTTCTGATTTCCAATGACTTATAGGATTATCACTGTTCACTAAAAAAATGTATCTTCGCGGCATAAAACAAGAAACCATCCTCATGCGCAAAACCACCTTGATTCTCGCGTTTTTGGCCGCGGTATTGTGCGGCAGGGCTCAATCAGGTTCGCCATTTGACTGTGACACCACCGGCATCTCCACATTTAACGCTCCTGTGAACGGAAAGCTTGTGCCCGCCGCATTGATCTATTGTTCGGAAGACAAACACACTCTCTCATACGAACTCCGCCAACCTTTTATGGAGAACGGCACCCAATACATCTGGCGAAGTTATCATTTTTACAAATGCGACACCTGCAGTACGTATGACACCTGCATTTCCAGCTTCTATTGGTGCAAACACTGTTTAGAACAAATTTTTGGCAAATACTACGCAAACGAACCCGATTTCAGCGGGACAGAATGGTTTACATTAGGGGCCGATTATCGTTATTATAGAGAATTTTTTCCTGACCTGACCCTGACACAGAACAATCTCGGAAATATGCCCAGAAATTGGTTTTGTGTAAGAAGGTTTCAAGGCAAATATGCGGTGACCAGCGATTACCCTCACCACAAATTTTTCACAGATTCATTGGTAGTGTGTTACGGTATGGAAGCGTGGTTCAATCCGCTTCGTAAAGTAAAGGAATTGGGCACAGGGACGTATTATTATGAAGATGATTATTACGATCGTCAGATATCGGGGTTGGCAAAATCGCAGAACTGGTTGCTCCCTTCGATTTTGGCAAAAGGTCTATATGTGGAAACAACGCTTCTAGCGGACGGCACACTGACGCAAGAATTGGTAACACCCGAGGAAAATTTGCAGTATTTCGATTGTATCAATTCGAAATTATGTGATTTGTGGTATTTGGATTATGACACGGTGAATTATGATGCGCACACCGATCCCGCTCTGATGAAGGAAATCCGCTCTTTGCAGCATTCTATAGCAAAACGGGCTGGGGAAAGGACGGAACCGTCACACATCCGACCATATCCATCTCCTTGATGCCTGAATACGACAAGGAGGCACTGCGTCTTGTCGGCCTCTTCGAAGTAATCTTCGCACCATTCTCCATTCTCAATTCTCAATTCTTCATTCTTCATTCTTCATTCTCAATATGCACGCCAGAAACCGTACGTCTTTCCCGCTGTGGTTGGCAATGCTGTGGCGGGCGCCGTCGCCGGTGAACATCACGTCGCCGGCGCGCATAGTGGCGGTTGTGCCATTGTCGGTGACTTCGGCCTCCCCCTCCAGGATGTAGTAGATCTCAGCATCCTCGATGTGCGGATGCTCCTTGATGCGGCTGCCGGAAGGAAGGGTGATGATGTTGAACATCGATGCACGCTCCAGCATCTCCGCGGGCGTGAGGATGATGTCCTTGCTGATACGGCCTTCAATGTTGCCGCTGTTTTCAACGATTTCAATTCGGATGTCTTGCTTGTTTTTGATCATTGTGGTATGGTTTGGTAGTTGTTTCTATAATTATTATTTATTTCAGCTGGAATGTTATTTCAGCTGAAACGTCACCGGAATCTGCGAAAAGGATCTGACAGGCACACCTTTATTCCTTGCGGGGATCCACTTTGGCATAGAGGAGATGACTCGCAGAACCTCCTTGTCGCACGGGGGAAACAGTGGGGTTTTGATTGTCGCATTGCTGATGCTCCCGTCTCTCTCTACCACAAACTCCACCACAACAGTCCCGCTCACGCCGTGTGCCTTTGCCACTTCCGGGTACTTCACTTCTTTGGCCAGATAGGCATTCAATACTTCCTGTCCACCTGGAAATGCGGGCATCTGTTCCGCAAAATCAACAAGATTTTCATCATCGTCAGCTGTTTCCTCTGTTTCTTCATCACGAATGACAACCGTAAAGCCTTTCAGTACGCGCGTGCCCACAACCGATGTGACCACCACATTGTCAAAAACGACAGTGGAGTGTCCCGGCAAATCGCGGATAAGTGCTTGCAGTTTCTCAGTCAGCATATCGCCACGGCAATCCTCATCGGCAACCACTTTTCCGCCACTTATCACGATTGCTCGGAAATTGATGACTTCCCATTTGATGTCATACGGGAAATTCCCCTCCATTGTGGCTCGAATTTTCGGATAAAAAAGAAGGTCGCCACGATTTTGGTAGCCGCCTCTCGCACGGGGACCAATAACGAGAAAGGGATTGGGCACTTTGTACACAAAAAAAGTGGAACTTCCTATCTCCGTCTCTGTTTTCGAAGACTTTTTCATTACGGAGATCTTGACCTTTTTGCCAACCATTGAATCAGGTACGGTCAAGTAGGAGTCTTTAATGACGCCAACAGATGCGGTGAGAAAAACGTCCTCAGGTTTACCATCGGTTATGATGGTTAAAGGCACCGGGACTCCGGCATATACGCCAGTCTGCTTCAAAGTTTGAACACACCCGTAATGCTGAGCTTCGGCGAATTCAAAACTGAGCATAACGATAAATGAAATCAAAAAAACGGTCACAAATGGGATAGAAGTTTTTCTCATAACAGTCTTCTTGCCTATTTTTACAATGGGGACTCCAAAATATCCTTTTTCGAGTTGCCGCCACCATAATGCGAAGTCCGTAAAACATTATGGCAGAACAGCGCTGCAAAAATAGCACAAAATATTAATTGTATGCATCCGCACAGATATATCCGCGATTTTCGCGTATCCAGAGAAAAAAATGTTCACTGATCACTTTCACATTTCACTAAAAAATGCAAATATGATTTTTTTGTCAACCCATTAGTTGACATTTTTTGTATTTTTGCACGTTCGTTATTATAATTACTGTTTTGAAACAAAGTGCAGGGCAATATATCAGCAAATTGATGGTTAGAGACCATTACAACCAGTCAGCGTTGGCGAGGGAATTGGGTGTTTCACGTCAGATGCTGAGCTACATTGTGCTTGACCAAAGAGAAATAACACTTCCATTGTCCCTGAAAATCGAATCTCTGTTTGCTCTTCCCGAAGGCAAAATCCTGAAAATCCAGAACGAATACAAAATCCGGCAATACAAGGAGAGTCTCAGACGAGAGTTGTTCGAGAGACTGGAGCAGGCACACGCTTTCTGGTCTTACGACAATGTCACGGCAAACAATCTGCCTGATGAATTGCTGATCGAAAAAGTGTTTGTGCATCTCGACATGGATGATATCGCAAAATTATTCGAACTTTTCCCTAAAAAATACATTCAAAAAGTATGGCGTGAGAATATGGCCGTCCAAGGGGAGTACCTTTTCGACCTGAATGTGATGATCGCGCTCGTCTTCTTCCACATCAAAAAACCTGAAGCGTTCCTCCAACGCCAGGAAATGTCACATCTGAAAAAAATAACTCACTATGCGTAAAGGATTAACCCCGAACATTGAAGCCATCATCGACAACGTGTCACAACTGGAATGCATCAAACCCTACACTTTGTGCGGCGGTACGGCTTTAGCCATACAGCTGGGCCACCGAATGAGTGAGGATTTGGATTTTATGCTGTGGCGAATCTCCAAAGCGGAGAAGCCCGAGGTGGACTGGCCTACGATTGAGAAAGAGATCCAAGAAAAGGTTGGCGAAATACAACATCGTGACATCCTCGGTTTTGACCAAGTCGCTTTTGTGGTCAATGGGGTGAAACTCTCTTTTTTTGTAAGCAACAATTATTCCCCTGCCAACCAAAGAATTGAATATCAAGGAAATATATATTTAGCCGATATCGCTTCTATACTTGCCATGAAGCTGGAGGTGATGCTGCGCAGGCTTAAATACAGAGACTACTATGATATTTACTCTATTGTGAAAGCCGGGCACTCCCTACGTGACGGTATCGAAGCGGCTGTGAATTATTCCGGACATAAACTCTCTTCCAAGTCCTTGATGATAATGCTCTCGACCAACCGGATTCCTATTGACAACGGCTTTTCGCAAATGAGTCCGATATATGATATCTCTACAGAGACGATGCGTGAATTTCTGGTAAAGCATCTTAACGAGTGAGGCTCTAAACCAACCAACAAAAACCAACTTATGCCTACTACCAACCATACCATACGCATTGACCTTCACGGTATGTACGTGGAGGACGCGATGGAAGTCCTTCGCGAGCGGGTGGCACGTGCCCCGCGCGGAACGGAGAAGATCGTCGTGATTCACGGTTACAACCGGGGGGCCGCCCTAAAAGAGGCCGTCCGCCGATTCCGCGCCCCACGAGTAGTGGAGGTTGCCCCGTCATTCTTGAACGAAGGCGAAACCGTGATATGGTTGAGAAGCTAAGCAGCGTCGGAACGTCAAAAATCCGTGAGATCCGCGTGATACGTGGAAATTAAAAAAGTGTATCTTCGCGGCATAAAACAAGAAACCACTATCATCATGCGCAAAACCACCTTGATTCTCGCATTGTTGGCCGCAGTATTGTGCGGCAGGGCACAGGATTTCCTCACTCCGGAGTCGTATGGGATATACAGCAGCAACAAACACGGCGACGAGACCCTGTTCCAGCTAATGTTTCCGGAAGATAAAAGCGGAAATGTCATTTGGAACGTGGAATATAAGACATTTTTTCTTTGTGCGCCCTCCTTTTCAGCGGAATACGCACTGGAAATTGGCAAAAACCAATTGATTTTGACCAAAGCGGACCGGAGTGTTTATATGGCTCTGAGCGAGTATTTGAGAAAAAGCGGTTACAACCCGTTGAAAGTGGTCTCTGTGGATATCGAAAAGTTGTCGGTTTCGGAAGAAACTTGCAAAATATTGTCCGAACTTTTCAATCTAGCCACGATGACGGCCACGCATATGGAGAGTAAACCGTTAGGCCTTGACGGCACCACATACTATTTCAACCACCGGAGAAAACTAGCCTCCGCCTGGGAACCGGAATATGGTCGCACCGCTCGATTGGTGCAGATGGCTGATAGTCTCTGTTACGCCGTAGAGCACAAAGACACGACCGTGCTGAACCAGCAGATGAAGAAGTGCAGCAACTTAATTCAAGAGTTCAAAAAGGAGTGGCCCGCAAGATTTTTCAAGCCGATTCAAGGTGTGACACGACACTCGAACGGCTTATATTGTGAATTGTACTGCACCGATTGCATACGCCTTAAGGTTCCCTACGGCAACACGTCAAACAATGACACTTGTGACGTGGTTGCCGCCATATATTCGGACAGCCTCTCGGCTTGGTCGCGCGAGCTTTTCCTGATGTACGATCTACCAGAATTTCCGACCGTGGTCATCGATAACACCCGTGACACTGCTTTCTGCGAAGCAAGGACATACTACGACCGCGTAGTACGAACAATCACTTTATCCAGCCGATTCTGGCGTCGTGAGGTGATTCTCCCTTCCGTGCAACTCCCGCCAGGACAATACTATTTTGCGGAAGGAGAGTGGAGAAAACAGTAACCCAAAACCATGCCTACAACCAGCCATACTATACGCATTGACCTTCACGGCATGTACGTGGAGGACGCGATGGAACTCCTTCGCGAGCGGGTGGCTTGACCCTTGACCCTCGGCCCTATTGCCTTTTGCCTTTTGCCTTATTCCTTCCTCCTTTCCCCCTGGCCCTGACCGGCCTGCGAACCCTCCAACTCCATCTTCCCGAACTTGAACGACAGCCCGAACCGTACCGTCCGCGCCCTATAGCTCACGCGCGTGGAGTCGCTGTAACTGTAATACGGATTGGCGTTTACGGTCGCGTTGCGGTTCCAGTCGAAGAGGTCGTCCACATTGACCCACACCGCGATGCGCCGCTTCCAGAACTCCGCCCGCAACCCG
>CACXXY010000119.1 GCA_902771655.1 uncultured Bacteroidota bacterium | reverse complement strand
CCCTGTGGTAGCGGAAAAAAATACAAGAATTGCCATGGCAAAGACGAACAATAAAGTTGTTCTGTCCGTCACCAATGACCTCTATACAGACCCGCGTGTTGATAAAGTATGTAACTTTTTGACACGCAATGGGTTTGATGTTACCCTTGTGGGCCGACGCTACAAAGAATCTGAAAAATTGGCTCCCCGAGCCTATAAAATGCATAGAATGCGACTGCTGTTTCGCAAAGGAGGACTGTTTTATGCGGAATACAATATCAGGCTATTCTTCTACCTGCTCTTTCATCGTTTCGATTTATTTGTAGCCAATGATTTGGACACTTTGTTGCCTAATTTTCTGATTAGCAGGCTGAAAAGAAAAAGAATAGTGTATGACAGCCATGAATATTTTTGTGGGGAACTGTCTATTGCCAATAGACCATTTGTATGGCACATTTGGCATGGCATTGAAAAATTATGTTTTCCTAAGCTGAAGGATGTCATTACGGTAAGTCAGTCTATAGTAGAGCAATATGAAAAGGAATACGGGGTTCGTCCGCAGTTGGTGCGAAATATTCCTCCGAAAACTACTCCTCCCGTGACAGAAAACCGTGAATCGTTGCAACTTCCTGAGGATAAGGTTGTTCTGATTCTTCAGGGTAATGGCTTGATTGAGGGCAGAGGTGGTGTGGAGCTGATAGAGGCCATGCCGCTGGTTGACCAGAAGGCTATGTTGTTGGTGGTGGGAGCTGGTCCTGTCGTTCCTAAAATGAAGCAGAAAGTGCAAGAGCTGCAATTGGAGAAGCGTGTGATTTTTGTGCCCCGTGTTTCTCCGGAAAAACTGTTCAATTACACTTATTTGGCTGATATTGGTATCAATTTGGATCAAGATGTGTGCCTGAACGCCAAATTCAGTTTGCCTAATAAAATTTTTGAATACATTAAAGCTGAAACTCCGCTGGTGGCGTCAAATTTGGTGGAGCGTGCGCGTATTATCCAGCAGTATCAAGTAGGCTTGATTGTGGAAGATGCCCAAGCTGAACACATTGCGAAAAAAATAAATAAACTGGTGAATGATAAACAGTTGTATAACAAAATGAAAGCCAATTGCAAGATAGCGGCGGAAGATTTATGCTGGGAGAATGAGGAGAAGGTGCTGGAGGAGATATATCTGCGGGAAAGAGAATAAGAGGAGTTTCGGGCTGCACCCTCAAAGGGAGTTTTTTAAGTTGAAAACTGAAAACTGAAAGTTGAAAATTATAATTTGAATTTTGAACTTTGAATTCTGTATATATTGGTAAATGCAATGATCAAACAACGGATAACAGCAGATAACAGGGAATTCTTCGATCCTGTGCGAAGGAAATGGGTACCCGCGACCCCTGAAGAAGAGGTGCGCCAGCAGTTTATCCAGTTTCTGCTCACGGTGAAGAAAATTCCCGCTTCGCATCTGTCCGTGGAGCGCGAAATCATCATGAATGGGCTGTCACGTCGCTACGATTTAGTGGTGTTTGACGAGGAAGGTAAGCCATGGATGGTGGTGGAGTGTAAGGCGCCGCATGTCAAGCTAACTCAAGAGGTAATGGAGCAGGCAGGCCGCTATAATAAGACATTGCGTGCCCCGATAATAGGAATCACCAATGGCAAAGAAAATCGTTTCTTCAGTGTTGATTTTAATACCGAAAAAATAACAATACTTTGAGTTAAGTAATCTAATGATAATGAAAAGAATTTTACTTTTTGTTTTTTGTGCTTGTTATGCCATCACATACGCACAAATAGTAAGTCCGGGAACGGGCATAACATTGACTTTCAATGATTTGTTATACGACTCTTCTGGGACTGTAACATCTTCACAGCCAGGAGTATATGAGGTGCATCAGGATTTGACTTTGGCGGCTAATGATACATTGTTGCTGGATGCTGCCACAATGGAAATCTATATGGATGCGGAGCTTTCTATCCAAGTGCACGGATGTGTGTGCTGTGCATCACGGGATGATAAGCTGATTGTCAGTGGCGTCACCACAGATGCGTCATCCACCCTTTTCGAACTGCGCTTTGAAGATGCTGAGGTCTCCATACTTTCCAACTTGTTGGTGGAATATTGCCAGCAGATTTTGGTAAGCAACAGCCCGATAACTTTTGACAATTGCGAATTTCGTTATTTCAACTCACAGGTTATCAAATATATGAATTGCAATCCGATTATCCGGAATTGCTATTTTCATGATAATCAGTCAGCAGCGGTTAATTCAGGAGTTAATGTGATGGGATCTCCAATTATCAGAAATAACCAATTCTATCACAATGTTTTAAGTAATGTTAATCAGCCACAACTCAATTTGGGACCTGGTAGTGTCAACGATACCATTTTCATTGAAGATAATACTATTGTTGGCTGTTCTTCCATGTCTGGCGGCATTGTCATCGCAAACTTGATGAATGTGGGGAATACCAAGGCGGTCATTCGAGGCAATGTCATCGAAAACAACCGTTACGGTTATAATCAACAAGGAAACAATATTTATTCTATTATTGAAGATAATATTTTTAGAGACAATAACTTGGAAACAAACCCGATGAATGGTGGCAGTGGTATCAGCATTTATGGCAGTGATGAGACTTGTGCCGCCAAGTTGCGTCGGAATATTATCACGGGAAATTTATGGGGTGTTACAGCTATTTATTATCATTCTGTCGATATGGGTACAGCAGAAGATTATGGATATAACTGCATCTATGATAATGGCAATGGCGGCGAGGAATATGACTTGTACAACAATGCCAACAGCAATTTGACAGCGATTGGCAATTATTGGGGCGAGGATACAGAATCATACGCTGAGAGTGTGATTTTCCATCAGCAGGACCAGGCAAATTTAGGACTTGTGAGTTACAGTCCGGTGGTTACGTTGGCATCCGAACAATTGCCATGTTATGTGCCGGATTCAACACAGACTGCTGTGTCCGCAAATCACGAAAATTTAAGTTTAGTGCTTTATCCGAATCCCGCCTCTTCAAGTTGTTATATCAGTGCTTCTGAGCCCATTTTGCGGCTTGATGTTTATAATATGTTGGGACAGAGTTTGTTATGTAAGAATGGAGAAGGGAAAGACCAGGCCACTTTGTCGCTTGAAACTTTGCCGAAAGGCATTTATTTGCTGGAGGTACGGACAATGAAAGGTATAGTGACAAAAAAGCTACAGGTGAAATAAATTTGTTGTACTTTTGCATCAGCATAATCTTAAAATCAAAATATAGTATGAAAAAACTGTTCCTTTTTATCTTTTCCGCACTCTGCGTATTGGGTGTACAGGCCCAAAGTGCCAATGGCGGCATCACTCCGGAAATGCTGTCCAAAATCAAGTCTGGCTATCAGAATACGCCAGAAAACAAGGCTTTGCGCAATGCCATTGTCGCCAACGATATCAACAAATTGGCGGCCAATGCTGACAATAGCACTGCTTTCGACGACCATTTCTCCAACAAGGTAAATTCCAAGGCCGTTACTGACCAGAAATCATCAGGCCGCTGTTGGATGTTCACGGGTATGAACGTGATGCGCTCCAAAGCCATTGCCAAGCACAACCTGCCTGCTGATTTCCAATTCTCACAAGCTTATACTTTCTTCTGGGATCAGCTGGAGAAATCCAATCTGTTTTTGCAGGCTATATTGGATCACAGAGTTAGGTCTATGGAAGACAAGTATGTGGAATGGCTGTTCAAGAATCCCATTGGTGATGGCGGACAGTTCACAGGTGTGGCCGACTTGGTGACCAAATACGGTCTTGTGCCGAAAGATGTTATGCCAGAGACTTTCAGTAGCAACAGCACTTCCAGAATGTCCAATATCCTGTCGCTGAAATTGCGTGAGTTTGGACTTGAATTGCGTGATATGGCGAACAACAAGAGCACTACGGAACAGATGCTGCAAGACCGTAAAACTGAGATGTTGAAGACCATCTACCGTATTTTGGTGATGACTATTGGTGAGCCTCCCACAGAATTCACTTGGACCCAGCGTGACGCTTCTGGCAAGGCTGTATCCACCGACACTTACACACCGCAGTCTTTCTTCAAGAAGTTTGTTAATGAGGACTTTTCGAAGTATTACATGATCATGAATGATCCCACCCGCGAGTATTATAAGGTATATGAAATAGAGTATGACCGCCATGTGTATGATGGCAAGAACTGGGTTTACCTGAATTTGCCGATGGACGAAATCGCACCCATCGCCATCGCTTCCATCAAAGACAGCACCATGATGTATTTCTCCTGTGATGTGGGCAAATTTTTGGACCGTGACAAAGGCTGGTTGGATGTCAACAACTATGATTATGCCTCTCTTTTCGGTACCAGTTTTAACATGACGAAGAAGCAAAGAGTGGCTACTTTTGCCAGTGGTTCTTCCCATGCTATGACCTTGTGTGCGGTAGATTTGGATGCCAATGGCAAACCCCTCAAGTGGATGGTGGAGAACAGCTGGGGCAGCTCTTACGGACATAACGGTTTTCTCATTATGACCAACGAATGGTTCAACGAGTACATGTTCCGTGTGGTGGTCGAGGAAAAATACATTCCTGCCAAAATCAAGACTCTCATCAAGCAGAAACCCATCATGCTGCCGCCTTGGGATCCGATGTTCGCTCCGGAGGAGTAAAAAGGTAATATCGTGCTGAAAGCGTGCAATCCTATTAACCCCGCATAAGCGTAGCGCAATGTGGGGTATGCTTTCCTTAACCCGCCATATTCCTCACCGCCATCTTTATCGAAGCAATAAAGAAGGGCATAAAAAAATCGTGAACTTCAGTTATCCGTATCCAAGGCTCCCGACAAACCTGTACTGCAAAATAAAGAAGCTCACGATTGCTTGTGGACATCCTCACTTTCTTTTTGTAGTACTTTTGAAATTGTTGAGATTTCGGATACCAAATACGCCGAAATAAAAATACTTGTTCTATATTGAGTAAAAATGTATAATTGTGTATAAATAAATATTATAAATTTAATTATTATTTTTTATATATTTGCATGTTGAATTTAAAATGGTATCTCTTAAAATGAGAGTTGATATAACATTAAATTACAATGAAATGCAAAATGATAAAAACAAAAAAACCATCTATCCGAACTCTATAAGAGGAACTCAAAGGTTCACTAAGCCTTCTCGGACAAATGGTGGTGCAAATATACAGATAAATTCTGAAATTGCAATACCGAAGTTGAAAATTTTAGCAGAAAAATATAATGGTATTACAGATCCTTTCGGTTTTCTTACAAATTTGCGTAATACGCTTGGTATTTCAGATTCAGAAGGTGCCAGCAAATATGGTGAGGTAAGAATAAAAGATAAAAGCGGAAAAACTTTATATGCATCATTGAGGATAACGAACCACAATAGTAACGCAGAAACTTATGTTACACATGATGCTAATTATCCTTTCAATGTGAGTATTCTGGTCCGTAAAAATTTCAAAAAAAACACATTTAAGGCTCATAAAGATGTCGTGTTGGAAGAATATGTTTACTATGAGAAAAAGATGGCAAAAGTAGAAAATCCCTTGTCACAGATTATCAAAAGTATTATAGAATTTCTCCAAACAGGGAAATATATTGATACAACAGGAATAGCATTTAAAAACACTTCACCTTAATTGTGGATTTCTGAACTTTAAATTGTCGTTTTTCCAAAATTTTTTCCTTAATACCTCAGCATCAGCTTGATGCGGAAGCTGCGGCCTTGCATGGGATAGTTGCGGACGATCTCATATTGCTCGTTGGTGATATTCAGCAACTCCGCTTTGAAACCAAGCGTCACTTTGTCCTTGATGTTGAAATCATGGCCGATAAAGACACTCTGGTCGGCGTAGGGGTCTAATTGGTTGGCGGGAATATTCTGCCCCAAAGCATAACGGATGCCTGACGCAATAACGGTGTACCCAACAGTGAACCAAGGCGTTTGGAAGTTGATGGCGGCGGAACCCGAATGGAGTGGGGTATAGGGTATCTGATGTCCGTAAGTTTTACTCTCAGGATCGGTCATATCCAAAGCACGCTGGAAAGAATAGGATCCCATCAAACTGATTTTCAGTTGTTTGACTACTCTACAAGAAAACTGAAGATTGACATCGGCACCCAGCACATTCACCTTGCCGTAATTGATCATGCTCCATACAAAAAGGTTGCGGTTGGGAATGGCTACAATCTTGTCTTTCACCAGGTTATAATAGACATCTGTAGCAGCGGAAAGGTCAATTCTGCCCAGCCAGGAATGCTCGTAGGTCACGCCTGCGTTAAATTGGTTCGTCTTTTCCGGATTCAGCTTGATATTGCCCACTTCGCGATAATATAGGTCGTTGAATGAGGGCATGCGGAAGATGTTTTTGTATAATAGCCGGATGGTGAAATCCCGCTTGCCAAGCGGCATAATGCTGATGCCTGCGGAAGGGGAGAAGTGGTTTTCGTTTTTGGCCGCTTCGCCTAATTCAACATGATTGTAAACGTAGGTGTGCAGCAAGTTGGCTGACAGGTTAATGTACTTGGAGTTGAAAGAGGTGGCCAACACCGTCAGGCAATTGAAACGACTCGGCTTGGCAAAGTCCCGCAAGTTGGCATTCATGTTGTTGTAGAACAGGTCGTTGGCTAACGAAAGCTGCCATTGTTTGAAGGGTTTGTACAATACACTGTTGCTGAGGTAGTATTCGCGCTGAATGTAGGTGTT
>CACXXY010000118.1 GCA_902771655.1 uncultured Bacteroidota bacterium | reverse complement strand
ATGCGCCATATAGATGTCCACATTGCGCACAGCCGCCTGGGAGGTCTGGTCATGTTGCAGATATATCGTATCAATAGTACCTGCAGCACCCATTTCGTCCGCCCTGAAAATCTGCTGTGAATAGGAATAGCCCTCATCAAAGGGTAAACCACTAAAAGTCCAATAGCGGTCATCGTCCTCATTCACAAGGGTGGTATGAATATAACCATTCACACAGCTGGTCGTGAAGTTCAGTTCAGGGGAATATTCGGAGGTGTGTCCGGCGTCGCAGAAAGTACGCAGACGGACCACATAATTGGTTTGCGGTTGCAAGCCGGTCAGCATAGCCCATGTAGTATGGAGTTGCTCGGGATAGACTGTCCAAGCAGCCTCATTCTCCTGCTTGTACGACAATTCGTAGTGTAAGGGTTCATCAGGATTGGCGTTCTGCCAAGTGATGGTGGCGGAAGAGCCCAATAGATCTTGTACAGCCATCAAAACTGGAGCGATGCAATAGTCCTCACCCTGATATTCGTAACAGCCAATATCTATTGTGCCACCATACACACGGGCTTCACCTGCAAGGTCTTGCGTTGGCATGTCAGGATAATCCACACCCGCATTCACCAAGGCAGACTGTCCACGTGGGCGGTAGTCACCATTCACAGGGCTTGCGAAGAAGGGATAATTCACGTTCGGCTCATAACCATAGTTTTCGCTTGCCAACGTAATCACAGTGTTATCAGGATTGCCTTCAAAGTTGAAACCACCCTCGATAGCACTGTTCTGAATTAACATTTCATCATATCCATAAATAGTGGAATAAATATTAACAGGTACTCCATCCACCTTGTTTCCCCATACCACACAATTGGTCATTACACCTCTGAAATTATAAAGACCTGATGAAAATGCGTGATAAGAATTCACATCCTCATTATTCACGATGATACAGTTCAAAAGAGAGGCCGTAGAATTAGAAAGGCCCGCATACTCATTAGCCTTATTGTGACTAATCTCACAGTTAACAAAGAGTCGGCCACCCTCAACAGTACCAGAATAAGTAGCTCCACTACTTGGAGACACAGCCGAATTATATTTGAATTTACAATCATAAAATTTAAGTATGCCATAAAAGTCCACAAGCGCACTTTTTTCATTCGCTGAGTTATACGTGAAATCACAATGCTCGAATATAAGATTCAAATCCAACGTGTCCGGATTGGCACCCATCATATAAGTGTTGGAAGCCACAGCACCGCCCTCATCATCCGACCTATTGTAGCTGAATTCACAATTTTGGAATTTGAATGCCGGATTGGACACGTTCGGCCTCAACAGCACGGCTCCGCCGTCAGAATAAGAATAATTGTGCAGGAAGCGGCAGTTGCGCATTTCAAAGGCCTGCGCCAAGATGGCGCCGCCTCCATACCCGCTCCAAGTGTTTCCGGAAGTGTAATTCGCAGCGCCATTCTGGATGGTGAAACCGTCCCAGACTACAGTTTGGGTGGGGGAGCCGTCCTGATACAGCACGCGGTGGCTGTTCTGGCCGTCGAGAATGGTGGCGTTGGCATCAAAATCGCGTGATGAAAGGTCGTAATTGTCGGGCTCATTGCCGGCGAATCCGCCATACACGTTCACGCCCTCATACATTTTGAAAGCCTGTAGAGAATCAACATCTCCGTAGTAGGTACCCGCAGCCACCCAAATGGTCACCGTGGTATCGTACATCTGATGGATACTCGCTGCCAGGCGCAAAGCGTCTGACAATCCACTCATGGCATTTGCCCAACTGCTGCCATCGCCGCTGCCGTCTGTAGCCACATACAGGTGGTCCATCATCGACACAGGGGTAGTGAAATTGCCTGTCTTCCAGGAACTCGTCTCCGATGCACAGGTCGAGCGCACACGAACGTTGTACTCGGTGCTGGACTGCAAGCCGTTGAGCACGTATTGCGTGTCAGCGACAACGATTTCCGCAGACCAGTCCGCCTCGCTTGCTTTCTTGTACTGCAGGGTGTATGACTCAATGGGCATTGTCACATTATTGACCCTCCATGCCACCAAGACGGTACTGCCCGTCTGCGGCCAGACATTCACTGAGGACGGAGTCTGGCAGAAATAGGCCTGCGGGGTAGTGAACTGCACCACATCACCGTAAGTAGTCTCACCCATATACGTCACATACGCCCGCACGTAATAGGTGGTATTATCCTGCAGGTTTGGCATGGTATGGGTAAACGAGAAATTGCCGCTCGAGTACGAATGCGAAGTGGTATGAGTACCGTTCACCGTCGGATTAGGAGTGGTGCCATAGCAAATACCATAATCAATGCCATAACTGCTGTTGTAATTGTCTATAGTATTGGTATGGACAGTACCACCACCTTTGGCCGAATACTCAGTGATATTGCTCACGGGATTGGTTGTGATCAGCACAGCCTGGCAAGTGGGCGTAACAACGAGGAACTCGCCGTCGGGCAATACGCTGTATGAGGTTTTCTCAAATATCACCTGATCATCCTGATCTCTCAAATTGAAAAAGGTCGCGTGATTTTCCGGATCTGGATCATGCCATACAAAACGGTAGGTTTTTCCTGCCATCACAGGGATAGCCCAATAATACGTACCACTCGTGTAATTGGAAAGGCCTATAGTTCTTGACGGAGTAGTGGAATTACCCTCAAATATTTCAAACCACGTGCTACTGACACTCGACAAGTTGGTGGCAGCTCCCACTCTTAAAGCATATTCACAACTCCTGGCACAGGGATCTTCGGTGGTATAGGAAGGAGCATATCCGTCATAGACCACATTCCCGTATGCATTCTCAAAGCTAGCAGAGAAGTCGGAACCGCCATAAGTACCCACGCCACTTTCCCATTTAGTGTATAACTCAAATGGGATTTCCGGACATAGCATCAGAGTGGTGTCCTTGCTGCTTTCCGAGGGGCCCAAATGAATCTCATGGGAAGCACTGTAATCACCCCCCACAAAGTATTCCAAGATATATTCACCGGGATGGTCGGGATCGTTGGCATTTCTCTCTAAATGTATAGTCAAAGGACAACGGTCAGAAGCCGCACAGGAACCACAGTTTGGTGTATAGACAAGAAATTCGCCATTGGGCAAAATCTCACCGGCGTTTTTTCTGAAGAGCTCCTGGTTAGTTGCATTATCACGAATGACAAAGAAGGAATTATGGTTCACCTCATCCGGTTCTGTCCATACAAAGCGCAAAGGGAAACCCGCTGACACAGGAATCATCGTGCCGTAAGTTCGTCCAACCGCAGTCCAGCTGCTTTGGTACAGATTTCCCCATGGGTTATAATTATTATCACCCGCAAAGACTTGTATCCAACGAGGCTCGCTGATATTGCGAAGAGTATCACCACAGCCATACGTCACATACAGATCACACACGGGAGAACAAGCATCAAGTGTCTTATAATTAGGATAATAACTTCCCGTATAAACACCTCCTGAGCCATCGGTGATCTGACAGTTGAAATCGCTGCCACCAGTACTTCCCCACAACTCGAACGTAGTGGAAGGTGGCAGCAAGAGTGTGGTGTCAAACGAGGCGGTTGACGGATCCAGTTCCAACAGCGTCCTGCTGGACCAATTGTCATTCACCGTATAATAGACGCTATAGGTGGAAGATGAAGAGTAAAGAGTTCTTTCCAAGTGGATTTGCAGAGCACAGTTATCGGAAGGTCCAGGATCCACAGGAGTAGTGCCACCACCGGACGATGGGTCGTTTGTTATGACCACGTCATCGATGTTCATCCACCATTGGTCGTAGCAATTGTAATGCCTGAAGGCGACACGCACAGTCTGGCCTGCGTATGCTGCAAGGCTAATGGTCCTCTGTTCGTATGTTGACGGGACAAAGCTTTCCTCGAACAGTGAGATGAAATCGTTGGGGGTGTTTCCCCCGTTGGTGGATATGTAAACGCCATAATTCTCGCCCGTATAATAATGGTTCTGTGCTATCACCCAGTAATAAAGCGCAGCGTTGGCCGGCAATGTGACAGAGGGCGTTATCAGCCAGTTGTCAGGTGTACATGCGCCCATTCCACTATACCACGAGTCGGAAATCATACACCCGTTACCGGAATGTATCTGAGCACCATTTCCCGAGTAGGTGTGGAACCGCCAATTCCGGCCGTCATTATTCGCATCGATAGTGGTCCACCCGGCAGGGAGCCAACCCACATCGGTGCCACCTTCAAAGTCCTCCGACAAAACTGTCTGACCTTTGAGAGCCAATGAGAAAAGGAGAAAAACGATGGTCAAAAAGTATATTTTTTTCATACGCTGAAAGATATTTTTTTATCAATAAAACATTCAGAAATCGCTACAATTATAAACAATTCCGCAAAAATAAAAAAAAACACAACGCAATAATTAAACCAACATTTAATTGTTGATAAATGATGGATTTTGTTGATAAATCAGATAGAAACACAACATAGCAAAAAATCAAGCAGTATGTTTATAAAAGCAGAAGCCATACCGCTTCATTTTGCTATTTCTGCGGATTTGCCATAGCCAGAATCAGTCCCAAAGCAACACCCAAGAGAGCGGCAAACAGCACTTGCAAATTCGGCGGCAGGATGAAGGTGATAGTATGCGCAGGATACCAGAACAAAGGTATGGTTTTCTTGAAAACAACACCCCATTGAACCTCCCAGTTGATGCTGCCGAGAATCTGCTTCATCAGCATGGGCTTCAGCAAACCAGCCACCGTACCGCCAGTTTGAGCGATATGAATATCGGTGCATTTATGGAAAGTCATCATCACTGGCGCAAAGATAGTGTTCATGGCCACACTGACACAGAAAGCGATGCCCAACTTGCCCCATGAGAAGGCGGAAGCGTTGAACACATCCATCAGCGAGGCATAATCACAAGACAATACTTTGGACATGAAGAAAGGCGTACCCACCTTGAAAATCATCATGGCCATGGCGATGCACATACCTAAAAAGCCCCAAACCATCATGCGGGGCAGCACGCCAAAACCTTTTTCGGTATAAACACCCTTACGGATACGTAATGCCAACATCTCTCCCAAAGTGGCCAATATGGCGAATTTAAAGAACGCCATGATGAAAGGATGAGCGGAAGTGGCATTGTTGAACCAAGCAAAAAAACCCGTAGCAGGGATAAAAAAGGGCGTTAAAACAATGATAACACCAATAATCAATAGCCAGTCTTGTTTTTTCATAGTTTTTCTTCAGATATAAAATGCAAAAATACGGTTTTTTGTTGAATTGTTGATTTGTTGATTTGCTGATTTGTTTACACCAATGTTGTGGGGACACACCGCATGCGTCCGAACTCGTGTCTTCGACACTCTTGGTAAAAACAATTTTTTTATTTTTGCATTTGAAAAAACAGCATAAAAATAATCAATTATAAATAGATAGCAACATGAAGAAAATCAGTCTTTTAACCCTGTTATTCAGCATCATTGTTTTATTTTCATACGCCCAGGAAGAAGAACTGGTGGGCGCCAACTGCACCTCCATCATGGTGGGGCGCAAAGCCTCGGCCGACGGATCGGTCATCACCTCACACACCTGCGACAGCAAGTACCGCACCTGGGTGACCATGGAACCCGCTGCCGACCACAAGGAAGGCACGATGCACAAGGTCTATAAGGGCACCATGCACACCCAAACACCCAACAGCATGGAGGGGATGGTGCTGGCTGGAGAAATTCCAGAAGTTGCTCATACATACGCTTATATGAACACCTCCTACCCTTGCATGAACGAGAAGCAACTGGCCATGGGCGAGAGCACATTTTCTGGTCCCGACACATTGGTGAACGAGAAAGGCATGTTCCTGATTGAGGAATTGCAACGCATTGCCCTGCAACGATGCGACAATGCCCGTGACGCCATCCTGCTGATTGGCCAGCTGATCAAGGAGTACGGCTATGGCGACGGCGGCGAGTGTATCACCATTGCCGACAAAAAAGAGGTTTGGCAAATGGAAATATTAGGCGAAGGTCCCGACAAAATCGGTGGCATCTGGGTAGCCCAGCGCGTGCCCGACGACGAGGTGGCCGTGAGCTGCAATGTGGCCCGCATCGGCAAAATCAACCGCAAAGACAAAGACCATTTCCTCGCCTCCGACAATATCGAAGAAGTAGCAAAGAAATATGGCCTGTGGGATGGCAAAGGCGACTTTATCTGGTGGAAAGCCTTCCCCTCAAGCTATTCCGGCAAGAAGAACTTCAAAGAACGCGAGTGGTACATTTTCAACGAGCTGAACCCCGACCTGCATCTGGACTTTGAAGCCGACGAGCTGCCTTTCTCCATCAAACCCGCCGAGAAAGTGGATGTGCGCAAGGTGATGGAGCTGTTCCGCGCCAACTACGAGGGCTCCGAGCTGTTAGACCAGACCGCCCAACTGAAGATTGAGCGCAAGCGCAAACAAAAAGACGGCAGCACTGTCATCGACACCATCGTGTGCCCCAACGCCAACCCATGGATGGACGGCAACGAGCGTGCCCTGTACAACGCCCTGAAGCCCGGCACCGTAACCTTCTACCGTGGTGTGGCCATGTCATGGTGCTCTTACTCTTTCATCATCCAATGCCGTGACTGGCTGCCCGACGAGGTGGGCGGCTTATGCTGGTTCTCCTTGGAAAACCCTGGACAAAGCCCCCGTATCCCCATCTATGCCGGTGAAACCAAATTACCCGCCGGCTTCAACATCTGCGGACATTTCGGCTACAACGACAA
>CACXXY010000117.1 GCA_902771655.1 uncultured Bacteroidota bacterium | reverse complement strand
GAGGCGATTAGGGCTGTTGGGTGCCCATGCTGCGCGGTCGCGCAGTCAGCGGCGGCTCCGTGCAGGTGAACGCCAATCAGGGCTGCTGCCTCTGGAGCATAGCCTTGGCTTAGCAGTGCCAGCAGCAGCCCGGTCAGCACGTCGCCGCTGCCGGCGGTGGCCATGCCCGGGTTGCCGTTGGTGTTGAAGAAGACTCGCCCGTCGGGCATGGCCACCGCCGTATGGGCCCCCTTCAATATCACGATTACTCCATTTTTCTCCGCAAATTGCCGCAATTTTCCGATGCGGTCAAAGTCATTGTCCGCCTTGCCAGCCATGCGCTCGAATTCCTTGATGTGAGGTGTCAATATGCTTCTGGCAGGCAGAAATCCTAGCCAGGTCTTGTTCTCCGCCAATATGTTCAGGGCATCAGCATCCAAAATCAAGGGGTCGCCAACTTCGTCCAACACGCTTTTTAATCCTTGGACGGCAGCCTTGCTCTTGCCTAAACCACAGCCAATGGCCACGGCATTGATGCCAGGGTGCCGCTCGAAGTCAATGCGACTGAAACTTTCATTGTCGCTGTCTCGACTCAGTAGGGCTTCGGGAATCACTGTCGGCAACAGGTCACAGACTTTCGAGGGACTGTGAACCGTCACCTTGCCGATACCGCCACGCAAGGCCGCTGTGGCCGCCAATATAGCCGCCCCAGGCATGTCGGCACTGCCAGCAATCAACAAGCCATGCCCCATGCTGCCTTTATGGGCATATTTGTATGGATGATGCAATAAATGCTTAATGGTATTTTGTTCAATAAGTTGTGACTTGTAATCACTGTCAGGCAGGCGTAAACCAATGTCAATGACACTTACTTCCCCGCAACGCTTGTATGTCTCGGGTAACAAATAAGCCAATTTGTAAAACTGGAAGGTATAGGTTTCGTTGGCTCTGACACTGAGCGCTTTGCCTTCAGTATGCTCATCCAATTTCATCCCCGATGGCGCATCCACTGCAATAATGTAAGCACCTGATTGATTGATGTTTTCCACCAATTGGGCATGATAATCCCGTAAGGGTTTCGACAAGCCGATGCCAAAGATGGCATCAATTACCAGGACTGGGCACTCCCCAACCTCTTTTACGCTATCTTGATGAATAGAGCAGGGCAGAGTCTGCTCCCAAGTATGCTTCCTTCTTCCTTGGTAATCCTGTGTGTGCCGTGTCTCTCCCCATGTCAATTCCTCGCCTTCATGATATAGCTGCGTGCGTTTCGTCTTTTGCTCTTCCGACAGCGCATACCAGCGTTCAAGGTTGGTCTCGAACTCAACGGTTGTCCTGGCACCATCGGGTACGGCTAACAGCACACGAACGGGAAGTCGTTGTGCATAAAGATGTCGCGCGATGACCAAACCGTCGCCACCGTTGTTGCCGGGACCGCATACCACCACAATCTCCGCAAAGCGGTCGATAGGGCAGTGCTGTAATAAATATTCTGTGAAACGGATACCGGCGCGTTCCATCAGGTCAAGCGAGCTGATGGGCTCCTCCCGCATGGTTAGCGCCTCGCTTTCTCTTACTTGGTCAACCGATAATATCGCTGATGAAATCATCTTATCTCAGTCTGTCAGCGGAACGTACCAATCGTTCGTCTTTCCTGATGAAACGGTTGGCCAAAAACATGCATACCGGCGGCAACACGAAAATCATAATCCAGTAGTTGAAGCGGAATCCTGCCATTTCAAATTTTTTCGGGAAAAGAAAGTCTGGATACACCCAGATCATCAGCATAATGGCTACTAAAAACACCAACATGTTGACGGAAACAATCTTGGTCTGTTTCATTCTGTCTTTGTATTTAAAGATGGCATAAATGGAAATGCAGGCGGAAAGAATCAGAATCAAAGCAATGTAGAGGGTGCTCATAACCACTTGTCCATTAGGTAGATGTACGTTAAAGCAGGTGAAAGTGTATTGGGCTTCGGCGGTGTAAATGTCACCAATGGGGATAAAGAGTAAAATAATGGTCACAATAGCTGCTACAAGCAAAAATACGGATTGAATTCTCTGAATCATTGCAATAATTTTTAGGTTAATAAAATGAGCGGCAAAGATACAATTTTTTTTAATGTGCCAATTAGTTAATGTGCTAATGTGCTAATTATAGATTATAAGGGGAGTTTCGCACTTCGTGCTCAAGGGGAGTGATGCTTCGCATCAGGGGAGTCTCGCTGTGCTCGAGGGGAGATTTTAATGTGCTAATTAACAATGTGCTAATTAAAATTGACAACTGACAATTGACAGTTGAATTTTGAATTTTGAATTCAATAATGAATAAGCTACATTTTCTCTGGCACATCGATACCCAACAGTGCCATGCCGCGTTTGAGGACCATGGCTACCATCTGGGAGATGCGCAAACGCAGAGCTCGCAGTGCCGCATTGTCTTCCTTGAAAATCGGCGATGCCTGGTAGAAACTGTTGAAATCCTTGGCCAAATCAAACATGTAGTTGGCTATCAATGCCGGACTGTAGCCTTCACCGGCGGCCTCCACCACCTGAGGATAGGCATACAGCGATTTCAACAGGGCTTTCTCGCTATCGCCCAACAATGACGCATCCGTTGTCGCTTCCAAAACAATACCATTTTCCTCGGCTTTGCGCATGAGCGACTTGATACGGGCATGGGTGTATTGGATGAAGGGCGCTGTATTTCCATTGAAATCGATGGATTCCGCAGGATTGAACAACATGTTCTTTTTGGGGTCCACCTTCAAGATAAAATACTTCAAGGCTCCTATGCCTATCATCTCGTATAATTTGTTGGCCTCTTCGGGCGTAAAGTCGTGTTTCCCAAGTGCTTCTGTACTCTCCTTGGCTTGCAGGAACATCTCGTCCATCAAGTCGTCGGCATCCACCACCGTGCCTTCACGTGATTTCATCTTCCCGTTAGGCAATTCAACCATTCCGTATGACAAATGATAGATATGATTGCCAAACTCCTTGCCTAATTTCTTGCCCAATACCAGCTTCAGCACGTCAAAATGATAATTTTGCTCGTTTCCTACCACATAAATCATTTTCTGCGGATGGAATTCCTCGTATCTGAGTTGGGCGGTACCCAAATCCTGGGTCATATATACTGAGGTGCCGTCGCCGCGCAACAGCAGTTTCTCGTCAAGATTCTCAGCGGTCAAATCTACCCAAACGGAATTGTCTTCCTTCCGATAGAAGACACCCTTCTGTAAACCTTCGTCAACCAATTGCTTGCCTAAAATATAAGTATTTGACTCATAGTATGTTTTGTTAAACTTTATGCCCATTCTCTGGTAGGTCTGTTCGAAACCGGCATATACCCATCCATTCATCTTGTTCCACAAGGCTCTCACTTCCTCGTCGCCTTGCTCCCACTTGCGCAGCATCTCTTGTGCCTCAAGCATTAGTGGAGCTTTCTTGGCTGCCTCTTCCTCGCTCATGCCTTGCTCTTGCAGTTGGCGCATCTCGGCCTTGTATTGTTTGTCGAACTCTACATAGTACTTGCCCACCAGATGGTCGCCTTTCATACCTGAGGTTTCAGCTGTTTCGCCATGACCGAATTTTAACCATGCCAACATGGATTTGCATATATGTATTCCTCTGTCATTCACAAGGTTTACCTTGATTGGATGTTTGCCGCAAGCATCCAGAATCAGGGCTACAGAATTGCCTAAAAGGTTGTTGCGGATATGTCCCAGGTGTAAGGGCTTGTTGGTGTTTGGTGAAGAAAATTCAATCAGACTGGGTTGTTCATCAATTTCTGTTTTTCTTCCAAAGTTCTCATTGTTAATGTTTTTTGACATGAAATCAAGCCAAAAATCAGAACTTACGGAGAAATTCAAAAAGCCTTTCACCACATTGAAAGAGGTAAGTGAGCCATGAACACCGTCAGCGGTGACAAAATCCGCCATTTTTTCCTGCAATTTGTTCCCGATTTCCGTTGCCACCACATCAGGAGCCTTGCGGGCAGCTTTCACGTAGGGGAAAACAACGATGGTGAAATCACCTTCAAACTCTTTTTTTGTCTTTTGTATGAGCGATTTATCAGCTTCTATATCAAGATTGTATAACTCTTTTAATGAGTCTTTCAATGCGGTGGCAAGTAATAATTCCAACATAGTCGTAATTTTTTGGCAAAAATACGATTTTTTTTAATGTGCCAATGAGATTAGGTGTTAGTAATTAGGGGTTAGGGGTCAGGGGTCAGGGACAGTAGTTGATAGTTAATAGTTAATAGTTAATAGTTTTTTTGTGTTAGGTGGCTAATGGTGTAGAGGAAGGGCTGTCACATTGTGGCTGCCGCATTTAGGAATGCAATTCTTTTTTTTTGAATTCTGAATTCTGAACTTTGAATTTTATTTATTTGTACCTTTGCAGAAAATTTTGAATGATGAAAAAGATAGTGGTCTTATCGGGAGCTGGTGTGAGTGCGGAAAGCGGCATCAGCACCTTCAGAGACAGTAACGGCCTCTGGGAAAACTATAATGTGGAAGATGTGGCTAGCATCGATGGCTGGTACCGCAATCCCGAACTGATGATTAAATTCTACAATGACCGTCGTCGCGAGCTGGAACATTGTCAGCCTAACGACGCACACAAAATCATTGCCGAGCTGGAGCAACAATACGAGGTAGTGGTCGTGACGCAGAATGTTGATAATCTGCATGAAAGAGGAGGCTCCTCGCATGTCATCCATCTGCATGGCGAATTGACGAAGGCGTGCAGTGAGCGTGGAAAACGTTGTGTGGAGGATATCGGCTATCGCGACATTAAATATGGCGAGAAGGCTGCCGATGGCGGAATCCTGCGTCCCTTCATTGTTTGGTTCGGCGAATCTGTTCCCTTGTTGGAAGATGCTGCCGCTCATGTGCAAACCGCTGATATCCTGATAATAATAGGTACTTCGCTGAATGTGTATCCGGCCGCCGGCTTATTGTATTACGCCCCTACAGGCATACCAATTTATGTGATTGACCCGAAAGAGGTTCAGCCCATCCGCCGTGAGGTGATTTTCATCAAGGAAAAAGCCACCGAGGGCATGCGGCAGCTCAGAAAGAAACTGATGAAGTAAATTAGTTAATTAGCAAATTAGTTAATTAGCAAATTAGCAAATGTGCTAATATTATGGGTAGGTCTAAAATTCCCCTTCTATTAGAAGGGGTGCCCGTAGGGCGGGGTAGTGACGAAAGTATAATTCAGAATTCAGAATTCAAAATGGAAAACATAGATTTTAAATTCTCAGTACCAATCCAAATCAAGATGAGCGATTTGGATCCTTTCAATCATGTGAATAATGGCATCCAGTGCCATTATTTCGACTATGGCCGCAGCGCTTATTTTGAGCATGTTTTTCAGGAACCTATCGACTGGAGCACCTTCGACCTGGTGTTAGTGCATGTGGATTTGGATTTCCATAATGGCGTTGAATTTAATGATAAAATTGTATGTTGCAGCAAAGTGACTGAAATTGGACACAAAAGCTTCAAGATGGTGCAACAATTGGTAGATGAGAAAACGGGGATCGTCAAAACCACCTGTCACAGTGTGATTTGTGGCTTCGACCGCCAAACGCACCAATCCATTCCGCTACAGGAGAAATACGTTAAGCAGTTGACAGTTGAGAGTTGACAATTGACAGTTTTTTAGTGTGCTAATTGTTTTTAGGGATTAGGTTTTAGGGGTTAGTGTTGAATTTTGAATTCTTATTCACTGACCTCTTACCCCTGACCTCTGACCCCTGACCTCTGACCTCTGACCCCTGATCACTGACCCCTGCCCCCTGATCACTGACCCCTGACCCCTGACCCCTGACCACTAACCACTGACACCTAACACCTAACACCTAACACCTAACACCTAATCACTGACCCCTAACCCCTAATCCCTGACACCTGTTTAAAGATTTCCCACATCACCATCCCTGCGGCAATGGTTACATTGAAAGAGTGCTTGGTGCCGAACTGCGGAATTTCGATGGCTCCATCCACGAGGGACAGTAGCTTGTCGCTGACCCCGAAAACCTCGTTGCCTAAGATAATGGCCGTTTTCTGCCCTTGCGGAATTTGCAAATTTTGCAACATGATGGACTGGTCCGTCTGTTCTACCATAAATACTTTGTAACCATCCTGTTGCAGCTGTTTAACAGCTTCCACCACGTCTTCAAAATAGTGCCATTCCACACTTTCGGTGGCACCGAGGGCGGTCTTATTGATTTCTTTGTTGGGTGGGCAGGCGGTGATGCCGCACAGGTACAGTTGCTCCACGGCCAAGCCATCGCAGGTGCGGAAAATGGAGCCGATATTGTTCATGCTGCGGATGTCATCTAAAATGACGGTCAGCGGGATTTTCTTGACTTTTTTGAACTCCTCGGGGCTAATGCGGTGGAGTTCCTCCATAGATAGTTTTTTCATAGTTTAGAAAGGCATTTCTCCGTCATCAGTGCCGGTGAAGTTGGTGTCTGTTTCATCATTAAAGCTTGCATTGAAGGTGCTGAAGCTGGCGTTGGGGACAATGCCGGCTGCGGGGTCGGCGAAGTTGCCAGAATTGCCGGAATCGCCACCTTCAGTAAAATGCGGTACATCGTCCACATCGGTGAACTTGGTGTACTGACTCTGGAAGCGCACGCGGATATTGCCGCCTGAACCATGACGGTTCTTTTCAATCATGATGTCAGCCAATCCTTCGGAAGGAGTATTGTCTTCGAAAGCTTCAAATTTATAGTATTCAGGACGGTAGATA
>CACXXY010000116.1 GCA_902771655.1 uncultured Bacteroidota bacterium | reverse complement strand
TCCTACTTCTTTGACAATTTCCTGCAGCTTGTTGTTCTTGAAGGTCACCACTCCGCCCACTCCCAAGGCGAAACCGAAACGGATGCCCCATTGGGCTTCCTGGATGCCTCCCGAGAAACAGTGCAATACACCTTTTAATCCGCTGTGGTCGTATTTTTTTAGCACAGGAATGGCTTCCTCGTAGGCATTGCGAATGTGCAGCGACAGCGGCATTTTTCGCTCTTTAGCCCAGCCTAATTGTATGTCGAAAACATCAATCTGCTCTTTCTCGAATTCCCTGCTGAAATAGAAATCCAGTCCTATTTCGCCGATGCCGATTACACGTGGGTCATCCAAATAGCTGGCAATGGTATCCAACTCTGCCCGATAATTGGCGTTGGTGTCCTCTGGATGCAGGCCAATCAGCGGATAGATATGGCCTTTGTAACGGTCTGCGGAGGCCAGCAATTCAGGAATTCCTGCGGCATTTACGCCAGGCAGGATAATAGGGTCAACTTGGGCATCAATGGCCCGCTGCACTACCTGGTCGAGGGTGTCAGGATAGTATTCTTTGATTAAATGAGCATGAGTGTCGATAAAAGTCTTCATTAGATGGAGTATTCGTGCCAGTTTTTGTTGTCAAAATATACCAATTGGTCGATGCCGAAGCTTTTCAGTTTTGCCACGGCTTCGTTGTAATACAGGTCGAGTTCTTCGGACTTGTGGGCGTCGCTGCTGATGACGAAAGGCAGGTGCATTTTCCGGGCCTGTGCCAGGATGTAATCCGAAGGATAGAAGCTGTCGCAGCGTTTTTTGTACAGTCCTCGGGTGTTGATTTCCAGGATGACATCGTGTTTCCGCACCAAATCCAGGGCATGGTCAACCAGTGCGATGTACCAGGGTTCCTGTTCGGTGAAAAAGCGGTGCTGGTTGTGCATCTTGATTTTGTCGATATGGGCAATGATGTCGATGTGCTCCTGCTCCAGCATTTCGAAAGTCTGCTCCCAAAAACGGGTGACGGCTTTTTCCACCTGATGGTCGAAAAGCTGGTCTAGGCCATCATCGTAAATTTCTCGCTTGGAGCCGTCGATAAACCAAAGCCGGTCGTCGTTGACAGGGCGTACCAGATGCACACCGCCGATGAGGTAGTCCATGTTATAGTCGTTGCGGTAATGGTCGAACGGCTGGGTCATGCCAGGGATAAAATCGCACTCCAAAGCCGCAAATAATTGTGTATTAGAGTTTTCCTGATGCGAATGAATCTCTTTCACATATTCGGGAATTCTGGCTTCGTCGATGGCGAAGTTGTTTTCGCCAGGCACGGGCGCATGGGAGGAGAAGCCCAAATGATCCAGTCCTATCTCGTTAGCGCGTTTCACGATAAGCTCCATCGGCTCCTTGCCGTCACAATAAGTACAATGAGTGTGGTAGTTGCATTTCATCTTCGTAAAATTTTGGCAAAGGTAGTGAAAATATTGCAGAAAAATGTTGGCGGAATTTTTTTGTGCCCTAAAAATAACAATGTCAACAATTTATTCGTATTTTTGTCGTTTATTATATATTTTGGAATAAAATTATTTTTGCATGAATTTTTCACATTGTAAAATATTGTTGTTCTTTGTCTTAGCGTTGGTTTTAGGTGCTTGTAACCCGTGCGTGAAATCCAACAAAGTGGAACAAAGAATCATTTTTCCTTCCTATTCCGCACAATATGACGCGGCAGCACAGAACTTGACCGCTACTGTCACTTTCCAGACCGATAACGAATCTGGTAATTATATCAAGTTGTCGAGCGACAGCTATGTGTATTGCGACCAGGAAAAAATGGAGCAGAAAACAGACAAAGAGCGGCCATGTTATTATCATGCGGAGAGAAATGCCGCCTCGTGCCCGGATGCTATCCATTTCAATTACAATAATGATGAGGGTATGATTTTTAATAATAAGCTGATAATTAAAACTATACAGATTTCTGATATCAGCTTGGATAAAAATCAGGATAATTCGATAAAATACAAAGGTCTTCCCATCGATGAAGATGAGACTTTGAACCTGGTCCTGGAAAAAGATGGCCATCAGTTTGAGCTTTCTCCTGATGTTTCAGAAAACAACTTGTTAATCATCAGTGCAAGCATGTTGCATGAACTGAAGCCTGGCGATTATGAGGGACATCTGCAACGCACCTCTTATTCTACATCCGTCAAGGCGATGGATCGGGGAGGAAATGCTGTAACGACATATTGCTCAGAGAAATATAAAATTACTATTCAATAAAAACTATTATCATGTTAAGAACACACACTTGTGGTGAGCTGAACGCTACAAATATCAACCAGACCGTGACTTTGTGCGGCTGGATTCAGAAAGTCCGTAAACTGGGCGGAATGATTTTTATCGATTTGCGCGACCGCTATGGCATCACGCAGTTGGCTTTTAATAACGAAACAAATGCGGCCCTGTGCCAGCAGGTGGAGAAATTCGGTCGCGAGTGGGTGATCCGCGTAACGGGTACTGTGGCGGAACGCTACAGCAAAAACAAAAATATCCCTACGGGCGACATCGAAATCATCGCCTCTGAAGTGGAGGTGCTGAATGAGTCCATGACTCCGCCTTTCACCATCGAGGATGAGTCTGATGGCGGCGACGAGCTGCGTATGAAATACCGTTACCTCGACCTGCGACGTAATCCGGTGAAAAACAATATTCTTTTCCGTCATAAATTGGCTATTGAAATCCGCAACTACATGAACAATATCGGTTTTGTGGAGATCGAGACGCCTTTCATGATTAAATCGACTCCTGAAGGTGCCCGCGACTTCGTGGTGCCTTCTCGTATGAACCCCGGCGAATTTTACGCCTTGCCACAGTCGCCGCAGACTTTCAAGCAATTGTTGATGGTATCAGGTTTCGACCGTTATTTCCAGATTGTGCGCTGCTTCCGCGATGAGGACCTGCGTGCCGACCGCCAGCCTGAGTTTACCCAGGTTGACTGCGAGATGTCGTTCGTGGAGCAAGAGGATATCCTCAATACTTTTGAAGGTCTGATTAAACATATCTTCAAGAAAATCAAGAATATAGATATTGATCCTATTGAAAGAATGACTTGGGCTGATGCCATGAAACATTATGGTTCAGACAAGCCGGATGCTCGTTTCGACATGCGTTTTGTGGAATTGAATGATGTGACTCAGCATAAGGAATTCAAGATTTTCAACGAGGCTGAATTGGTAGTAGGTATTGTGGCTAAAGGCTGTGCTAACTACACCCGCAAGCAGTTGGATGGCCTGGTGGATTTTGTCCGTCGTCCGCAAGTGGGTGCCGGTGGTTTGGTGTATGTGCTTTGCAACCAGGACGGCACTTTCAAATCTTCAGTGGATAAGTTCTATGACCAGAACGACCTGAAGGCCATTGCAGCCAAGTGTAACGCCGAGGCTGGTGACTTGATTCTGATTATGTCGGGTCCTCGCATGAAGACTCAGAAGCAGCTGTGTGAGCTGCGCCTGGAGATGGGTACTCGTTTGGGCTTGCGCAAGGCTGGTGAATATAAGCTGCTGTGGGTTGTTGACTTCCCCTTGCTGGAGTGGGATGAGGAAACCCAGCGTTTCTATGCTATGCATCACCCGTTCACCGCTCCCAAGCCGGAGCATGAGGCTATACTCGAAAGTGATCCGGGTGCCGTCAACGCCAATGCTTACGACTTGGTCATCAATGGTACCGAGGTGGGTGGTGGCTCTATCAGAATCCACGACCGCCAGTTGCAGAACCGCATGTTCAAGGTGTTAGGTTTCACCGACGAAGAGGCACAGAAACAGTTTGGCTTCCTGATGAATGCCTTCCAATATGGAGCACCCCCACACGGAGGTCTGGCTTTCGGCTTCGACAGAATGTGCTCGGTGCTGTCCGACTGCGATTCCATCCGCGACTTCATCGCATTCCCGAAGAACAATTCGGGTCGCGATATGATGATTGACGCTCCGTCAACCATCTCCGATGCACAGCTGCAGGAATTATGTATCAGTGTAAATACAAAACAAGAGTAAAATATGTCACAAGAAAACAAAGAGAATTTCAATTCTTTCAGTTTGGTGCAATTCGTCTGGAAATGGCGTAAGACGATAATCCTTGTGTGTCTGGTCACCGCAGTGTTGTCGTTGATAGTGTCATTTTTGATCAAGCCCAAGTTCAAATCCACAGCCATTGTCTATGCCCCGCGAACCAATTCTGTGGCGAAAATCTTGCTGAACGAGGAAAACTACAATGAGCGTTTGGACATGAAAGCTTACGCCGAAGCGGAGGGTACCGAACAGATGATGCAGATCCTCAACTCTCGTGAAATCAAGGATATCCTGATTCAGAAGTTTGACTTGTATGCGCATTATGGCATTGGAGAGAAAGAAGCTCATCGTCAGACCAAGATATACAAATATCTGAAAAGCGATATTGATATCAAGAGAACCCAGTATGGGGCTATCTCGGTGACGGTGACGAACAAAGATCCGCAATTGGCGGCTGATATGGCCAATGAGATTATCGCCCAATTGGATACGGTAAAAAACAAGATTGAACAGGAAAGGACAAGAGCAGCATACGAATTGTTACAAAGACAGTTGGAAGTGGTGGATGCCGAAGTTCAACGGATTGATGATTCCATCAAAATTGTCATGGAAAATGGCGTTTTCGATTTCCAAACCCAGTCGGAAAGGGTAATGCAACAGTATGCCATTGCGGTGTCCCAAGGAAATTCGGCTGGCATGAAGCGCCTGGAGGCTGAGATGGAAAAATTATCTACCTGGGGTCCGCGTTCGCTCACTTTGTATGAGGAACAGGCTTTTTTCAGGGAATACCAGGCATTATGTCGCTCCAAAATGATGAGTGCCATTGCTGATTTAAGTACTGATGTGCCCGTAAAATTTGTGCTTGAAAATGCTATCCCCGCTGATAAAAAGGCTTACCCCAAGAAATCATTGATTGTGATTTTCTCCACTTTGGCAAGCTTTATTCTTTCAATCTTTGTACTGCTGACTATTGAAAAAATAGAGTCGTCAAAAAAAGAAGAATAAATTCCCCTTCTATTAGAAGGGGTGGCCGAAGGCCGGGGTAGTGATGCAAATATAGTACAACTATAGAGAATTGTGTTTCATGAAGCCAGAATTGCGCAATAAACTGATTCTATGGGCCTGTGTCGGGATTTATCTCCTGGTCAACCTGTATTGTATCTGGAAGAAGGAGTTTTTCTTCATTCCGGCGATTGCATTGGTTGTCGGTGTTCTGTATCTCTTGGTTTATCGTGTAAATTGGCTGATGTATGTCATGGCTTTCGTCACCCCTTTGTCTGTGGTGATGAATAACGAGAAATTCCAATTGGGCATTTCCCTGCCCTCGGAATTTATTATGATTGCGCTCACCTTATTGTTTTTTTGTCGGCTTTTATATGATCTGAAATGGGACAAGCGTTGGGCTTTGCACCCCATCTCTATTGCGGTGTATGCCTATCTGATATGGATGCTCATGACTTGTGTCACCAGCGAGCGACCTGTGGTGTCATTCAAATTCTTGGCCTCTAAAATTTGGTTTATCACCTCCTGCTATTTTATGGTTATTCAATTGATAAAGAATGACTTGAAAAATGCTGTCAAGTTCTTTGACTGCTACACGGTCGGCTTCGTCATAGTAGTGATTTATACTACCATTCACCATGCCATTATGGGCTTCACGGAACATAGCGGGCATTGGGTGATGAGGCCATTCTATAATGACCACACGGCGTACGGGGCTGTTTTGGCATTCTTTATTCCTATTGTGGCAGGGCTTTTCTTTCAAACTGAACAGAAAGGAAAGAAGTGGTTTTATCTGCTGTGCGGACTTATCTTATTGACAGGTTTGTACTTGTCGTATTGCCGTGCCGCTTGGCTGAGCGTCATTGCCATGTTGGGCGTATGGCTGGTGATGAAACTGAAAATCAAGTTCTCTTGGCTGGTAATGACTGTTGCTGTTTTGGGTGTGCTTTTCTATTTTTCTTCTGATGATATTTTATACAGAATGGGAAGAAACAGCCAGGATACATCAGGAGATTTGGTGGAGCATATTCAGTCCATGTCCAATATCAGCACCGACGCTTCCAATGTGGAGCGTTTGAATCGCTGGACTGCCGCTATGGGGATGATCAAGGAACGCCCGGTGTTGGGCTGGGGTCCAGGGACCTATCAATTTGAGTATGCTCCATTTCAAAAATCTGAATATCAGACTATTATATCTACCGATTTTGGTGATGGCGGCAATGCCCACAGCGAGTATCTTGGCCCTTGTGCCGAAACGGGTATTGTGGGTTTGTTGACCGTTTTAGCCTTGTTAGTGACCAGCCTTTATTCGGGCATTCGTGCTTATAGTCGTGCCAGCGACAGCCTCAGTCGTACCCTGGCACTATGCATGGTCTTGGCTTTGGTGGGCTATTTTGTCCATGGTTTCTTGAATAACTTCTTGGACACCGACAAACTATCCCTGCCCTTCTGGGCCGCCTTTGCGGTGATAACGGTGATCAGCAATGGGATTGCGGTAAGGAAGGTGGTGAAAAATAGGTAAATACACAATAAATGATAATAAATTGTTTGTAGAGACGTGGTGCACCGCGTCTCTACATACGAAAAACCTATAAATCATTAATCACCGTAGCGGCGGCGTGGCAGCCGAAAATGGCGGGCATGTAGGAAACAGTGCCCACTGTTGACAGTTTGTTGATGTCAGGATGGGCATCAATCATAATCAATGACGGGCTCGGGCGAGAAAACAGCCTTGAATCCCGTGGTGATGCCCATGCGGTGCAAGCGTTTGCGGATGGCATGCGCTAATTTGCACTGGTGCGTTTTTTTGATGTCGGTAACTTTGACCAGTTCTGGATTAATCTTGCCTCCGGCACCCATCACCGATACCAGCCTCAGTTGTCGCTGCAAGGCAAAATAAATGAGATATACCTTGGGCGACAGGGAGTCGATGGCATCCACTACATAATCAAACTTGGCGCTGTCCAACAGTTCGGGAGTGCGTTCATCTCGGATAAATTCATGTACAGGATGCAAAATAATGTCCGGATTGATGTCTTTCATTCGTTGGCAGATAACTTCTACCTTGGGTTTTCCAAGCGTGGAGTGCAAGGCGGGCAATTGGCGGTTGAGGTTGGTCAGTTCCACCGTGTCGGCATCAACCAGGGTCATTTCGCCAATCCCGGCACGGCATAGTTGCTCGGCGGCGTATGCGCCTACTCCACCCAAGCCTACCACTAAGACATGGGCTTTTTGCAGCCTTTCAATTTTTTCTTTGCCATAAAGCAATTCTGTCCTGCTGAGCCAGTTTGTGTCCATATTCTTCAATATATGTTGAATGATTTGGAATAAGTTTGTGTCTCTGTCGTAAAAAAACTATAGCTTGATTTCCTTTCTTTTCGACTTCTACCTTCCGCCTGTTAAACTATAGCTTGATTTCCCTACGTAGCCGGGCCACGGGCAGTCCTAACTGCTCACGGTATTTGGCTACAGTGCGGCGGGCAATGTCATAGCCTTTTTCTTTCAAGATGGCGCATAATTGTTCATCGGGAAGCGGGTTGCTCTTGTCTTCTTGTGCAATTACTTCAGACAGAATCTTTTTGATGGCTTTGGAGGAGACATCCTCATCGCCGACGGCTTCAGAGAAAAGGTTCTTGATCAGCATGATGCCGAAGGGAGTTTGCACGTATTTGCTACTGGTGACGCGTGAGACCGTGGAAATGTCCAAGTTTACTTTTTCCGCTATATCCTTCAGCACCATAGGTTTGAGATCCATTTCATTGCCGGAAATAAAATACGCTTTCTGCATGTCCATGATGGCGTACATGGTGTTGTACAAAATCATTTCGCGCAGCGAAAGCAAATTGATAAAATTGTTCGCATTATCGAGGTTGTCCTTGAGGAATTTTTCTGCATCAGCACGGAGTTTGTCGTTTTTCTCCTGACTCAGAAAACGATACTCTTTGGTGAAATCCTTGTTGATTTTTACCTTGGGTACGTAGTTGTTGTTAAGCGACAATTCCAACTGTCCATCTCGGTTGCTGATGATAAAATCGGGTACGATGAAGGAAGTGGTGCTCTCTATCAGCGAGTCGTTGGAGGCGGGGTGGGGGTCCAATTTCCGTATTTCTGCCAAGGCCTCTTTCAAGGAACTTTCGTCAATATCAAGTTGACGGATGATTTTATCGTAATGCTTGTTGGTAAAAGCCTCAAAATAGTCGCGGATAATATGGCGGGCATTCTCCACGGTTTCGCTGTCATCTTTGTGGTTCAGCTGTATAAGCAGGCATTCCTGCAGGTTGCGGGCGCCAATGCCGTAGGGCTCCAGCTCCTGAATAAACTCCACGATGATGTGCTCCAGTTCGTCAGGAGTAATGGTGATATTGTAATTGAACAAAAGCTCGTTGGACATGGCCAGATTGTCACGCTGGAGGTAGCCGTTATCATCTAAGTTGCCGATGATATACTCGCATATTTCATATTTCCGCTCGCTCATGTTCATTTCTCCTAATTGGCGGAGCAATTGTTCTTGCATGGAGTGGTCGAAGGCGATAATCCTTTCTCGGTTTTCATCGTCGGCAGAGTGGTTGTTGGCATACAGGCGGTAATCAGGAATGTCATTCTCATCCTTTTCTTCGTCAGAGAAGAAATCACTGTCGAAAGGGTCCTCATCGTGATTGCGGTCCAATTCACGGGCAATGTAGTCTTGTTGTTCCTCTTCCTTGTCGTTGGCGGCATGGTTGTAGCCGTCTTCCTCGTAGTCGTCATGGTCAATTTCCAATGCCGGGTTGTCATCCACGGCTTTCCGTATTTCTTCTTCCAGCCCCATATTCGACAGCTCAATCATCTTCATCAGCTGCACGGTCTGTTGCGAGGCAATCTGTTTCTGCGCGAGTTG
>CACXXY010000115.1 GCA_902771655.1 uncultured Bacteroidota bacterium | reverse complement strand
GACCACCCGCTGCATGAAGTCGGTGTCCCAGTTGAGTTGCATCTCCACGAGGAAGATGGTGCCGGCGGAGTCCTCGCACCGCACATCCACGATGCTGTTCTTGCGAGTGGGTGTCTCGGGCATCATTTCGGGAGGGACATACTGGATGTTGGTGATGACCCGCCCGTCCTCCAACGGCAGGAAGGCGTTGAGCAGGCTGGCGGCCAAATCTATGTGTTCGCCAAAGACTTTCCGAAAGGTAACGTCTGTCACGGGACTGTAATACTTATATGGTGTAAGCATGGTGATATTTTTTCTGCAAAGATATAATAGAAAACACTATCATCGGTCGTTTTATGTAAAATTTTTTATCGCTTTATATCAATAAGTTAGAAAAATAGACTTAAAATATTAACAAAGAATAGTTAAAAATAAGGTTTGGTTTTGGATGCAATAGCGCGAAAATTGCAAATAAAAAACATTTAATCCTTTGAGAAACACCGATGTCGCTCAGTTTTTTTTCAGATACTGGATGTTAGTTTCGCGGCGGGTTCGTTACGTGTTTCAGTGCGAGAGGTTCCTACGCCGCGAGGGGATTGTAGTGGCTTGTCATACCCCATACTCGCTGCACTTCGTATGGGGTTACTGAGAGGTGGCCTCTCCGAGGCCAGAATCAGAGCAGGTGTCTTGCAGTGAAGAGTATCTGACTACCTTATGGGTATATGTCTCAAAGAGTCAATCTCTCAGTAACCCCACCTAAGGCCGAAAGCCGCAATGTGGGGTAGGAGGACAGGCTTACATGCTTGCCGATGTGTGCAATTCCCCAAAAGCAATGCCCCTCACTCTCAGCTTGCATACAATGGCAACATGCAATAACAATTAATTGTTAATTATTAATTGTTAACTATTAATTCGCCTCATCCACACTAATCGGATAGTTTCCCTTGTAAATCAGACCGTTCTTGCCGTCGATGGCAATCTCGTCGAAGAGCTTGAACTCGTTGCCATTGATGGAGCAGGTCTTTTCCACATCGTTGACCATCAGCGCGTCGCAGTTGACCACGCAAATCTTGCCCAATGAGGAAGCTGTGACTGCTGCATGTGAGGTGGCACCACCACGGGCGGTCAACAGTCCGTCGCACTCGAAAATAAGCTCGATGTCGTCGGGAACCGTGTCGGGACGAACCAATACCATGTGTTTGTCATTGCCGGGCGTGTTCTTGATATGCTCGATATCGTCTTTGTCGAACACGATAATGCCGTTGAGCACACCGGCTCCAATACCGATGCCGCTGCCCACCTTGTTCATTTCTTCTCTTGGCACGGCAAAGATTTCCACACCGCTTTCGGTGCCAACCGCCATATTTCTGGTCTGCAAAATATACAAACCGTCGGCATTGGCTGTCTCGAAGGTGAATTCTATCTCCTGGTGGATGAAACCGTCGTTCTCAATCATGCGCTTGGTCACTTCCTTCAGCTTGTTGAAGATGTCAGGGTAGTGGCTTTCGAGCGAGAACGGCGCTTTCTGGTAGCTGCGTTCGCGCTGTGCCTCGCTGATAGGCAGGGTGTTGACCAAGCCGCCCACAATATCCTCGCCCTGACTCAGGAACGAGAAGTCGCCGTTCAGGTTGATGGCCGAGCGGTTGCTCTTGATGTCTCGGGTAAACAATACGCCTGAGCCGGACTCGTAGTGGATGTTACCCAGCACCATCTTCTGCACGATGACGGCAGTGCCCCATTCGTTGGCGATGTGCATGTGCTCGCGATATACTTTGGCACGTGGAGAGTTCCAGGATTCAAAGACCGTGGTGATGGCTATCTTCAGCTGCATGAAAGGATCTTCCTCGAAATGAATGTTGTGGTCGATTAGCAATTGCTTGTAAGCAAAGGCAATTTCACGCATGTTTTCGGGTGTGAAACCGATTTTCTGCGCCACATTGTATTTCTTCTTGTAATTGAGGATAATCTGGTCGAAATCATCACGTTCCAAGCCGTACGACATGCCCCAGGTCTGCAGCAAACGGCGGTAGCAGTCCCAAGAGGTCCAGCCGTAGTTTTCCTGCTTGCTTAGCTCTTCAGTGATTTCATCATTCAAGCCCACATTCAGGAAGGTGTTCATGGCACCGGGCATTGATATGGCTGAACCGGAACGCACACTCAACAAGAGGGGATTGTGTGGATCGCCAAATTTACATCCCGTAATTTCCTCAATCTTAGCCAGATGCGATTTTATCATCTGGTCCAGTTCATTGTTGATGGGTTCCACTTTCAGGATAGACTTGATTCGGCGGAAAACCTCCGTAGTGATGATAAATCCAGGCGGAACGGGGTAATCATTCAGGTATAATTTTTTCAGATAATAGGCCTTGGAGCCCAAGAACACCTGGTTGTCAATCTGAGGCGTCTCCTGATACAGCGGGCTGATGGCCATATTCTGGTCGTAGGTCATGATGTTTCGGGCCTCTTCCGCGGTCAGCACATTCACCTGCTTGCGCAGATTGTTCAGAATCTCGCCCATAAAGTTGTCCAATTGCTGGATAATGAAGGCGGATGACAGTAACTCACGGTAGAAAATCTCGGAC
Source organism: uncultured Bacteroidota bacterium (assembly GCA_902771655.1). GTDB lineage: Bacteria > Bacteroidota > Bacteroidia > Bacteroidales > WCHB1-69 > RUG11690. The sequence continues at coordinate 4,291 of CACXXY010000115.1, read as the reverse complement.
TTCTGTGCAATGATTTTCTTCATCTCTGTCTTGTCCGTGATTTCGGGGTATTGCTGCGGAATGATGACCTTCAGCAGGATGTCGTAAGGACGAATAAAGTAGTTGTTGATGATCTCCTTGATGCTACCTTCCATAAACTGGAAAATATTGATATACTGATCAATAGTGAAGCATCCTGAAGTTAAACTGTATTCCATCATCTTCAGGTTGGAGTCGAAGCTCTGGTCGTGGATGCCGTCGAGGCTCAGACCGTCGCGCAGCAGCTGGAGCATGTCGCAGATTTCCTTGAAAATCTTGAGGGTAAAGAACTCGGTGTTGAGACCCATGATGATGCGTTTCACCAATACGGAGGCGATACGTTCCAGACGGAAGGTGATGCCTAGAGCGTCGAATTTCACTTCCTTGTAATAGCCGTACATGGAGGGAATACCGAAGGCGATATGGCGCTTGTAGAAGACATTCTCCCAACCTTCGCTCTTCTTTTCGTCGAAGATGATGTCGTTGAGTTTCTTCATCAAGGAGAAGATATGCTTCAGTGTTTCCACGGGCTCATCCTTCTCAAGCAGCATTTCCAGCTTGTCAATATCTTCTTTATCAACAAAATAGTACTTTTTCAGAATATTGATAATGTCGGTGGAATCGAAGATGTATTTTTCTTTTAGCAACTGATACAGTTCGATAATCAGCTCCACACGCTTGATGTCAGTTTCGTTGTCATGCTGCACATTTTTCATCAGTTCCTCCACCTCGTCCTTCTTCTTCTCTATCAGCATTTCAACCGTCAGATTGTTCTTCTCTAACAGCTGTGTCAGCACATCATGAACGCCTTGCACCCAGATACCGTCGGGATCTACCAAAGAATAGACATTCTGCGGCAAAATCTTTTCCAAGTGTTTCTTATCCAAATCTTTCCAGAAATAAATAACATCCAAGGTAATCTGGATGTGCGAATTATTGCCTTCGGTATGGATTTGTTTTCTCAAGAAATGAATGAGCTTGTCGTTACGGTGCGAGAGTTCGTCTATCTTGGTAGAAACGTCACGCAATACGCCTTCGGCGCCGATTTCGTTGAAATAGACCGGGAATATTCTAGCCAACTGCTTGGTTTGCTTGTAGATAGGTGATATTCTGGCATTCAGTAGCTTGGTGATGTCTTTCTGGAAGAAATCGGTGTCGAAAATGAAAATACCGCCCACACGCAGGTTGATAATCAGGGCGGCTAACAGTCGCTGCATGGTCTCGGGATCGTATTCGATCAGCTCCAGCCAAACACGTATGTTCTTGACATGGCAGGGATTTACCTTCAGTTCCCAGTCGTTGGTCATGTAAGTAATGCCCGGGGTGACGAAGCCGAAATCGATAATCTTTCTCTCCAAATAATGGATGAGATTGGTATTCTTGGTATTGATGATTTCCTTTCCCAAGGTGAGAATGGAATCCAGAATCATGTTGATATGGCTTTCTTTGAAGTCGGTGAACTGGGAGAACAGCTCGTTCATGGACTCGATGCACTGCTCCTCGTCCAGCTCGGTGCTGATGCGCTTGATGACCTTGTTGAGTTCGATAAGCAAGTACTCGCGCTGGTATTTGACGCCGGGAAGATGAAGCAGATAGAAAATGTAGCAGAACTGTTCGCTGGCCTTCTCGAAGATGTCGATTTCCTTTTTGTAAGCCTCAATGACATCGGCAAAGGTGAATGCATATTTGGTCAGCTCGTCAAAGTTCTCGGCGGAGTCAATCTTCTCGTAGTAGTCGGCATACATGGCTTTGCCCAATTGTGCCATGGACTCACTGTAATCCTTCGACATTTTGCTGCGGTTTTTCTCATACCATGCTTCAATTTGGGTTGTCTCTTCCCAGAATTGCACATTGCTGCGCAGCAATTTGCGCATAAAGTCCAAGGTCATGGAGGCTGTAGCCTCATTTTCGGCGGCCTTGCGCAGTTTTTTCTTGAAATGGCCAACATTGTATAGATAGCTGAAGCTGTTGGCCTCGAAATTCTTGTCCAGGATGGTCAGATAATCGGTTAGGAAATGGGTGCCTTCAATGGTGTCGTAGGCATTGTTGAAGAAGTCTAAAAATGTGTAGATCAGTTGTTTGCACAAATCATCATCCAATTTTTTTTGTAACAATTCGTCATAAATGTCGAAAATGATTTGCAGGGCTTTCTCCTTGTCTTCTTCTGGCAGTTCCTTGTAGAGCCAGAAATCCGAAATGGTGACACTAACCAACTGGCTTACAATTTCTTTTCTATTGGAAAACGGGTGGTGATACTCGTTGAAGAAATCGGTGATACGTTTGTGGATACCCCAGTAATTGTCGGACAGGGACATGAACCATTGGTGATGATCAGGAATGGTGTAGGGTATGTTTTGGGTGCGCGAGAGGTTGGCTTCGAGCGCTTGGGATTTAATCATTTCATTCATAGTGATAGATGTATTTTATGAGATCAATAATTCTTGATGAATAGCCATATTCGTTGTCATACCATACGAGCAATTGTATGAAGTTTCCGCCGATAACCTTGACGGACATGGCGTCGAAGATGGCGGAATGCGGATTGTCGGTAATGTCGCTGCTTACAATAGGATCTTCGGTATATTCGAGATAAGGTTTCAACTCGCCGTTGGCGTGGCGTAGGAAGGCGTCTTTGATGTCGCGGGTGGTCACCTGGCGGTGCAGTTCGGCGGTCAACTCCACGAAGGAGCAATCGACTATGGGCACACGGGTGGCGAAGCCATCGAAAATGTTGGCCATCTCGGGAATCACCAGTTTGGTAGTCCTCACCGCACTGGAGGTCGTTGGGATGATGTTGGCTAAAGCGGAACGGGCACGGCGGTAATCGGAGTGGTAGCCGTCCTGCAAGTTTTGGTTGTTGGTGGTAGGATGCACCGTGTTCATAAAGCCGCGCACCATGCCGAACTCGTCATTGATGACCTTTAGGGCCACTGCGATGCAGTTGGTGGTGCAGGAGGCGTTAGAGATGATGCGGTCCTCTTCCTGTATCGTGTTGTGATTCACGCCCATCACGATGGTGCGGTCGATGCTGTCGTCATCGGGGGGACAGCTCAGGATGACCCGTTTCACGCTGTCGTGGATATGCGGGGTGAGTAGGGGAGCGGTCTTGAAACGTCCGGAGGAGTCGATGACTGTCTCCACGCCAGTGCGGTCCCAGGGAATGTCAGCGGGGTGCATCTGGTTGGTTACCAAAATTTTGCGATCGTTGACAATCAGATGATCGTTGTCGAAAGAAATATCCGCGTTGAAGCGGCCGTGGATGCTGTCGTATTTCAGCAGGTGTGCCATCAGCCGCGTGTCCATTTTGTCGTTGATGTGAGTGATTTCAATGCAGGGGTCACCCTCGGCCAAACGAAACACCATTTTCCCGATACGTCCAAATCCGTTAATGCCGATTTTTGCTACCATGTAAAAAGCTGTATTAGAAGTGTTTATATAGTTTTTATTGATATTTGATTTTAACTTGCAAAGTTACATAAAATTCCTGAATTATATACAGACGTATGGCTATTGTATATATTTTTTCTTTTTTATTCCCCTTTCTTTTGCCGCTCCAAAAGAAAACTGCGGTAAGCGAGTAAAGAGAAAGCTTGCTTGCTCTTTCGAGCGATAGCAGTTTATGCAACGGGGCAAAGAAAACGAGTTCTTTCGCCGACATGAATGCCGTCCGCTCTGTCCGCCCTCCAACAGATGCGGCAAAAGTAAACTGGACGCTGACGCGCTTTTGCACGCAGCTATAGGAGGCCGTCCATTCACACCGCTTCCGCACCGCATGTCGGCATGGCCTACGCATACAGCAACATGGTGTGATGCTTGCCTTTATATCCTGTAGGGACGCGATTCATCGCGTCCGCTCCTTATGCCGGCATTGCTTGCGAATAGCTGACAATAGGCTATGTTGACATATGCAGGCCGTAGGTCTGCAGGGCTTGGTAGCCCAGGGCAACGCCCTGGGAATGGAAGGACGCCCTGGAGAAGATTGATGCACATGTCACCGAATCCCGTCAGGGATTCCATGTCAATAGATGTGGCCGTTATTTCATTGTTTGGTCGCGGCGCGTGTGTCGTTTGCGCCGGAGCACATCATTTGCCCGCCGCGAATGAGAGGCGTTTGACGACAAGCATCACAACCACAGCACACACAGATCCGATGAGGCAGCAAAACATATCGGACTGGGTGTCCCAAATATAGCCTTGAGTGCCCAAGAAAGCCTCGGTATCTGTAGGGTTAGAGAGGGAGGCCAACCATTCGATAATTTCATAGACGGCAGAA
>CACXXY010000114.1 GCA_902771655.1 uncultured Bacteroidota bacterium | reverse complement strand
GAAAACATGGGTTAGGTCGGACTTCATTATGGCTTAATCTTTCTTTTTGTTCTTTTTTTGTTTTTCTTTTTTCTTGATATCTATTTTAGCGTCTTTAAATGCTTCGGAAAAATCGTTTTTGTTGTTGAATTCCTGCTTGTACATCAATGCGAGTCCAACTCCCGGAATTCGCCTGTAGGCTTCCAAAGCATATTGGTCGTTGAAGTTATATACTTTTACACGCCAGTTGCCCTTTGCGGTAATCAGGTATTCCAAACTGAAGTCACCGTAAAAATTCTCTATGCTGGCTTTCCCGCCATTGGCGGAGTTGTTATCATAATAGCCAATGTTGGTCTCGAAAATCATACGGTCGTTCAGGAACTGCACATTGGCGTTCAGTCCATATTCGGCGGCCGACTGCTGTGTCTTGTTTTTATATACGATGCCAATGCCGCCATGTTTCATCTGACGTGACAGGAAATTGTTGACAAGATTTGTCAAAATGCCGACACCACCACTTTCAACGGAACTTGTGATTTGTTCGTTGGAAGCGTCGTCAGGCATGAACTGGTTGGTTAAGAGGAAAATGAAGAATTGTTTGGAGCGATTCTGGGGATTGGATGTATCTATGGCCATGAATACGGCCCTGTTCATTTCATGGTCGGCATTGGGCAGCTCAAAAGAAAAGTCAATAGAGGGGTACTTCATGAGCTGTCCATTCAGGTGAATGTATGCATTGACAGGTGTTCGGGTGGTGCCGATGTTTTCTTCGCCATAGGACATTATATTCGACAGTGACGCGCGTGCTGTGTAAAAAGCACTTACATTGACATCAAAGTCGGCTACGGGCCCGTCAAAATATACTTTTCCACCAGGTACAAGCTTGAGTTTGGAGTTGACAATGTTTTCCAACGAAAGCAGGAAATCCCCGTTGTCGATTTCCAGGTCTCCGTAGATATTCACCCCAATAATATCATTGTACAATAAGTGCAGTCGTCCTGTGGTATTAGCTCTCATGGTGCCTCCAATAGCCATCACATCCACTTGGACATCAGCATCTGGGGTGACATTGAAAACGAAATCGAAGTTCATTTGTGTCTTTTCTTCAGTAGAGGACATTACTACTACGGAATCCTGGATAACAGTCTTGAAACGAATGTTGGAATTTTCGGATACAGACTGGGAGGAGGTGATGGGGAAGTAAATGGAGCTTCCTTTTAGGGTGGTGAGGTTGTCGCCGCTAAAAGACAATTGTTTGTCGTCACCTTCAATCTTTACACCACCTGACACATAGCCGGTACCATAGAAACTGCTGTTATTGTTGCGGGGCAGGTTTAGTGCCATGATTCTATTAGTGTTGATGTCAAGGCCTATCTTCATGTCTTTGAATAAATTATGATAGATATGACCATTCATGGTGGCAGAATTTTTGTCTTTGTCTGTTAAAGTGATATTGTCGAAAACAATACCTTTGCTGTTGAATAAAATGTCTTGATTGTCAATGTAATATGTGGTTCCTAAAGGTGTGATGCCCATGGTCATCCGGTTGACATGCGCTTTGCCGGAGATATAAGAGGAATCGGCACTCGCAATGAAACTGAGTTCTCCGGAGGCTGTGCCAGAGACTTGATTGCTGAAGGACGACAGGAAAGGCTGCAAAAAGCCGAGGTCGAGACTACCGACATTGGCCTTGGCCACAAAACGTTTGATATGACTGAGGTAGTAGCCGTTGATATTGGCTAATTTGTTGTTTTCGGTCTGATAATTTTTAATAGTGTATTCATTGATGATAGTGGAAGAGATAGGCTCGTCGCGCTTGAAAATACCACCGGAGAAACCTAATGAGCCACCTTCTCCTATACCGGCAGTCAGAAAGACATTGCCTAATTGTGTGTTGTTCAGTGTGAAATCTGATGCCATAAGTTTACCCATGATGACGCGGTTGTCGTCACGCATGGTAATGTCTGCATTGGCGGACAACATGCCGTCGAAACTGATACCGCGAAGGAAGTTGTTGACAATGCCGATGTCAAAATTGTTGACAGCTATTGTCAGTTTGTCGTCGGGCAGTTTGGAATATACCCCATTGGCCGAAATGCTGCTTTCATTGTCGCTGAGAACCAGATTGTCTATCAGAATGCGTTGTTTTTGAATGGTAATGGCATTGCGGTTGTTGAATTTGAAATTATATTCGTTCAACAAGATTTGCGAATCGGTAAATCGCGCTACCATACTGCTCTTGTCACTTGCATCAAAGCTTCCCTTGATGTGAGAAAGAGGTCTGTTTTCGTCCGAAATGTCTTTCCATGACAGCTGATAGTCGATAAAAGACTGGAACATGTCGGCTTTGAGTCCAATTTGATGCAAAGACAAAGTGGCACCTTTCTTATTGGCCAATGAGATAGAGTCACTGGTGACATCTATAATCATGTGGTGGTTGGCAGCTGTGTTTGAGGTCAGGTGAAAGTTGTTGATATTGAAGCGGTCTTTGAATGTTGCCTTGGGAATCTGGATGTTGATATGGTCTTGTTGCGCAATGTCGTCCAAATTCAATTCGATGCTGCTGTGCTCTGCTATGTAAAGTTCTGGTAAGAAGATATATAGCAAGGGTTCGGTGTTGAAAGTCTCGAACGAGAAATTGAAGTGTTTGTCTTCTTGATTTGAGTTGACTAATTGTTTGTTCTTGCTAATCTCCCTTTGGGGAAGAATGTTAGGAATGTACCGATAAGCAAAATTGAATAGTGAATCCTTTATATCCTTGTATTCATAGTTGGTGTTCAGGGAAGCGTTGACAATGTCGGAGGAAAGGATGTATTTGTGTAATCCTGCTGGGGTATTAATGGCGGTGAAGCGGATTCTGTCGCTATAAAACGGATGTCTTTCATTGAATATCATCAATCCGTCAATGCCGACAAAGCCGTTCAGATTGTCCAATTTTGATCCTGTGGAGTTGTATATCAAAGTATCGAGGGAAATTTCAACATTATGGTTTTTCTGTGCAAAAAGAATAAGTTTGTCAAGGCCTTTTGCAGTGGCGCTGTCAATGGGTGTGTGGTAACTGGCCACTTCACTTAGTTTGATGCTGTGCAGTCCCAAGTTGGCCTGGATGTTAGGCTCCAACAGGGAGAAGTCGGCGGAACCATCAAGGTTGAGGTTGATTCTGGGGTCATTGGAGCATAATGTGGCTTTGCAGGTCTTGTTTTTATACTGACCATCGAGGCGTATGTCGGAAATGGGGTAGCCGATGAGGTCGAAACGGGAAATTCTGCTACGTACGTTGGTGGCAAGTGTGGAAATGAACTCTGGTTTGTCCATCGGGTCATCACTGATACCGTCTATGTCCATGGTGAGATTTGTCAGTCCTAAATATTTGCTGTTGTTGAGTAGCTTGCCCAAGTTGAGATTGTTGGCGTTCAAGCTGCCGCCAAATGTCACTTGTTCTCCGATGTCTTTGGAGGAAATGTCTGTCTTGATATTTCCGATTCCGGTCTGGATGTTCATTTTGGCGTCGATGGCAGGCACATAGCCGGTAAGACTTCCCTTCAGTTTAGCGTAACCTATACGTTTGACGATGGCCGGCAATGGAAGCTCTTTGCCATCAGGGAGTTTGAATTCCGCTAATTCCTTCATGTTGATGTAGGAGTCGTTGAAATTCATATTCCATACGGCATGTTTGAAATCTGTAATATCCTTTAAGGCAAAATCCCCATTGAAATAGGTGCTGTTGTTGTAGTGGCAGTCGAAATCTATCAGCCTCAGGTCGTTGACACAGCCGTTAACCAGGCCCTGGAAGTGCAGACAATTGTCCATGCCACGGATGGCAGCGGCATAACAGGCGGCATCGGTCAGACAAAAGTCGGAAGGACGTACTGTGGCTGTGATATTTACGCTGTCGAGAAAGTCGCCAAGATTTCCCCAGATGTTGTAGTCGAAGCGCAAATCGAGGTCCAAGTTGCTGTTCTCTGTCTGAAGTTTGCAGTCGTCGAAACGCAGCAAGTTGTTGGTGATTTCGAAATCTCCGGAGCCTTTTATGAGATGAAAGCCGAAATACTGGTCGTAGCTGATGTGCTTGATTTTGGCGGAAATATCATCGTTAAAGACTTGGAACTTGTTGGCTTTGAAGTCTATATGCCTCATCTCGAAGAAGCCTGGATCCATCTCTTGCCCCTCAATATAGGGCGTCTTTTGTTGTTTGTTCTGGTTGGCAATGGAGAAACGGGAGTTGATGAGACGGATATTGTCGATTCGCAGGATGAAGTCTTTGGGATTCTTTTTGGGTTTGGAAATTTTCTTTGCCCATGCGGAAATGTTGACGATGGTATCTCCTTCGTAGGTGACCAAAGTTACATCCGCCTCTGTGGCGGTAACGCTATGGAATGAAAGTGTCAAGGGGTTGGTCTTCAGTGTGTTGAATCTACCTTTAACATGCTTGACATAAATCATAGGTTGGTTGTGCAAGTCTTTGATGACAAAATCGTCGGCGGCCAAGCGCAGGGTGGGGGTGACATAAATCCTGCTGACACCAATTTCCGCTCCCCATTTATTGGAAATGAAGCCTGTGACTTTTGAGATGACATAATTTTGAATGGGCGGCACAAAAAACAGTCCAACTATCAAGAAATCAAGGGCAATAAAAATACCGATGATCCATAGTAGCACTTTTCCGATTTTTTTTATAATTTTGCCTTTCAAAATTGAACGTTTATGTCAGCCTATATTCTTGGTATCGAATCCTCCTGCGATGACACTTCAGCTGCCGTCATTGCCGATACTACCATCCTCTCCAATGTCATTGCCAGTCAGAAAGTTCACGCCGAATATGGGGGCGTTGTTCCCGAGCTGGCATCCCGTGCTCATCAGCAAAATATCATCCCTGTTGTGGACACCGCACTTCACCGTGCAAAAATAAACAAAAATCAAATATCTGCGATAGGTTTTACAAATGGTCCCGGTTTGCTCGGTTCTTTGCTGGTGGGAAGCTCTTTTGCCAAAGCTATGGCCTATAGTCTGGATGTGCCACTGATTGAGGTAAATCACTTACAGGCACACGTTTTGGCGAATTTTCTGAACAAGAGTGATGATGATTCCGCCAAACCGCATTTCCCCTTCCTGTGCCTGACGGTTTCGGGCGGTCATACCATGTTGCTGAAGGTCAATGACTACTTCGAAATGGAACGTTTGGGTGTAACTATCGACGATGCCGCAGGCGAGGCGTTCGACAAAGCGGCGAAAATCATGGGCCTGCCATACCCCGGAGGTCCGGTGATTGACCGCTTGGCAGCAGAGGGAGACCCCAAGCGTTTTCAGTTTTCCATTGCCCATCTGCCAGGCTTGGATTACAGTTTCAGCGGCCTGAAAACTTCTTTCCTCTATTTTGTAAGAGATGAGCTGAAAAAAGATCCTGATTTTATCCAGAAAAATCAAAAAGATTTAGCCGCTTCGATGCAGTATGCCATTATCAAGTCGTTGACCAATAAGGTGGTGCAAGCACTGAAGCAATACGATTGTAAGGATTTGGTGCTGGCGGGTGGTGTGTCGGCTAACAAGGGTTTACGAACTGCTATGCAGCAGATTGCCGACCGTTACCATCGCAATTTGATACTGCCCACCATCGACCTGACCACCGACAATGCCGCCATGATTGCCGTTTGCGCCTATTTCAAATATCTGAAGAAAGATTATACAACTTTAGATGTTGTGCCTTACAGCTCATGCTGATGAAGGAACGATTGAAAAATGAAGTGTAAAATCCTATAACTCACGCTGAAGGAAGAATTGATATAACTTTGAATATAGTAATAGTTATGCTGATATGGAAACTCCCGATTTGGTAAAGATAGACCCCTGGCTGAAACCTTACAAGCAAAACTTGTTCCGTCGCCATCAAAAGGCGGTGTTGCGTATGCTTGTTTTTACTGATGGTCAACGCCAGCTGAAAGATGTTGCCAACCATCATTTGTATTACGGTCTGCATAAAAGCGAAAAGAACACCTGGGTCTTTAGAGAGAAAGCGCCCAATGCCAAGCAGATTTTCTTGATGGGGGATTTTTCTTATTGGCAGGTGCAGCCCCAATACGCCCTGCATCCTATCGGCAATGGCGATTGGGAGATTGAATTGCCGGAGAGTTTTCTGAAACATGGCATGTTGTACAAGCTGTGGATGGTGTGGCAGGATGGCGCTGATGAACGTTTGCCCTCATGTGTGACCCGTGTGGTGCAAGATGATACCACTAAGATTTTCTCTGCTCAGGTGTGGGAACCTGAAAAACCGTATCAGTTCAAGCATCCTTCTCCGAAGAAACCTGAAAATCCGCTGATTTATGAGGCCCATGTGGGCATGTCGTCCGAAGAAGAGAAAGTTTCCACTTATTGGGAGTTCAAGGAATATGTGTTGCCCAGAATCAAAGAGTTGGGTTACAATACGATACAACTGATGGCCATCCAAGAACATCCGTATTATGGTTCTTTTGGCTATCAGGTGTCCAACTTGTTTGCCCCATCTTTTCGCTTTGGCACGCCTGAGGAATTGATGGAATTGATTGATACAGCACATGGTATGGGTATTTCTGTGATTTTGGATGTGGTTCATTCCCATGCCGTTACCAATGAGAAGGAAGGTCTCGGTCGCTTCGATGGCTCTGAAACTTTGTATTTCCACGGCGGTGAGCGGGGCAAACATCCAGTATGGGATTCCCGCTGTTTCGATTATGGCAAGCAGGAAACCATCACTTTGTTGCTGTCGAATCTCAAGTATTGGTTAGAAAACTTTCATTTTGATGGTTTCCGTTTCGACGGAGTGACCAGCATGTGTTACTGGAACCATGGCATTGGAGTGGATTTTGTGAGTTATGAGCAGTATTTCGATGGCAATGTGGATGAGGATGCGGTAACCTACCT
>CACXXY010000113.1 GCA_902771655.1 uncultured Bacteroidota bacterium | reverse complement strand
AAGGTCAAAGCTGTTTTAGATGTGACAACCCACAAAAAGCCCCACTTCTTGGGTGAACCCATGCTTATTCCCGGTTCGCAAAACACGAACTTCAAGGATAGTATCCGAGCTTTCACACATCCTCAACAACCCGTATAATCACACATTCACTACCCCGGCCTTCGGCCACCCCTTCTAGAAGAAGGGGAATTATAATTTCCAACTCAAAATTCAAGACTAATCCCTATTCATCAACCCCTATCCACTATAATAATTAGCACATTAAACAACTTTCAACTCATGAAAATTCCCCACACTTTCACTATCGTCTTCTCCATCATTGTTTTATGCGCCGTGATGACCTGGATCATTCCGGGCGGCGAATTCAACCGGCAAACCGTTACCGTGGATGGCAGCGAGCGCAACGTGGTGGTTTCCGACTCCTACCACAATGTTGACAACCAGCCCCAAACATGGCAGATTTTCACCGCCTTTTTCAAGGGCTTCGAGCGCACCGCCAATATTATTGTCTTTATTCTGATGATTGGTGGCGGCTTTTGGATCATGAACGAGACCAATGCTATCAATGTAGGCATTTTCTCCTTTCTGAAAAAGACACAAAAGTTACAGCAAAACAAAATCCTTGGCAAATTAGGGGTTAACAACCTCATCATGATACTTATCATCTTGATGTTCAGCCTTTTCGGATCTGTCTTCGGCATGAGTGAGGAGACCATAGCCTTTATTGTCATTTTTGTGCCCTTGGCCATTTCCATGGGCTACGACTCCATTACCGGCGTGCTGATGTGCTATGTGGCCGCCCATGTAGGTTTTGCAGGTGCCATGCTCAACCCCTTCACCATTGGCATTGCCCAGGGCTTGTCGGGATTGGCACCCTTCTCCGGCATCGAATACCGCTTCATTTGCTGGTGTGTCTTCACTCTGATTGCCATCATCTTCACCCTGCTTTATGCCGCTTATATCAAGAAAAATCCCACCAAATCCATCACCTACGAGATAGATGCGTTTTGGCGCGACAAGCAAGTAGAGGAAACGGCTGTGGAAAGCCGTCCCTCCACCCTTGCCACTTGGGTAGTTTATGCTTTGATTGGGGCTGTAATGGTATTCTGCGCCATTCGTTTCCCCCGCACCGACATCAGCATCGGCAATGGCCAGTATAACATTGTGCTATGGCCCATTATTGCCGGGACCTACCTGCTCATTGGTTTCTTCGGTGCCTGGAAATCCGTACATAACTTCATCCTCACCATCCTGCTTTACACCATTATCTGCCTGGTTACCGGTGTTTTAGGCTACAGCTGGTATGTCATGGAGATTGCCGGACTGTTCTTCGCCATGGGAATTGCAACAGGTGCAGCATTCAGCTTAAAATTCGACAAAATCATCCGACTTTTCCTCGATGGATGCAAGGATATTATGGTGGCCGCCTTAGTAGTCGGCATGGCTGGTGGCATCATCATCATTTTGGAAGACGGTAAAATCATTGATACCATCTTGCATGGCATTTCGCAAGCTATGACAGACACTGGTAAAGAAGGTGCTGTGGGTGCCATGTATGCCATCCAGACGGTGCTCAACGTCTTCATCCCGTCGGGTTCAGCAAAGGCCGCGCTCACGGTGTTAGCCTTCCAGTTCGGCGACGGCATTACCAACATGATTACGCCCACATCCGGAGTGCTGATCGGTGTTCTTGGCGTTGCAAGAATCCCTTATGCAAAATGGGTAAAATTCATCTGGCCATTCATTATCGTGATAATTGATGATAAATGGGGAAATATCAACAACTATTAACTATTAACTATTAATTATTAATTGTTAACTGTTAATTCTTCATCCTGTTCACCGCTTCGCTGACGGGGATTTTGGTTTCGCCGTCGAAGGCGATGACAAAGGCATCAGGGAAATAGGTTTTAACGCTTTTTAAGAGGGTTTGCGCCTCTTCCAGAGTGGTAGTGTTGCCACAGGTGTATTTCCAGAACTTTCCTTCATGGAACTTGCGTACATCTTTCACCATACTGAAGCGGCTATCTGTAATAGCAATATTCTCGGGGGTAGCGGCGATTTGCACACGGAAGCGAATGCGGGCTTGTGGTTTTGCCGCCTCGTTTTCCGATTTAGCGGTTTCTGTGGTGTTGATTTTTTGTGGTTCTGGAGAAACAGTCTCCTTTTCTTTGGTTGAAATTTTCTCTATATTCACGAAAGTTTTTGGAGTATCCTCTGCCTTTGCCACGGTAGGCTCAGAAGCCACAGCGTCATCAACCTTTGGTTTGGCCTGTGCATTTTCTGTGGCGACTTTATCATTTTCCACAGGCTTGGATTGTGAAGATTCAGAAGCCACGGCGTCATCGACCACAGCCTTTTTCTGTGCTGGTTCTGGAGCCACTTCTGTATCGACAGTCCTGCTATCAGCAGAGGCCACATCTTTGGTTTCCGTAACTTTCGGCAGCGGCAAGGTTTTTCTGCTGCCGCCATCCAGTGCGTTTCTGTATTCCACAAAAGCGTTGTAGATAGACACAGCCATAATATCCTGCGAAGTAGGTTTAATCATGTATTCCTCTTCCGTAGCATTACTCAAGAAACCCAACTCAACAAGAATACTAGGCATGGCCACTTTGTACAGCACCCAGAAGCCGGCCTGTTTCACAGTTCTGTCCACCAGATGGGTGTTTCGCACCAAATTCTTCTGCACCTTGTCGGCCAGCATAATGGAATGGCTCATATAAGCCGATGTATGCAACGAGAAAATCACATTGGCTTCTGGTGAATTCGGATTAAAGCCCTCATAATTGTTCTCAAAATTCTTTTCTTTCAAGATGGCCGCATTTTCCTTTTTGGCCACTTCCATATTGGCATCCGATTTTGCCAAACCCATCACCCAAGTCTCGACACCATGCGCGCTTCTGTTTTCCGCCGCATTACAATGCAAAGAGATAAACAAGTCGGCATGATTGTTATTGGCGATGACCGCACGTTTATACACCTCGACAAACACATCGGTCTTTCGGGTATAAATCACCTGTACATCATCGAAGTTATCACTGATCAGCTTGCCCAATTTCAACGCAACATTCAGTGTCACATTCTTTTCCATCGATTTTCTCCCCTTGCAACCAGGGTCTTCACCACCGTGACCAGCATCTATAACCAGCTTAAATTTCTTTTCTTGTGTCTGTCCAAAAGATACAGCGTTAAAAAAAGTTAAGCACAAAAGCAATAAAAACCATTTTTTTATGTTCATAACTCAAAATATTTGACTATTTTTGTACATTTTTAAAAAGCAAATATATATAATAAGACTAAACGAAACAGGAATTGTATAAAAAATTATACACAATCAATTTTTCATATTTGTTATGCTGTAGCATTATGCTAATAATCAGCATAATAAACAATTGTGTATATGCGCAGTCCGCGAATGGCGGAGGTGATACCATACGTATCAGTTTGAAATCAGATACAATTTCTCAGCAATTGGCAAATACGGCAAGCGACACACTTTCCGCCGACAGTTTATCCACCGACAGCATTCGAAGCGGCAAAAAAATCTCCAAAAACGGATTGGAGCACACAGTCACATACGATGCCAAAGACTCCATACATTTCAGTATCAAGAACAAGGTGGCCTATCTGTTTAACGAGGCATACGTGCTATATGAGGACATGAGTTTGTATGCCTATTACATTGAGATTGACTTTGCCAACAACGAGTTATATGCCAGTGGGGCCATTGATGAAAGCGGAAAAGTTGTAGGCAGTCCCGTGCTGAAACAAGGCGACGGGGTATTCAGGGCACAGGAAATCAAGTACAACTTTGAGACCAAGAAAGGTAAAATCACCCATGTGATTACCGAGGAGGGGGAAGGGTACATTCACGGAGAGCAGATCAAGAAACTGGAAGACAACACCACGTATATCAAGAAGGGCAAATATACCACCTGCGAGCTGGATCATCCGCACTTTGAAATTTCCTTCACCAAAGCGAAGGTTTTGCCTAATGACAAGATTATCATGGGTCCAGCATACGTCAGTTTTGTAGATATACCCACCCCCATAGCCATTCCTTTCGGTTATTTTCCTTTGGAGAAAGGACGTCATTCCGGCTTGGTCATGCCCACTTTCGGTGAGACACAGAGTTTAGGTTTTTATTTGCAAAACATTGGTTACTATTTCGGTATAAGCGACAACTTCGATCTTTTGCTGGCCGGTGACATATACACTCGCGGCAGCTGGGCCATCAAAGCCGAGTCCAATTATGTGTTCCGATACAAATGTGCCGGTAAAATCAGGGCTGAATATGGTCAGAAATATCTCGGTGAGAAGCTGATAGACTCCACCTATTACCATACCAACGACTTCAAGATTTATTGGGACCACAAGCAAGACATAAAATCCCATCCATACACCCGTTTCAATGCCCATGTTGACATTGTGAGTAGCGGCTACAACAAGCACACGCTGTCCAGCATCAACGACTACCTGTCCAACCAATATTCATCCTCCATCAACTTCTCCACCAGTGCCAAAGGTATTTTTTACTTCGACGCCACCATTTCATACTCTCAGAACACCAACACCCGCATGGTTGACCTTAAATTGCCCTCCATCAACATGTCAGTCATCCAGTTCTATCCTTTCCGCAAGAAAAACAAGGCTGGTGCTTTGAAGTGGTATGACAACATCTCCATGAAATGGTCTTCGGAAATGTGTTCCCAAATCAACACCTTTGATACCCTGTTCTTTAAAACTGAGACCTGGGACAAAATCGGTGTCGGGATACGCCACAATATACCCATTACAATCCCTATCAAAATCGCGAAATTAGTCAACTGGAACACCAACATCAACTTTACCGAGAGGTGGTACCTGCAACGCTACGAGCGTTTTTTCCATACCGATACACTGGGAGAACCAATAGTTGACAATGTTTTCAAGCGCGGTTTTTATGCCCTGCACGACCTCAGCATCAGCACTGAATTGACCACCAAGATATACTTCATGTACCAGTTCAAGAAAGGCGGTCTCAAGGCCATTCGTCATGTCGTCACACCGAATTTAAGCTTCAGTTATAGTCCTAATTTCAACAAAAAATCATTCGGAGAATACTTCAACACTGTGACTGGTGAATATGTCAACTATTCTTATTTCAGCAACTCCATCTATGGCGGTGCCAGCGGCCAGACCAGAGCCCTGGCCCAGCTGACGCTCAACAACAACATAGAAATCAAAGTCCGGTCAAGAAAAGACACTATTACCGGGACCAAGAAAATCGCCATTTTCGACAACTTAGCCATCTCCATGGGTTACGACTTCGCCGCTGACTCTTTGCGTTGGCAACCCTTGCGCATTTCAGGCCGAAGCACCATCTGGAGGCAACTCAATATCACCTTTAGCCTGGCATTTGACCCTTATATCATCAAAGACGGGAAAAGAGTCAACCAAACCGAGTTGAAGGTCAACAAAAAGCTCTTGCGTTTCTCCAATGCCAACATCAATGTGGGCCTGAACTTGGTCATCAACAGGGATTTATTTAAAGGGAAGCAGAAAGATGACAAGAACAAGACAGAACAGAACAAGAACAACGAATCCATTATGGACCAGAACCTCTTAGGCATGCCCAACACCCGCCCCGACTTCAACAATCCCTGGTCGCTGACCATCAACTACACATTCGCATACACTGCCAACGACAATTACGGATACTATATCAACACTTATCGTGGCAATGTGGTGGAGAAACCCTATACCCACAAATTCGTTCAGACGCTAAATATCATTGGAGAATTCAACATCACCAGAAAATGGAAGGTAGGCTTCACGACTGGTTATGATTTTGTGCAAAAAGAAATGTCCTACACTTCCATTGACATATACAGAGACCTGCACTGCTGGGAGATGCGTTTCAACTGGATACCTTTCGGCTATCGTAAAGGATGGAGTTTCACCATCAACATCAAAGCCGCCGCATTACACGATGTGAAACTCGACCTGAAGAAAGACTTCCGCGACAATATGTACTAACCAGGTTACAGGGGTCAGAATGTAGTGGAAATGCAGGATGCAGAGAGATGGAATTAACAATGAATAATGAATAATGATTAATGGGGGTTGGATTATGAATTGAGCATTGTGAATTGTGAATTGTGAATTGTGAATTGAGCATTGTGCATTCATCTGCAATGGAAACCATATAGGGTAAAAAAACAAAAAAATAATTCGAAGACCAAAGATTTTAAATTGACTTTACGTTATAGATAATGAACAAGCAATCCCGTGATGAACTTTTGCAGTTGATTGAAGACTGTAAAAAAGGCCAGCGAAGAGCCATGCACAAGCTTTTCAAGACTTATTACGGGTCGCTGTTCACGGTTTGCATGCGTTACGCACACTGTTATGAGGATGCGCAGGACATGGTGAATGAGGGGTTTATGAAGATTTTCTCGGCATTGGGAACTTACCAGGCCTCCGGCTCCTTCGAAGCGTGGATGAAGACCATCATGGTCAATGCGGCACTCGACTACTTGCGCAAGTACCGCCACTCTACTGAAACAGTCAACTATGACGATGTGACCGATGACGTTCTGCAACATCATGACGAAAACGAGGCCCTGTCGAAGCTGTCCACCGATGAACTGATGCAGCTGATACAGCAATTGCCGCAGATGAGCCGCACCGTCTTCAACCTTTACGTGTTTGAGGACATGCCCCATGCGGAAATTGCCAAACTGTTGAATATCAAGGAAGGAACTTCGCACTGGCACCTCAACTTCGCCAGAACAAAACTGAAGGAAGCGATAAAAGAGGTTAGTGATTAGTGATTAGGGGTCAGGGGTCAGAAATTAAGAATTAACAATTAACAATTAATAATTAATAGTTACTCAACAACATAAAGTCATCAACAGCGAAGCTAACCAACACGGAGCTAACCAACAGCGAAGCTAACCAACACGAAGTAAACATGAATCAGTTTGACCAAGAGATAAAGGACAAAATCAACAGCAAGAGCTACGAGTACAAGCCTCAGGCATGGAAGGCTTTCAAAAAGCAGAGTGGCATGCCAATGATGAGTACCGGAGCAAAAATAGCCCTTGTGGGCAGTGTAGCCGCTGTAATCACCGGCAGTGTTTTATTTTTCACTTTACCCTCAAACAATAAGCCCGAAACGGACAACAACATCATTGCACAAGAGCAAGTATCAGAAAATCAGACTACCAATCAAAATATTGATACTGTTGAATTTACAGAAATAGCAGAAGCTGACAACACTCTTGAAAACACTGCTGAGACAGTCTCTCCAACAATAGCTGTTGCTACAACAACCAACACCCAGACTCCCGAACAAGTTCAAGTTCCGACTCAAACACAAACACAAGTTCAAGTTCCAGCCCAGACCAAGCCCCAACCCACTTATTATGGTCGGCCATTGGAAATTCTTGTTGATACCATTTCTTCCATTGACTTTCCGGATTACGAGACGAAACCAGCGGATATGCTGCCGTAGATCAGGAATCAGGAATCAGAGAAATATAAGTTTTCCGTATGAGTTTTAAGATTTTTGATTAATTTTGCATATCAAAATTTACAACGATGCAAAACACAAAAAATCTTACTTTCAGCATGTTCGTTATCGGTTCGTTGTTTTTCGTATTCGGTTTCGTCACCTGGCTGAACAACATTCTTATTCCGTACATGAGAACCTCATGCGAGCTCACCACCCAAGTACAAGGCTATTTGGTGACCTTCGCTTTTTACATTGCCTATTTTGTAATGTCCATTCCTTCGTCACTTGTGTTGAAGAAGACGGGCTACAGCAACGGAATGGCTTTGGGCTTGGTCGTCATGGCCATCGGCTGCATGATGTTCATCCCTGGCGCGCAGATGCGCAGCTACCCCATGTTTTTGTTGGGGCTCTTCCTGCAAGGCAGCGGCTTGTCGCTTTTGCAAACTGCCAGCAATCCATACGTCACCGTTATCGGCCCGATTGAATCGGCAGCCCGCCGTATGAGCATTATGGGAATCTGCAACAAGCTGGCAGGTATGATTGGCATTCTGGTGCTCTACAACGCCCTGTTCAGCGGCAAGGAACATCTTTTTGAAAGCATCAAGGAGATGACTCCAGGTCCCGAGAAAGAAGCCATGTTACAACAACTCTCTAACGGAGTCATCATCCCATACCTCATCATGACCGCCGTACTGATCGCATTGGTACTTTTCATCAAAACCGCCCACTTACCAGACATCGTGGAGGAAGAGAAAAAAATTGACGGCAAAAAAGCGAGTATTTTCAGTTTCCCGTATTTATGGCTCGGCATTTTAGCCATTTTCTTCTATGTGGGTGCCGAAGTTATCGCCATCGACACACTGATACCCTACGGCGACTATTACGGCATTTCCACAAAAGTTTCCCACTATTTCGGAGTTTACGCATTGATTGCGCTGTTAGTGGGTTATCTCTGTGGTATCCTTTTCGTACCGAAAGTCGTATCTCAACGCAAGGCTCTGATTATCCAATTATTTTTGTCTATCGCATTGGTAGTTGTGGCGTTGTGCACCTCCGGAATTTTCTCCATTATTGCCATTATCTGCCTGAGTTTCGCACACGCCATCATGTGGCCCGCCATTTGGCCATTGGCCATTTTGCCTCCGCACTGATGGTGATGGCCATCGTTGGTGGCGCCGTCATGCCGCTGATTTACGGCAAGATTGCCGATGCCGTGAATCCGCACATTGCCTACACCCTGCTGTTTGTGTGCTATGCCTATATCCTGTTTTTTGCCACTGTGGGATGCAAGATAGGGGACAAGAGTTGACAATGCACAATGCACAATTAATAATTAATAGTTTTTTGGGTGGGTTCAAAATTCAGAATTCAGAATTCAAAGTTCAAAGACTCCACTTAGGTAAAGCCTAATTTCCCTTGAGTGCAACGAAACTCCACTAACCCCTAACCACTTTACTACCCCCAAACAATTGGCACATTAGCACATTGATAGTTAACACATTAACTAATTTACTAATTTACTAATTTACCAATTTACCAATTTGCTAATTTGCTAATTTGCTAATTAACTAATTTGCTAATTAACCTTCACTATTTTCCGGCTGATTTTCTCGCCGTTGCTTGTATAGATGGAGAGATAATACATGGCGGCGGGCCAATCTTTGCAGTTAATGGTATTGGTGCCATCCTGTAATGAATAGACATTCACAAGTTGACCTACAGAATTA
>CACXXY010000112.1 GCA_902771655.1 uncultured Bacteroidota bacterium | reverse complement strand
TGCCATAAAGGATGTCGCTTGGGGTGACGGTCCCTTCATCCAAGATTCCCGCATGAGTTGGGGTAGAAAAGTGCGTGGCGAAGATGCCGGTTGGCAGGTCTATCCTGTTTCGTGGAACTTCCTGCGCTTTATGGGTATTGACATCATCGAAGGTCGTGATTTCGCCGCAGTTGACGAGCAGTCTAATGGCGTGTATATTTTCAATAAAACCGCAAAAGACAAATACCAAATCACTCTTGAAGACCAGATTGGAGGCCATGATAGCCAAGTCGCAGAAATAGCCGGTTTCTGTGAGGATTTCAACTTCGCCTCGTTGCGACAAGGCATAGAACCGTTTGCATTCTATGTTTATGGTAAAGATCCGTGGCATATTTGCATGAGGTTGTTCATCCGTACAGAGGCTGGCGTAGATGTTCCCGCTTTGATGGAACGCATCACGCAAATGCTTAACGATCTTGACCCTACAATGGGCGATGGAATGTCATACGAGGTGTGGCCCTTTTCCCAATCCATTGAGAACCAATACAAAAAAGAGCAGAACCTCTCGAAACTCGTCACCTTGTTCACCGTGCTGGCTATCGTTATCTCACTGATGGGCGTGTTCGGATTGGTGATGTTCGAGACGGAACACCGTCGCAAGGAAATTGGCATCCGAAGGGTCAACGGTGCTACCGAAGGAGAGATACTGGCAATGTTCAACGCCCGTTTCGTGAAAATTGTGCTGGCCTGCTTCGCGGTTGCAGTCCCCATCAGCATCGTCATTATGCACCGTTATCTGGAAGGCTTTGCCTATCGCATGCCCTTGCATTGGTGGGTCTTTGCCTTGGCGTTGCTGGCCGTGCTCGCAGTCACAGTCGCGGTGGTGACATTGCGGAGTTTGCGCGCCGCCACGGTGAACCCAGTGAAATCGCTGAGAAGTGAATGACAATGAGTCATTCTTATTCCTAAAGGATTGAAAGATTAATGGTGTGGTGCATTACACCAGTATAAAAAAGAAACAGTATGGTAATAGTAAAAGTTGTATTGCAAGTAAGTTCATAGGGACGGAATGCACTCCGTTCCTTTAAATTGGCACAAACAAAAGAGACAATGAAATCATACCTCAAATTCCTATCCCGTAATAAACTTTACACCGCTATTGAGGCGGTGGGGCTGGCGCTGTCGTTGGCGTTTGTCATCTTGATTGGTAGCTATGTGTTGCAGCAACGGGCCATCGTCAAAGAGAATCCCGACGGAGAACGCATATACAGTATGGGCATAGCCGATTTCCTTTATTTATCTTCTTATTGGGACAAGGAAGAGCTGGATATGAAAATACCTGAGGTTGAGGCATCAACCCGCATTCGCTTTAGTGATAAGGCAAAGGTTGAATACAACGGTGTCAAGCAACAGATTAGCCTTACCACAGTGGATGTAGAGTTCTTCGACATCTTCCCCTATTATGAAATAGAGGAAGGTAGTGTGGATGCGTTCAAGGGTCAAAAACAGGTCTTCGTAAGCCGCAGGTTCGCCAGGACGATGTGTCCGGATGGAAGTAGTCCCGTCGGAAAGACGTTACGCATGAGTGACGAAGAATATACGGTTTGCGGTGTATTGGCCGATTTCGACCACTCCATGATGATGCCCACAGATGTAGTGTGCAACGCTATGGACGACCCTATACGGCAAAAAAGTGCAATGGCTAAGTATATGACATTCGGTAACTATCTGATTCTTTTCCGAGTGTCAGAAGGTACAGACCGCGAAGAACTTGCAGCTAAGTTGGAAAAACTATTCAAGGAAAACTATGCAGTCTTGGGCGAGAGAAATTATATACTTCGGTCTCTGTCTGAGATATACGACGAAGGGGCTACGCCATGTTTTACTGTAGCTGCCAGTCGTTCTATGCGGACTTCGCTGACTTTGGTTGTATTCCTGTTGTTGGCAAGCGCTTTGTTCAACTACATTAACTTGGCGTTGGCATTGGGTGGACGGCGGGCTAAAGAGATGGCCACACGGCGATTGTTGGGCGAGAACCGCTCAGGTATAATGCTGAGACAACTCGGTGAAAGTATAATCTTCACCGCTGTAAGTTTCATATTGGCACTGCTGGTAACTGAAGCGCTGGAACCCATGATGAACCGGTTGCTTCTGCAAGACCCCAACCAGAGTGTTCCGCTCTCCCTTCGGTGGAATCTTCGCAGCTTGCTGCTCTATCTGGCTGCCATCATCGTTACAGGACTGGCGGCAGGTGTCATTCCTGCTGTTGTGAGTAGCAATACAGAGCCTATTGATGTGGTGAATGGCCGTTTTCGCAGACATAGCCGCATGGTATTGAGCCGCATCTTTATCGTGCTGCAAAGCACTTTGGCTGTGGCATTGGTAGCAATGGTGCTGGTGATGGAGCGGCAGATGCACCATCTAATGCAGAGGCCGATGAATAGCAACACGAAAGACCTCTATGTGTTGCAAGCCGACTTTGATGATAAAGCTGACTTATTCAATTTGGCCGAGCAGTTGCGACAGCAACCATGCCTGCGTACCGTTGCCCTGGGTGCAGGAGTGCCGGGATTTATTGGATGGAGTGGTGTGATTACCATGCCTGAAGATGATACTGATGAAATTGAATTTGGGAATATGATGGGTGACACCGCTTATTTCCGATTGCTGCAATTGCATACAAAACAGCCATATTCCCAAACAATGCCGGGTGATGTATGGTTGAGCAGCAGCATGACCAAAACCATCGATGCAAACGATTCCACGCAATGGATGACCAAATATTTGACAAGTTCTTTCAAGCTGGACAATGGACGCATTGTCGGTGAATATGAGGATGTACCTGTACATGCTCATGACCTGATGAGCAACAGTATTTTTGTGGTTATCGATCCCAATACGATGGCTTCATTAACATCTTACGACCTGCTTATTCAAACCACCGAAGACCACAAGACTGCTCGCAAAGTCATTGACGATGAATACCGTAAATATGTTGAGGCCACACAGAAGGTGTACACAGAACCCTCTATGAGTTTTTATTTGGATGAACTCATGTCGAATGTGATGAAATCGGAACGTAACTCTATGCGTTTGATTGAGATTTTCACCTCGCTGGCGGTCATCCTCTCTTTGTTGGGGCTCTTTGCCATGAGTGCCTATTTCAGTGGCGAGCAGACCAAGCAGATAGCTATCCGCAAAGTGTTTGGTGCCGAGATGGAGGGTGAGGTATGGTGCAACGTGCGGCAATATATGCTACTGGTGTGTATTGCTTGCTGTGTGGGTATCCCGCTGGCTGCGTTTGCTGCCAGCCGCTATCTGGAGCAGTTCGTCTATCGCATCGACAGTTACGGATGGCTTTTTGTAGCGGCGGTGCTCATCGTGCTGGCATTCTCGCTGCTGGCCGTCCTGTCGCAAGTGCTCCGCGCCGCGAAGACGAACCCTGCGGAGGCGCTGAAGAAAGAATAGGATGTTCTGGTAGAGACGCAAAATTCTGTGTCTCTACAAAAAATGAAATTTGCTGTACATTGTATTGAAATTTTATGTATTTTTGCATTACAAATCCATTAAATGTAAAGCAATATGTCACAAACAACAATGTCAATCAGAGTAGACAGTAATTTGAAACAAAAATTTGACAACTTATGCAATGAGTTCGGCTTAAGTGTCACTTCCGCTTTTACCATTTTCATGAATGCTGTGGTTCGCGAACGCAGGATTCCGTTTGAGATTAGGACTGATTCCATAGAAGAAAGCAGGAAAAAGGCTATGCTTGCTTTTGATAGGATGAGGAAGGACGCTGCCGCTGCGGGCGTTCAGGATCTTTCTCTCGATGAGATAAATGAAATCATCAAGGAGGTACGCTATGGGGAAAAATAAAATTCATGCAGTCCTTGACACTAATGTTATTGTATCTGCGTTTATTTCCGATAATATCAATTCGAATCCTACCATTGTCTTAAGGGAAACATTGCGGGGAAAGATAACACCCGTATATAATGATGAAATTCTTAATGAATATGAAGAGGT
This sequence comes from uncultured Bacteroidota bacterium, assembly GCA_902771655.1. Lineage (GTDB taxonomy): Bacteria > Bacteroidota > Bacteroidia > Bacteroidales > WCHB1-69 > RUG11690. Next base: position 3,049 of record CACXXY010000112.1, on the reverse strand, counting down.
GTTATCACGAGACAAATTTCATTTTCAAAGGTCGGATATTGATTTGGTCATAAACCATGTTAAATTGTCTGGATTGAAAGTGGAAAGAACTAAAGCTTTTGAGGAGTTTTTCCCAGATCCAAAAGATATTGTGTTTTATGAGGTAGCTATGAGCAAAGAAGATGCTTATCTGGTTACGGGTAATATTAAACATTTCCCTCAGAAGCCCTTTGTGGTAACTCCTGCTGAGATGGTGGAAATACTGAATATGTAAATAGAGATTTATGTCCAAACTCAAAGCCAAAATATTAGTCGTTGACGACAATGCGGGCATCCGCTCCACGCTGAAGCTACTTCTGCCAGCGCAATTTTCTGATGTTGAAACTATCTCCTCGCCCAAAGAGCTGATGAGCAAGATGAACAGCTTTAAACCTGATGTGGTGCTGCTGGATATGAATTTCGAGGCGGATATCAACACTGGCAATGAGGGATTGTTCTGGCTTTCGGAACTGAAGCGCAGCTTTGCGGATACCGAGGTGGTGCTCTTCACAGCTTACGCTGACATCGCTTTGGCTGTGGAGGGCATGAAACGAGGTGCTTTCGATTTTATCGTCAAGCCTTGGGAGAATGACAAATTGCTGGGCGTTTTGGAAGCGGCCTGCCGGAAATATAAGTCAGAGTTTCAAGCTAAAACACCTGCACAAGAAATGTCTATGTTGTGGGGAAACAGTCCGGCTATCAACGAGGTGCGCCGTATGGTGGAGAAGATCGCCCCGACGGAGGCTTCTGTTCTGATTACTGGTGAGAACGGAACGGGCAAGGATGTGTTGGCTAATGAAATTCACCGCCTTTCTGCCCGGTCGGGCAAAGACATGGTCAGTGTTGATATTGGTTCACTCACAGAAACACTGTTCGAAAGCGAGCTTTTTGGTCATGTCAGAGGGGCTTTCACAGATGCCCGGGCCGACCATGCCGGCAAGTTCGAACAGGCTAACGGCACCACACTCTTCTTAGACGAGATTGGCAATATTCCTTTGAATCTGCAAGCGAAACTGCTGCGGGTACTGCAAAACCGCAGTATCACCAAGGTGGGTGACACGAAGGCCGTTCCTATCGACATCCGTTTGATATGCGCCACCAACAAAGACCTTCCCCAGATGGTTCGCGAAGGGAAGTTTCGTGAGGATTTGTATTACCGCATCAATACGGTGGCTTTGCATCTTCCTCCTTTGCGGGAGCGTCTGGATGAAATCGAAGCTTTGTCAACCCTTTTCATCCTGAAATTCGCTGCGAAGTACCATCGTCAGGTGAAGGGTCTTTACTCGGAGGCGTTGTCTCTGTTACAGCGTTGTTATTGGAAGGGAAATATTCGCGAGTTGCAGAATTGTCTCGAGAAAGCCGTCATTCTTTCCGAAAAGGAATATATTCAGGCGGCAGACTTGCAAATTGACGCACAGCACCTGAGGGATATCACGGAATCTGCCAACCCTTCCGAGAGTCTGCAGGATGCGGAGGAGCGTATTATCCGACAAGCCATGAAGAAATATGGTGGGAATCTTACTTTGGTGGCTAAAGCATTGAATATCAGTCGGCCAACTTTATATGGCAGACTGAAAAAATACGGAATATGAGCACTTGGATATGGCTTTTGATTCTGATAGCAGTTTGTGCTCTGTCGGTGCTCATCACAGCTCTTGTGGTTCGTCGGAAAGACAGTAACAAGGTCAACTACATGATGGATGCGCTGGAGGATGGGGAGCAGAATTTCCGTTTCCGCGGCAACACGGTATTGAACCGGGCGCTCAACCGTTTCCGTAGTATTATAGAAAAGCAGTCTGTGCAGAATGAATCTGTATCCTGGAGCAAATTATTCAGGGTGATGACTCATGAAATCATGAATACCATCACTCCGATAGCCTCGTTGAGTGACGCACTTTCCAAAGACAGCAGTCTGGACACGCAAGCAGGTTTGGAGACGATTTCCGCCTCTTCCAAAGAGCTGATACGCTTTGTGGAGTCCTATCACAGTTTTACCCGGATGGCACCGCCTGTGAGGAAAACCATTGCGGTGGATGAATTGATAAACAGGGTGATACAACTCCATCAGGGCAAAACTTTAGAGCAGGATGTTACGATTGATTATGAGATAAGGACGGTTGATTTGTTGATTTATGCCGATGAAGGACAGCTGATGCAGGTTTTCAACAATCTGATTAAAAACGCTATACAAGCAGAAGCCACTAAGATTCGTATCGTTGCAGACCTCAATGCCGAGGATCAGACGGTCATCAGTGTCATCAACAACGGGAAGCCTGTTCCCCAGCAGAAAAGAGAGGAAATTTTTGTGCCTTTTTACACAACCAAAACCAATGGCAGTGGCATTGGCCTCAGTCTGTCGCGACAAATCATGATTCACCACAACGGCATGTTGAACTTGGTGCAGAGTGACAAACATTCGACAGTATTTGCTTTGGTTTTCAAATAAAAAAAAGCTGCCATTCGGCAGCCTTTGTTACGTGTAGGCGACTGCGTCCCGCAGTCGCTATTTGAGACGCGCGACCGTGTGTCTCTGAGGATAAAAGGCGACTGCGGGACGCAGTCGCCTTTTATGTTATTTGAATGCGTTCTCGCTGAGGCCGGGGCCACCGATTTTGAGCTGTTCCATATAGCTGGGCACCTCACGACCGAGGTATTTGTCCACATAGAGCTTGGAGAGGTACTGGCCGAGCATGAAGCCGTGGCCACGGAGACCGGTGAGCAAACCGACTTCGGGATCGACCACATAACGCGGTTCGGTGTAACGTCCTGCCCAGACAGCCAGGAAGCCCACCTCGCGGAGGTTGGGAATCCATTCGGCGAAGACTTCGGAGACAATTTCGAGGAACTCCTTGCTGTTGTATTTGATGTTCTGGCGTGCCTCGTAGGCGTCGGTGTCGGGGCTGGCGCAGCCGATAATCTGGCCAGTGTGGCCGAATTGCTGTCCATATACGGCACTGAAGCCTTTGTAGTGGCGACGGTCGATAATCATGTCGAGCGGTCCCTGCTTGCCATTCGTCACCTTGCCCATCAT
>CACXXY010000111.1 GCA_902771655.1 uncultured Bacteroidota bacterium | reverse complement strand
TTTGAGCTGGCTCAGCCATTGGGTGCCCTTGCCTGCCACACGGTACATGAACGACAGACTGTCCTCGTCGTTGCGATAGACACTGATGGGGCGCATGAGGCTCAGTTCCTCATCCCATGCCTTGAGCATGAAGAACTGTCCGGGTTTTACTTCTCCTTCGGGGCGACTGACCTGGAGAAGGAAAATGTCTCCTATCAGTCGTTTGTTGGTGATTATGGTTTGTTTGGTGTACTGCATTAGTTATTAGGTTTTAGGGGTTAGGAAATAGGGGATAGGGGGGAGTTTTGCTTCGCTCAAGGGGAGTCATGCTTCGCATGAAGGGGAGTTTCGCACCACGTGCTCAAGGGGAGTTTTATATTCCCCTTCTTGAAGAAGGGGTGGCCGAAGGCCGGGGTAGTGATTCTGAATTTTCAACTTTCCGTTTTCAATTTCCAGCTATCGCTCTGCGGATGTCGTCTCTCATTCTGATGGCTTCTTTGCGGGAGCATTCGGCGAAGTTCTCGGCACCATTTTCCACTTTGCGGTAGGCCAGCAAAATGGAGCGGGAAGCGTTGACCACACCGCCGTTGCCGTCTTTCAGGTACAGGGCTATGTCCTCAGCCTTGCCGCCTTGGGCACCATAGCCGGGAATCAGGAAGAAGGTGCTGTCTAACTGGCGACGCACTTCAGCGGCTTCATCGGCATGGGTGCAACCCATCACACCTCCGATGGCGGAGAAACCACAGGCTCCTTTGTATGTTTTTCCTAACTCGTTAATTTTCTCTCCCACAATATTATACACGTGGCGACCATCAGTGGCCTCAATATATTCAATGTCTTTGGCACCCTCGTTAGAGGTTCTGATTAGCACGAATAGTCCTTTGTTGTTATTTTGAATATAAGGAAGATAGGGAGAAATGCTGTCCAAGCCCATGTAGGGACTTACGGTGATGAAATCGGCTTCGAAATCGCCGGTAAAGTGTCCTTTGGCGTACATTTCGGCTGTCTTGGCGATGTCGCCGCGCTTGATGTCGGCAATGATGATGGCGTCTTTTTCGCGCAGGTAGGCCAAGGTTTTGCGGTAGCACTCCATGCCTTCCAAGCCCATGGCCTCGTAGTAGGCGATTTGCACTTTATAGCAGGCCGCCACATCCAAGGTGGCATCAATCAAGGCTTTGTTATATTGAAAAACTGCTTCTCCCTTGGATGAAAATTGGGCAGCAAAAGTTTCGGGAAGGTAGGAATAGTCGGTATCCAAGCCGACACAAACATGACCATTCTTGGCCACTCGCTCGTATAATTTATCGATAATCATGTGTATTATTTTTAGAGTTTAAACATGCAAATTTACATAAAATCCTCGAATTATACACGGACATATAAAATTTTTGTGGGACGCACGTAGCGCATCCGAAAAATATAGAGGAAAGTTAGGTGAAATTCTTGAATTATATGCGTGCAGATAATAGTTGTCCCTATAACTTTCTAAATTGAACTTATAAAGTTAAACGTATTTTTTATGATGTCCTATCCTCTTATTGTTTTTGCAAAGATGGCCAACAATCTACGATTAATGGTTTACATCAGGTGTGTCGGAGGAAGGCCTTTCTTTTTTAGCATTAGGTACAGCGAAAATGACCACCAAATCACCCACGAGGCCTACAAGCGGAACAATGACGCGGGCTATGGAGCCCTTGGGAATAAAGGCGAAAGCGGAGAGCAACACCATGAAGGTCATGATGCCCACGGCACCGGCTTTCTGGGCAAAAGTCATGCCGCCAAGCCGATGGTAATCGCGGATGTATTTGCCTAACCAAGAGTTTAGTAACCATTGCTGTAAGCGTGGCGAACTACGATAGAAAAGCCAGGATGCCAACAGTAGAAATGGAGTCGTCGGAAGACCTGGAATAACAACACCCATTGCTCCTAAACCTACGGCTATCAGTCCGAAGACTATGTACAAATATCGTTTCATCTGTGTCGTTCAAGAATTCTTACTTCTTTCGCCATGTAATGGTGAACGTTTCTCCTCAAGCATAAAATGCATTATGTCCCTTCTTACCGTATCACCGCATCACCGCATACCCGTATATCCGTATATCCGGTTCTACAGTTTTTTTAGAAATTCCGTGCAGTCCTCGAATGTCTTGAAGGTATGGTCCTCAGGCACGAGGTCAGGAATCAGGTTCATGGTCTTCAGCATGTACATGGGCTGGGGTTGGATGATGGTCATCAGCACCATCACACCACGGTCCTGTAAGTCTTTAATGGCAGTCTCCATGGCATACAAGCCAGACTGGTCCATAAAACTGACCAGTCGCATACGGATAATGACGATTTTGGCATCCTCCGGCACATCGTTCATCACATTTTGGAATTTGGTGATGGTACCGAAGAAAATGGGACCATTCAGTCGCTGGATATAGATTTTGTGGCGCATTTCGTCAGGAATGCCGCCTTCGTCACTCCAAGGGCTTTCCTTGTCGAAGTTGGTCATTTCGCTGGAGCTGTAGCCGCCTTCCACCAGGTCGCTGGCGCGTTTCATGAAGAGCACGCAGGCAATCACCATGCCAATGCCGACAGCGGTAAGCAGGTCAACGAAAACGGTGAGCAGGAACACAATGATGAGCACGACAGCATCGGCTCTCGGTATCTTGAGCAGGTCTTTGAAGCCTTTGAAATCGATGATGCCCCAGCCGACAGTGATCAGAATGCCTGCCAACACTGACAACGGCACATAGCGTACAAAACGGCCTAAACCCAAGAGGACAGCCAATAACAGCAGGGAGTGTACCATACCGCTGATTTGGCTACGGCCACCGCTCTTTACGTTGACAACAGTACGCATGGTAGCGCCAGCACCTGCAATGCCGCAGAACAAGCCGCTGATCATATTGCCGATACCTTGGCCTACTAGTTCGCGATTGCTGTTATGATGCGTCTTGGTGATGTTGTCAGCCACCACAGAGGTGAGCAGTGTGTCGATGGAACCCAAACCTGCCAGAGTGAGACCGGGAATGATGGAGGCTTTGAGTATCTCGCCCCAGTTGAGTCCGCTTAATGAAATGCCTTCTTTGGCGAAGAAGGGCATGGGAAAACCTGCGGGAATGCTGCCGATAAGCAACTTCTCATCCATGTTGCAGAACAGGGCAACAATGGTCATCACCAAAAGTGCCACCAATGTGGAAGGGATTTTCTTGGTAATCAGTGGAAACAGGTAAATGATGGCAATTGTGCCTAAACCTAAGAACAAGGCGGCAAGAGAGATGCCACCGGCTATGCGTTCGGGCAACTGGGTAATCATATCCACTACAAGCACGGGCGATTTCAGTCCTATCAGCGGGTAAATCTGCTGCAAGATGATGATGACACCGATACCGCTCATGAAGCCCGACAACACAGGGTAGGGGATGTAGCGCACGTATTTTCCTAACTTGATAATGCCGAAAACAATCTGGAAGAGACCACAGAAGAGTCCTGCCAGCGACATACTGATGAGCACTGCGCTCATGGACTGTTGTGAAGCCCAAACGCCGCTGATGAGGGCGGCGGTAATTACCGTCATGGGTCCAGTGGGACCGCTGATTTGTGAATGGGTGCCACCAAACAACGAGGCGAAGAAGCCCAAAAGGGTGGCGCCAATCAGACCCGCCAAAGCTCCCATAGAACTGGCAGCGGGATCGTCAATGCCGCCAAAGGCTTGAATACCAAATGCCAATGCCAACGGCAGAGCCACAATACCCGCCGTGATGCCTCCGAAAATGTCTCCTTTCAGATTTTTTGTCGAAATAAATGCCATGAAAAGTTGAAAGTTGAAAGTTGAAAATTGAAAATTAATAATCTGACAATCAGTTGTTTGTGTAATTGATTGATTGAAATTTTAGCAACGGCAAAGGTAGTGATAAATTGGCAATAAAACAAACAGACTTTTTTACTATCTTTGCACTCCTGAAAATTTGAAGACTATGAATACGCAAACTCCTGTATTACTGCTGACTGGTTACCTCGGCAGTGGTAAAACAACCTTGGTAAACCGAATTCTCTCCAACCGTCGTGGCATTAAATTCGCCGTTATTGTCAATGACATCGGCGAGGTTAATATCGATGCTGACCTGATACAGAAAGGCGGTATTGTGGGACAAAATGACGATAGCTTGGTAGCGCTGCAGAATGGCTGCATCTGTTGCACCCTGAAGATGGATTTGGTGAAGCAAATCACGGAAATCATCAGCCTGAAACGTTTCGACTATATTGTCATCGAGGCCAGCGGCATCTGCGAACCCGATCCGATTGCCCAGACTATCTGTTCCATTCCATCAATGGGTGGCCCTTACACCAAGGATGGTGTGCCACGTTTGGATTGTGTGGTTACTGTGGTGGATGCTCTGCGTATGCAAAGCGAGTTTGCCTGCGGTGACAGTTTGCTGCGTAAGCATATTGAAGAAGATGATATTGAAAATCTGGTGATTCAACAAATTGAATTTTGTAATATAGTATTGTTGAACAAAGCCTCCGAAATATCCCGCTCTGAGCTGAATCGCTTGAAAGAGATAGTGATAGCCTTGCAGCCTCAAGCCCAAATCATTGAGTGTGATTATGGTGATGTTGATTTGGATAAAATACTGAATACCAATATGTTCGATTTTGAGAAAGTGGCCACTTCCGCCACTTGGATTCATGAAATCGAAACTTACCATGATGATGAGGAAGATGAAGATCACGAAGACCACCATCATGGTGAAGAACACCACCACGAACATCACCATGATGATGACGATGATCATGAACATCACCATTATGACGAAGATGACGAAGAGGAGCATGGGCATCATCATGAAGAACATGGCCATCACCATCATCATCACCATCATGACGAGGGAGAGGCTGAGGAATACGGTATCGGGACTTTCGTGTATTACCGCCGCCGTCCGTTCAATTTAGGGCGTTTTGACGAGTTTGTCGCTCATTTGCCTAAGAGCATTATCCGTGCCAAAGGTATCTGCTATTTCAAGGATGAATATGACCGCTGCTATTTGTTTGAACAAGCGGGTGAACAATTGTCATTGAAAGATGTAGGCTTGTGGTTTGCCACAATGACTCCCGAAGAGTTAGAGGAAACCATGGAACGGGAGCCCGGCTTGCGCCGTGATTGGGATGAGGATTATGGTGACAGAATGCAGAAACTCGTTTTCATCGGCCAACACATGGACAAAGAAGCCATAACCAAGGCCCTGGACGCTTGCCTGACGAATTGACAGTTGACAATTGACAGTTGACAGTTATAATCCCTATATTCTAATCACTGACCCCTGATCACTGACCCCTGATCACTGACCCCTGAAACCTGAAACCTAGTAAATCAAGGTTACTGTTCCGTTTTTCACAACCTTTTCGCCGTCGGGGCGGAGGTATTCGAGGCGGTAGATGTACATGCCAGGAGGTACAGCTTTGCCACTTTTCTGCTCGGTGCCATCCCAACCCAAGGTGATGTCGTTGGTGATAAAGACGATTTCTCCCTGTCGCGAATATATGGTAAACCAATATCCTGCCGTACTCATAAAGGAGTTGGCGGGTTTGAACACTTGATTCTCTACCAAACTGCTGTTAGGACAGAAGGCGTTAGGAATATAGGTGTTGGGGAATTGTTCCACTTCAATGATGTTGGATACACTTTCATCGGCAAAACCGTATTCGTTGAGTCCTTCTTGTGCAACCACATAATATTGGAAGTGTGACCCCATTTCATAAAGTTCGGCGACATTGTCACTATATTCATTTAATTCAGTTGCTGGCAGGCCTGCCTCTACGTCGGTATATAGTGAACTGGTTTCCACTTTGCGATAGACGCTATAGGATAATGTTCCCCCATTGAATTCGCTGTAGTTGTTCCATTGCAGGGCATTCTCCTGTGCGGCGGTGCCTTCTCCTTTCAGCAAAATAGTGTGGGCGATATTTGAGGCGGCGGATTCGGCCCCGCATTCGTTTCGCAGGCTGACTCTGTAATAGTATAGCTTGTTCATGACGTCCACATCCTGGTCGTTGTAGCTGTAATTGGCAGAGCCGTTTTGATAGGGGATGGTGGCGATTTTGGCGAAATTCTGGGTGTTGTTCTCACTTCTGTAAATGTATAATTCCGTGAAAGGAGTGTTTGCCCCATCGGTCAATACGCTTACTTCAACATATTGATTTTCGACAACAGACACATGTCTTATGTAGCAGAAATCATCGGCGGCTTCTTCGGTGTAGTCGTTGACGGCATAAATACTTGAGCTGGCGGTGATTTGTCCATTTGTGTTTACTGCCTGAACAAGGAACTTGTACTGGTGATTGGTGGGCAAACCGTTGCATTCGTAAATGATGGTGTTTCCATTGACGCTTGCCAGATATTGCATGTTTCCGTTATCTTGCGCATAATAGATGCGATATTCTCCAACGTTATTGGTCATGTGTTCATAGCCATTCCATTGCAACTTGATTTTTTTGAGGCAGACATCCATGTTGGCCACGGATAAAATCATGTTGTTTTGTGCGTAGGTGGTCATGTTACCGGCAATGGTTCTGGCACTTCCAAAACAACTGTCAATGGCCGCGATACGATAATAATTTACTGAGTTGCTTTGGTGGTGGGTGTCGGTCCAATGTGTGCCGATAACGGTATCGAGGGCAGGCCATGGCCCTCCGGCACTGGTGGCGTGGTAAATGATACAGCCGATGGCATCCGGTGAATTCTGTGACCAGCCTAACTCTATCTGTTGGGTGGCGGGATTTACGCTCACGCTGTCAAGCGTTGGGGTGGCAGGGGGTGTGGCATCCGAGAATGTGTCACCCTTAGGGCGTGTCTTGAATTGACAGGCGGGATTGATATCTGCCGCATAGTTGAAGATGCTAACGTAATACTGGACGTAATCCTCGCAAACATCGATAGTGTCGCGGTATGTGTTAGTGTTTTGGCTTACTTGGGCGTCTCCAGATGGAATAGTTCTGGCCGCTGCATGTCGTGGGAAAAGGTTCGGGATTGTTCCATTGCAAAATTGCCATGCTGTTCTGGTCTGGATTGTTGCCCGTTGCGGTCAGCGTCAGCTTCATGCTGTGCATGGTGGCAGACTGGGCGGTGCCCTCGGACGCATGGGCTGCATCGGGGTTGACAATCAAGTAGCAGTACAGATCTTCCACGTTGGGACCCAGCACAGTGTTAAGGTTGAATTGCGTGGAGCAAACGGTATCACCGGCATTGACTGTCGTGCCTAATACAAAAGGACCGGCAGCTGTGGCGCTAACCCATACTTCTATTGTGGCGATTCCCGCATACAAAGAGGGGTGGTTCCAGAAGACCTGACAGTCGGTGGCATTGTGGTTCATGTTGATGCACTGCAAGGTGGGCGGCTCAATACCCATCATTTGCGTAATCGTCATGCAAACCAGTAGAATAAGTGTATATATTTTTTTCATAGCGTCATATTCATCATATTAAACGTGGAAA
>CACXXY010000110.1 GCA_902771655.1 uncultured Bacteroidota bacterium | reverse complement strand
CTGGCTTATATCGATTTTACCAAGTGCAAGAGCTGCCGTAAATGTGTGGCAGAATGTCCTACAGGTGCCATCCATGCGGTGAATTTCCCGCCGAAGAAAGAGGTCCCTGCTACCCCCGCTGAAAAGCCTGCCGCTCCAGTATCGAGTCCTGCTCCCGCTACCGCTGCTGCTGAAAAACCTGCCCAGACTGCGGATTCTGCACCAGTGGCAGAATAATCGGATAATAACTCCGACTACTCTCGTTTCTGAACAATAAAACTGAAAAGAACAATCAATAATTATAGAATGAAGACTTTTAAAATAGGTGGTATCCACCCCGAGGAAAATAAATTAGCCAAAGCCAATCCTGTGGAATTGTTCCCGATTCCGAAACAGGTTACCGTTTTCCTGACTCAGCACCTTGGTGCTCCTTCTGTGCCTCAGGTGCAAAAAGGCGACAAAGTGAAAGTGGGTCAGCTGATTGGCAAAGCCGAGGCTTTTATTTGTGCCAATGTTCATTCTCCCGTATCGGGAACGGTGGCCAAAATCGAGCCTGTGGCCGATTTCCTGGGCTATAAGAAAGATGCCATTGTGATTGATGTGGAAGGTGACGAATGGGCTGAGGGGATTGACACTTCCACCGAGTTGAAAAAAGACATTACCCTGACCAAACAGGAGATTATCGACCGCATGAAAGCCTGCGGTATCGTTGGTTTGGGCGGTGCATGTTTCCCCACTCATGTGAAATACATGGTGCCGCCAGACAAGAAAGTGGACTACCTGCTGATTAACGCTGCCGAGTGCGAACCATACATTACGGTGGACTACCGCATGATGTTGGAGCGTGCCGATGAGGTGATGGTCGGTATAGAGGCCATGCTGATTGCTTCGGGGGCTCCCGTGGCACTGATTGGTGTGGAAGCCAACAAACCCGATGCTTATGAGCATCTGACCAAAGTGGCGGCCAACTATAAGGATATCCAAGTGGTGAAACTGAAAACCAAATATCCTCAAGGAGCTGAAAAACAGTTGATCAAGGCATTGACAGGCAGAAGTGTTCCCAATGGCAAACTGCCGATTGAGGTGGGTTGCATTGTCAATAATATTGCTACCGCTTTCGCCATCTATGAGGCAGTGCAGAAGAACAAACCGATTATTGAGACTTTTACGACGGTGAGCGGCAAATCGGTGAAGAATCTGAAGAATTACAGAGTGCGTATCGGTACTTGCATCAATGACATTCTCAATGCAGTGGGTATTCCCGAAGATACAGGCAAGATCATCTCCGGTGGTCCAATGATGGGCAAGGCTATCTCCAACCTCAATGCATTCACTGTCAAGGGTATGTCGAGCCTGCTGCTGATGACTGAAAAGGAAAGCAAGCGTGGCGAGGTATATGAGTGCCTGCGTTGCGGCAAGTGCGTGCAGGCTTGCCCGATGGGACTGGAGCCTTACATGCTGCACGTATTGACTGATTTGCAGCGCTACGAGGATTGTGAAAAGCACGGCATCATGAACTGCATTGAATGCGGTTCGTGCTCCTTCGGCTGCCCCTCCAACCGTCCGATTTTAGACATGATACGTGTGGGCAAGAACAAGACGGGTGCGATGATTCGTGCAAGAAAATAAACGAAAAAGCGGGTCTGTTTCAGACCCTGCTTTGTTTTAAATAACAACATAATGATAGTCGTTACGGGTGCTGCCGGATTTGTCGGTAGCAGCATGGTTCAGCACCTCAACGAATCAGGTCGTTCGGATTTGGTTCTGGTGGAGGATTTCCCAGTGATGCCTGTAGAAACGCACCGTGGCACGTCTCTACAAGGCGAAGGTGCGTCTCTACAAACGTTGCAATTTGTTGAAAAAATCCCCCGTGATTTATTTTTTGATTGGCTGGAGCAAAATCATTCAACGGTCGATTTTATCATCCATTTGGGTTCGGAAATTGATGCCTTGCCAGATGATACTTCCTGTTTTCATGAATACATCCTGGAATTTTCGCAACGTCTGTGGAGTTTTGCAGCCATGAACCGCATCCCTTTGCTTTTTGCGGCAGCATCAACCGAGGCGAAATGGATCTGGACAGGCCAGGAATGGATGGGCCAGGAGAATGGTAAAATGGCTTTATGTGAACAAATGAAGCGGCAATTTGACCAGTGGGTACTCAAGCAACGTGTGATACCGCCGCTGTGGGCAGGATTTGCCATGCCCGAAGTCTATGGGCCGAATGAAGAACGTATGGGTGATGCAGCCTCTTCCGTGTACCAGTTGTTCAGGCAGTGGCAACAGGAAAATCGCATAATTATCCCTTTTTACGAAAATTCAGAAACCTATGATAACGAACCTTTAATGGACAGAATCTTTGTCAAGGATGTGGTGACGGTATTCACTTGGTTTATGAATCATCTGCCCGCCAGCGGCTTTTATTATTTGGGTGCCGGTTACCCGCGTCCGTTCAGTGCGGTGGCTAAAATATTTTTTTCCATTTTGAGGCAGGAGGAAAAATTGGTGTTTTCTCCTTCGTCAAAAGAAAAAAATCAAATTCCATACAGGAAGATTGACCTGCCTTTGAACAGTTTGAGGAGGGTAGGATATAAGAAAAATTTCACTCCCTTGGAGAAGGGAATCCGCATTTTTATGCGTGATTTTCTGAAAAAATAGTTATTTTTAAAATTTATCATACTGAGAATCAGTATGTTGATAAAAAATGAAAGAAAAAAGCAGAAAAATTCCGCTTGCTTGATTATTTTTTTTATTTTTGTTATTCCAATTAAGATTTCGTATTCAATAGAAAATAGCAAACAAAAACATCTCAAATAGACAACAGAATGGCTGCAATTACGGATAAAGAGATTTCCAAAATGCTGAAAAAATTTTTCGGCTTTGATAGTTTTAAGGGAAATCAGCTTAAAATCATCAAGTCTCTATTAAAAGGAAAGGACTGTTTTGTGATCATGCCGACAGGTGGTGGCAAGTCTTTATGCTACCAATTGCCCGCTTTGATGAAAGAGGGTACGGCTATTGTCATTTCTCCTTTGATTGCTCTGATGAAAAATCAGGTGGATGCCATCCGGAATTTCGGTACGGAAATCGGCATCGCCCATTTTTTGAATTCATCATTGACCAAGCAGGAAATAAAGGAGGTGAAAGACGATTTGCTGTCGGGCAAGACCAAACTACTGTATGTGGCACCGGAATCCTTGACCAAAGAGGAGAATGTTGACTTTTTCAGAGATATCAATATCTCTTTTTATGCTATTGATGAAGCGCATTGTATTTCGGAATGGGGACATGATTTCCGCCCGGAATACCGCCGTATCAGAAATATTATTGACACCATCGGCAAGAAGGTGCCAGTGATTGCGTTGACAGCTACCGCTACTCCTAAGGTGCAGAGCGATATCCAGAAAAATCTGGGTATGGATAAAGCCGAAGTTTTCATCTCGTCGTTTAACCGTCCGAATCTGTACTATGAAATTCGCGAGAAAACGAAGGATGTGGACAAGGAATTGGTGAAGTTTATCAAGAATAACCACGGAAAGTCAGGTATCATTTATTGCCTCAGCCGTAAAAAAGTGGAGGAGCTGGCAGAATTTCTGCAGGCTAACCAAATTAAGGCATTGCCGTATCATGCAGGTTTGGATTCCCATACCCGTGTGGAGAACCAGGATGCTTTCTTGATGGAAAAAGCGGATGTGATTGTGGCTACTATCGCTTTCGGTATGGGTATCGATAAACCCGATGTCCGCTATGTGATTCACTATGACATGCCCAAGAGCCTTGAGGGATATTATCAGGAGACAGGCCGTGCCGGCCGTGATGATGGCGAGGGTGTCTGTATCGCTTTCTATGATCCGAAAGATTTGAATAAACTTGAGAAATTCTCGACCAAGAAGTCTGTGGCGGAACAGGAAATTGTGAAACAGTTGCTGGCAGAGACCGCATCGTATGCCGAGTCCACCAGCTGCCGCCGCAAACATCTGCTGCATTATTTCGGTGAGGAATTTGAAGAGGAAAATTGCAATAATTGTGACAATTGTCGTCATCCGAGACCGAAGATGAACGCCGCCGACCAGATCTGTCTGGTTATCGAGGTGGTGCAAACGGTAAAACAGCAGTTCAAGTCAGACCATATCATCGACATTATCAGAGGTGAAAAAACAACTTCCGTTGAGAAATTCAAACACCAGAAACTGAAACAGTTCGGTGAAGGTATGGATTATGACGAGAACTTCTGGGCAAACGTGATTCGCGTGGCTATCTTCGAGGATCTGCTGGCAAAAGATATAGAAAACTATGGCTTGTTGAAAGTCACAAAGAAGGGTGAAAAATACTTGGTCAATCCGTATTCTGTGATGGTGGCCAAACCGAAAAATGCTGTTGACCCCGACGAGGATGGTGACATGATGGATGAGCCGATGCCTTCTAAGGGCGACGCTTTCGACAAGACCCTGTTCTCCTTGCTGAAAAATCTGAGAAAGGAATTGTCAAATAAGGAAAATCTGCCTCCATACGTCATCTTCCAGGATCCTTCATTGGAAGACATGTGTATCCAGTACCCGACCAATATTGAGGAAATGACTCATATTACGGGTGTGGGCAAGCCATTCGTGGATCTGATCAAGAATTATGTGGAGGACAATGAAATTGAACGCCCGCAGGATTTTGTCGTCAAAACAGTGGTGAACAAATCGGCCAACAAGGTGTATATCATCCAAAATATTGACCGCAAAATCGCGTTTGAGGATATCGCTATCGCTAAAGGCATGGAAATGGACGAACTGCTCTCTGAAATCGAAAGTATTGTGTCCTCAGGCATGAAATTGGATATAAATTACTATATCGATGAGGTCATAGACCCCTATCATCAGGAGGATATTCTTGATTATTTCAACAATGCCCAGTCCGATTCCGTGCAAGATGCCCTCGAGGAATTAGGTGAGGATGAATACAGCATGGACGAAGTTAGAATCATGAGAATCAAGTATTTATCAGAAGTTGGAAACTAAGAATTAATGGTTGACAATTAATAATGAATAATGATTGCGATGGAACTGCAGTCTATGCATAGCCGGGGTAGTGACGTAAATATAATTCAAAATTCAGAATTCAAAATTCATGCGGTGGAATCGCAATCTACGCATAAAAAAAACAGTTTATATGGAAGAAATCGAAAAAATCAATGAGGAAAACACGACTGAAACGTGTGAAAAAAAGAAAAAATGCAATTGCAATTTGTGCCGCTGGATAGTGGATGGTGTACTGGCTGTAGCAGTGATAGTATTGTATATTCTGTATTTTTGTTGTCCAAAGACAACACACCATACACCCTCACAAAATGTGGTGAGTACCGAACCCCGTTCAGGCGAGATTATTTACATCAACATCGACAGTGTGAATGCCAATTACGAGTTGGTGGATATTCTGACCAAAGATATCGAGGCTGAAATGAGCAAGCAGGAAGCCGTTTTCCAAAACCGCCAGTCAGCGTTGGAAAGAAAATATAACCAGTTCCAGCAAAATTATCAGTCTGGCGTTCTGACCCAGATTCAGATAGAAAACGCTCAGCAGCAACTGATGCAGGAGAGTGAAAATCTTAAGGCTGACTATGAGCGTGTTATGGGAGACCTTGAAGCCCGCCAGGCAGCCGCTTTGAAACAGATAGCGGATTCTGTAATCATTGCCACCAAACGTATCAATGCTGAAAGAAACGCTTCTTTCATTTTCTCATACCAGTATGGCGGACAGCTGTTGGATGCAGACCCAAGCAAGGATATCACCAATGAATTGCTGGATATTTTGAATGAACCATTCAAATCGAAGAAAAAATGAGAAATGTAGTTTTTCTGTTGTTGGGCCTTGCGCTGGCACTCTCGTTTTTTTCATGCCATAACAAATCCAAAACCCGGGATTCTCAGAAAAACGAAATAGAAACGGTAGCGTTGAATGAAGACGCTATTGGTGCGGGCACCATTGACCGGAATGACACCCTTCCCGGGAAAAAAGTGGAGGAGATGTATGGAGATAATCAGGCAAAAGTGGTGGCGTTCTACAAGGTTGATGAGAACGGACAGCTGACAGACGAGAAATACCGCGAAGTGTATTATTATGACAGTACGCATTATAAGTATATAGAAGGGAATCTGGACAAAAGCCGGCGCGATGGTGACTGGTATGCCTACCACAAAAATGGAAATCTATGCACAGAGGCACATTATGTGAATGGCAAAGAGGAAGGAGAATATAAGGTGTATCATGATAATGGCTATTTGTATTATATCGGCAAATATGAAAACGGAAAAAAAGTGGGTGAATGGAAGTTCTATGATGAACAAGGCCGGTTGATTTACACCCAAAAATATGAGAGTGGCATGTTGAAGGAGACGATACAAAATCAATAATATTAATAAACAAAAAATTATAATTATGGAATTACCATTTGCAGAATCTTGGAAAATCAAGATGGTTGAACCCATCAAGAAAAGCACTCGTGAAGAACGTGAGAAATGGCTTAATGAAGCTCATCAGAATGTATTTATGCTCAAAAGCGACTATGTTTACATTGACCTGTTGACCGATAGTGGTACAGGCGCAATGAGCGACCGCCAGTGGGCTGCCATGATGATGGGAGACGAGAGTTACGGCGGAGCCCGTTCTTTCTTCCACATGAAGGATACAATTACAGAACTCACAGGTTTTGAGTATGTCATCCCAACCCACCAGGGACGTGCAGCTGAGAATGTGTTGTTCTCTTACCTCGTGAAACCTGGTATGGTTGTCCCTGGTAACGCACACTTCGACACCACAAAAGGTCATATCGAAAGCCGTAAGGCCTTCGCTATCGATGTTACTGTTGATGAGGCATACGACACTCAGCTCGAAGTTCCTTTCAAAGGTAATGTCAGCCTTGAGAAATTGGAGAAGGTTTTGAAGGAAAACCCAGGCAAGGTGCCATTCATGGTCCTCACCGTGACAAACAATACCGTCGGTGGCCAGCCGGTAAGCATGCAGAATATCCGCGAGACCTGCGAGCTCTGCCACAAATATGGTGTGCCAGTTAACGTTGACAGTGCCCGTTTCATCGAGAACTGCTACTTCATCAAGACCCGTGAAAAAGGTTATGAAAATAAGACCCTCAGAGAAATCGCTCTCGAGATGTTCAGTTATGCCGACAGCATGACCATGAGTGCCAAGAAAGATGGTTTGGTAAATATGGGCGGTTTCATCGCCACCAACAAGAAAGACTGGTATGAAGGCGCCAAGTTGTTCTGCATCCCGTTTGAAGGATTCTTGACATACGGTGGTATGAACGGTCGTGATATGGATGCTCTCGCTGTCGGTCTTAAGGAAAATATTGAATTTGAGATGGTTGAGACACGTATCAAGCAAGTTCACTATTTGGCTAACAAACTCGATGAGTATGGCATTCCTTACCAGCGTCCTGCCGGTGGTCACGCCATCTTCGTGGATGCCGACAAGGTGCTCACCCAGATTCCAAAGGAAGAGTTCCCCGCCCAGACACTTACCTGCGAGTTGTATCTGGAAGCCGGTATTCGCGCCTGCGAAATCGGCTATGTCCTCGCCGACCGTGACCCGGTAACTCGTCAGAACCGTTTCGGCGGCAATGACTTCGTGCGCCTCTGTATTCCAAGACGTGTATATACCAATAACCACATGGACGTTATCGCCGCAGCCCTGAAGAATGTTTATGACCGCCGTGACAGTATCAAACGTGGTCTGGAAATTACTTGGGAAGCTGAGTTGATGCGCCACTTTACATGCCAATTCAAGAGATTACAATAATATTTGTTTGAATACTATGAAAAAATTACTATCTACCATACTGCTAATCGTCATGACGGTTAGCAGTATTTTGGCAGGGCCATTGAAAAATGTGCCATGTACTATCACCCAGCCTAATGGACAAACGATACATTGTTTTGTCAGTGGTGATGAGTTTTTCAATTATTATCATGATGCCGCGGGCTATACCATTATCATGAACCCTGAGACCGGATACTATACATACGGGGTTGAGTTGAATGGTCAAGTAGAACCCACAGGGTATATTGTAGGACAGGTTGACCCGGCCACAGTCGCGGCCTTGGCACCTGGAGCGCGTATCAGTGATGAAATCATCATGGCACGACGTGTCCAAAGAGCACGGGAAATACGTGACAACAATCCGGGAACACCAGCACGTCCCACTATGAATCATGGGCGGATGACCAACTTGGTGGTCTTTATCAGCCTTGCTGGTGATACCGTATTCCCCAAGTCGTTTAGCCAGGTAGATGAAATGTTTAATGATACTTCGGCAAGTACGGTTAACTCGCTGAAGAATTTCTATCAGCATGTGACCTACAACCAGTTTACCATCCAGTCGTATCTCTTTCCTCAGGCTGGCGCTAATGATGTGATCTTGTCCTATCATGACAATCATCCGAGAAATTATTTTATGCCATATTCCTCTACTAACCCAATTGGTTATACGGATGCTGACGGACGCAGGGAAAGAGAGTTTACCTTGCTCGACAGTGCCATTCGCTACATTAAGAATATGGTTCCCATCGATTTGGACTTGGATTATAATAATGATGGCAATGTGGACAATGTGGTGTTTGTTATAAATACTGGCGTGGCAGGCTGGAGCGAACTGTTGTGGCCTCACCGCTGGTCAATCTTCGGCCGTTCCATCTATATGCTTGGGAAAAGAGTTTATGACTATAACCTTATTCTGGCACAGGATGACTACTATTTCGACATTGGCACCATGTGCCATGAGATGTTCCACTCTTTGAGTGCGCCAGACTTGTACTCATCAAGCGGATTCACCGGATATACTGGCAAATGGGATCTGATGGAGGGTACCACTAATCCCCCGCAGAATATGGGCGCTTATATGAAGTATAAATATGGTCATTGGATTGAGGAAATTCCTGAAGCGGCAGAGAATGGCGTTTATACTATCTATCCTGTATCCACCTCCCCGAATTGTGCATACAAGATTTATCCCGACCGTATCAATCATCCGAACCAATATCTTGTGATAGAATACCGTAATAAGACAACCGCCTTTGATGGCACGGTTTATGGCACAGGCGCCGTTATTTATCGTGTTAATACAGATTTTAATGGCAACCATGGAACAGATTACAGTGTGGGCTCCTATCCCGAAATTTATGCGTTCCGTAAAAATGGTGTTCCGGGTCCGACACCGTATTCTGAACCAGAACTTGGCAATATGAACCAGTCATATTTCGGTGGAAACAATATGAAAGAATTCAGTCAATATACTAATCCGGCCCCATTTTATTGCAATGGAACGCCTATGACAGGATTCCGTATCGTCAATATCAACAATATGGGCGACAGCCTACAGTTCCGTTTAATCAAAGGTACAGTTACTGTGGATACTTTCCCATGGGTGGAACCATTTGAGTCTGAAGATATTCCATTCTATTGCTATCATGAGTATGTCAACAATTATACTGCTTGGCAAACCCATACAGGTAATAACAATGGTTCTATTGCCAACGCGCATTCAGGTAGTAAAAACGCAATGTTTTATACAGTCAGCAATAGTACCACCAAATTGGTTATGCCCAATTTTGATTTTACTTTTTTGACGAATCCAACACTTTCATTCTGGTATGCTCAGGCAGGAGGAGCTTATTACACCATGAATGTGTATTATCGTTCTTCGCCATCTGAGGAATGGACCTTGTTGCAGACATATTCGGGCAATACGGGAGGACAGTGGACACAGGCAACTCTTAGTTTGCCAAATCCGTCGTCCAACTACCAAATCGCATTCGAGTCAATGGGTATGAATGGATCCGGAATGGTTCTGGATGACATTGTTGTGTCGGGAACCCCGATAACGGATTTCACGATTACTGCCACAGCGGGTGAACATGGACAGATATCCCCAGCTGGCTCGGTACAAGCTCCTTTGCATAGCAATCAGACATATACACTTACTCCCGATCAAGGTTATACCGTTGATGAACTGATCGTTGACGGCACCGCTCAAACAAGAGCGTTGATATACACTTTTGAGGATGTGGTGGCGGACCATACGATTGCGGCAAGTTTCAGAATTGCCAATCCAACCATGAATACCAGCCCTGCTGCCTTGTATTTCTCTACTCCAGGTGGCGAAACTTCAACGGCTAAGACTGTCAATGTGATTGTAGGTGATTTTGTAAGTGTTGATGATATCTCAATCCATGTTGAAGAACCGTTCTTGGTGTCTAACAATCAGTCAGACTTTGGTTTGCAGACAACGATTCCTTATAACGGTGGTATGGTTTATGTGGTGTTTGCTCCACCTTTTGGCGGCACTTACACTAAAACAATGACTATCACCAACCAGACCAATACCGCGACTGTTGCTTTGAATGGTGTTTCAACGGGTATTGAGGAACAACAGCTTGCAAACATGCAAATATATCCTAATCCGGCTGGTGATGTGTTGAATTTGATTTTCAATGAGAACAATATTCCGGAATTAATTGAAATTATGGATGTTTGCGGAAAAACTGTATTGTCACAACAAGTCGTTGATGGGAATACTACGGTGAATATAGGAGGTTTGCAAACAGGTGTCTATTTTGTGAGAGCAAATGATACCGTTAAGAAGTTTGTCAAGAAATGATAATCATCAATAATGTCCTGGTTTCCGATGACCTTTTCGAAAGTCAGTTCTGCTGTGATTTGACGCAGTGCAAGGGCTTGTGCTGTGTGGAAGGTGATACTGGAGCGCCTATTGATCCAGAGGAAATTGGAGATATAGAAGATAATTATCCGTTCTTCAAAAAATACATGTCCGAAGAGGGCATTCAAAAAGTAGAGGAGGAAGGAACCTTCGATTATGACATGGAAGGTTCTTTCGTCACTCCTTTATTGAGTGATGAACGCTGTGCATACGCTTATTACGATGAGCATGGTGTGGCCAAATGTGCTATTGAGAGGGCTTTTGAAAAGGGTGAGATAGATTTTCAGAAACCGATATCTTGTCACCTGTATCCTATCAGAGTGAAAAAACTGCCGGATTTCGAAGCTCTGAATTACCATAGATGGTTCGTCTGTGCCGAGGCTTGTGAATTGGGACACCGCTTGGGCTTGCCGGTATTCCGATTCCTGAAAACTCCCATTATCAGAAAATATGGGGAGGATTTCTATCAGCAATTGGAAGAAAACTATTGTGAGATAAAAGCAGCGGGTGGTGTGGTGATGAATGCCCAAGAAGAGGTGCTGATGATATACCGCCGTGGTAAATGGGATTTTCCCAAAGGCAAAGTGGAAGAAGGTGAAACCATAGAAGAAGCGGCTTTGCGTGAGGTTAGCGAAGAAACAGGACTACAACGTTTGTCCATTACCAAGCCTTTGCCCGACACTTTCCATACCTACAAGTTGGGTGGTAAATGGGTGGGCAAAACCACTGCTTGGTACCTGATGAAAGCGGATGCCTCGGAATCATTGGTGCCCCAGACGGAAGAGGATATTGATGAGGCCCGATGGGTGAAGTCCTCTGATGTAGCTGGCCTTCTGCGTGACTCCTACCCGAACCTCCGGGAACTCTGGAGTAAACTGAAACGTGAAGACGTGGAGACGCTCACTGCGTTCGCTCGGTAAGACGTTAAGACGATATATTCGTCTCCTCGAACGAACGAAGTGAGTGACTCCCCGAACGAGCAAAGCGAGTG
>CACXXY010000109.1 GCA_902771655.1 uncultured Bacteroidota bacterium | reverse complement strand
ACCACTGAAGAATCAAGCTTTTGCAAGCCATCAGGGGTCAACAAGGAAAGATGCAATGTCCGTCCGTTCCCGTTTTCCAACTCACCTTCAATCCTAATATCGTTTTTATGGGAACAGGAAAACAGCAGAAGCAAAGACAGGAAAAAAGCCAGCTTTCTCATTTCAATAAAGATATGTTGGTCCAAATTGGATAATGGTCTGACACGGTAAGTGAGTCGTAGGTTGTAAAGCCAAAGCTCTTGAACCGGCTGTCATGGAAAATATAGTCAATACGATAAGAGGGGAAGGCATCGCCACAGTAGGTGTGTCCCCTGCCACCTCCGCTTGTGCGGAAAGCATCCTTCAGGCCATGGCCGATTTTATGATAGGCGTATGAAACTGGCGAATCGTTGAAATCGCCACAGACAATAACTGGATAACGACAGCTATCTATATGTGCCCTGAGCGTTTCCGCCTGGCCTTGACGTTCCAGAAAGGCCTTACCCACTTTTTTCGACAGAATTTTGGCCTTTTTGTCGAGATTTGGATCATCCATTCCATGTGACACTATTTCTTTGCCCATTGCATAGTCATTGGCATCCATGCGCATGGAAGCCAAATGCACATTATAGATTCTCAAAGTATCCCCTTTATACTTAATATCCACATAAATAGCGGCATTGGAAGAGGTATCGCTCTTGAACACATAATCACCTTGCAAGATTCTGTACCTGCTGAAAATAGCCAATCCGAAGTGATAGTCCTTTGATTTGCTGTTGATCGGGAAAAACTGATAGCAATTCCGCTTGACATTATCGAAATGGAGAATGTCTATAATAGTGTCAGTGGTCGGAAATTTCAGCTTGCCACTGGCATCGAGGAAGTATTCTTGCACGCACAATATCTCAGGGCGTTCCCTGCTGAAAAGATCATACACCTGATTTCTCTTGATATCGCGCATGGTTTTGGTCTTCTCATCGTACAAGCCAAACAATCGGGCATTATAGCTCATCACTTTCACACAACTGGCGCAGACCGAAGGCTTTTCAGTGGGGCGTAACTGGTAGCTACGGTCTATATTGTTAATATTGAGCAGAATCATGCTGACAGATATCAACGAAAAACGATAATCGACAATCAGCCAAACTACCACAAACACAGCATTAGCCAACAGGAGATAGAAGAACGCCAATCCGCAGTAGCTGGCAGTCAGACTGAAAGAAGGCGGCAGGTAAGCCGAAGCAAATGCCAAAAACAGGGTCAACGCCACTGCCACATTGGCAACAATCAGGAGCAGTTTAAGGATTCTGCCCACCAGTGACACCTTTTGCTTTAATTTCGACTGTTTTTGTCTTCGTTTTGCCATGACAGACTATCTTTTTGAAGCTTTGAAAAGTATATCCTTTTCCTCACGGGTCAAGGAATCGTAGCCCGACTTGGAAATTTTGTCCAGAATTTCATCAATACGCTGTTGTTCTTGAAACTTGCGCGCATTGTAATCCTCGTCACTCATAGTACGTACATCTTCTTCCTCGTCATCATCGTACGAAGTGGCAAACTTTATTTTCCTTCGTTTACGTTTGCTCCCTTCCGGATAGAACCAATGTCCACCCGTACCATTATTGCCATCATAATGTCGCCACGCCATAATCAGCAAGAAGCCGAAGAGCATACCACCCAGGTGGGCAAAGTGGGCAACACCATCAGCGGAACCAAGTACTCCATACAGCAACTCCAGCGCACCATAGATTACCACAAACCACTTGGCTTTGATGGGCAGCAGAAAATAAACATAAATTTCGGCATTGGGATACATCATACCGAAGGCCAACAATAAACCGAAAACTGAGCCTGAGGCACCGATAATATTGAACGAATTAAGAAAAGTCTCACGGAACTCCTCCATTTGGGGCACAAATTCCATCACTGCCGACGGATGAGCTTGCAGATAGAGTAGATTCTGGGCGATGGCCGCCTGGTTGATACGATCGACATTGGCCAGCTGGCTGAATGTGTCAACAGAAGGGGCTGCCAAAAAAGCGTCAATCAAAGCCAAAGAAGAGTGAATTTGGAAATAGATAATCAGGTAATGAATCATTGCCGCACCAATACCCGTAATCAGGTAATAGCACAAGAAGCGCCGTTCACCCCATGCGTTTTCCACGGAAGCACCAAACATCCAGAGGGCGAACATGTTGAAAAACAAATGACCGAAGTCACCATGCATGAACATGTAGGTGATGATTTGCCATACATGGAAGTCAGAAGCCGCAAAATAATGCAAGCCAAAAATGGCGTCCAGATCAAACTTGCTGGCCAAAACTATCTTAGCCAGAAAGAACAAGCCATTGATTATCAACAAGTTTTTAACAACCGTCGGCAGGATATTGAAGCCTCCGGCCCGAATTTCATTGCTCATATTTTCGTCTGTGATTTAAATATGCAAAAATACGAAAAATTATTTGCATATTGGTTAATTAGTTAATGTGCTAATTTTCAGGGGTCAGGATTCAGGGGTCAGGGGTCAATTAAGTTGAAAACTGAAAACTGAAAATTGAAAGTTTTTAAATGTACGGATTATTTTGGGGGAGTCTCGCACTTCGTGCTCGAGGGGAGTTTTAATTCTCTTCTATAAGGTTCGGTGGAGGAGCGAGAGCAGAGACAAAGCTTGCTTTGATTATGCCGAGCGAGAAGGAGGCTAGGCCTTCAATGGGTGGCCAAAGGCCGGGGGTAGTGATTCTGAATTTTGAATTCTGAATTTTGAATTATTTTTGTATCTTTGCCCCAAAATAATATTCACCAATAAGAACACAAAAATATGGGTAAAATTAACGATTTAAAAGACCAAGCTCTGGCAACATTGCGTGGCAAATGGGGTTCCTTTGTGGGAATCACGTTTATTTATTTTCTGCTTGCAGGCATCGCCAGTGGATTCACAAGCTATGGAAGCATCCTCCAAGCCACCAACCTTTCCACCTTGTACATTGTGTGCACCTGTAGCGGTGTGCTGATGACTCTTCTTATGATTCCCCTCGGCATGGGCTTCTCCGTTGCCCACCTGCATGCCTCGCGCCAAGACTTGCCAGCAGACCCAAGCGATCTGTTTTACGGCTACAAGAATTTCTGGCATGTGCTGGGTTCATTTATTCTGGTATATCTGGCCGTCCTCGCCGGATTCATTTTACTAATTATTCCTGGTATCATCCTCTCCTTTGCATACGCTATGGTTCCTTTTATTCTGCGCGACCATCCCGAACTCTCCGTATCAGAGACCCTATGGACAAGCCGCATGATGATGAAAGGGCACAAATGGGAACTTTTCGTGCTGGAACTCAGCTTCATCGGCTGGGCACTGCTATGCGTACTCACCCTGTTCATCGGCTACCTGTGGCTGGTTCCATACATGCAGATGACCATCACCAAATTCTACGAGAAAATACGCGCGGAATATGAAGGTGCTGGCACAGAGAACACAGCTGTTGGAAATGCAGAAATGGCATAATAGAACTTTATCAAACAAATACCATTGAATTTTTGTAGAGATGCGACACGCCTCATCTCTACATTTAGTATTTGCCTATGAAAAAAACAATCCTCCTATTCCTTGCTATGCTGGTCATTTTTGGCCAATTAGCCGCACAAAAAAAATATGGCAAAATATTAGTATTGACCTCGCCCGACGGAAAGCTGATAAGCCATATTGCAGCAAACAATGAAGGCATAAACTACGACATTGTTTATAATGGTGTAGTACTGATGAATCCTTCACAACTTGGGCTGAACTATGACATTCTTTCTGAAGGGAAAGCGCTAAATCAGCCTTCTCCTACGGGATTAAGTTATATATACACAAAGGATGGCGTGAAGAAGAATTCCATGACAGTGAAAAAAGTCAGCAGAGCCACCATTGACAAAACCATTTCATCTCCTTTCACTCGACAAGCCACCATGCGCGACCACTGCAATGAGCTGAAAATACAACTCAAGGAGGGTATCACCATTATTTTCAGAGCATACAACGAAGGCCTTGCATACCGTTACTGCTGGGAAAGAGCACCTGGGAATGTGACCAACGAGACGGTAGAGTTCCGTTTCGCCGGTGATTGGCAGGCCACCGTGCCTTACGTCACCAATTTTGACTCAACCAACCATGCTACTCAATACAATTCCTCTTTTGAGAACCTATACACCACCCTACCCCTCTCACAACTCGACCCGCGCCGTTTATGCTTTCTGCCGCTACTGGTGCACGGTCCCAACGGCATCAAAATCTGCATCACCGAGTCAACCCTTCTTGACTATCCCGGCCTCTACCTCAAAGGAACTGGTCAAGCTGGCATCTTGCAAGGCGAAAACGCCCCACTGCCCAAGCGTGTGGAACAAGGCGGCCATAATAATCTGCAATTGATCGTCAAAGAACGGGAAAAGTTCATCGCCGAGAACATGCACAAAGAGAAACTCTTCCCATGGCGTATTGTGATGGTCGCTCCCAACAGTGCGGAATTGGCCATGAACAACTTGAGCTACATTCTTGGAGAGCCCTCACGCCTCACAGACCTCAGCTGGATCAAGCCCGGCAAGGTGGCATGGGACTGGTGGAACTGCTGGAATATAGGCGGAGTAGATTTTGAGGCAGGCATCAACAACGAAACCTATAAGCATTACATTGACTTTGCCTCACGCTACGGCATTGAATATGTCATTCTTGACGAGGGCTGGGCTGTCAACAAGCAGGCCGACTTGTTCCAGGTGGTGCCGGAAATCGACCTGCCCATGTTGGTAAAGTATGCCGCAGAACGCAATGTTGGCATTATACTCTGGGCCGGCTACTATGCTTTCGACCGCGACATGGAGCGTGTGTGCCAACACTATAGCAAAATGGGCGTCAAGGGCTTCAAGATAGACTTCATGGACCGCGACGACCAAATAGTGACCGACTTTTACCATCGCGCCGCAGCAATGTGTGCCAAATACCATTTGGTAGCAGACTTTCATGGTGCTTTCAAGCCCGCAGGATTGAACCGCACCTACCCCAATGTACTCAATTTCGAGGGTGTCGCAGGTTTGGAGCAGCTCAAGTGGGCACCTTCCTCATGGAACCAGGTACAATATGACGTGGAAATTCCGTTTATCCGCCAAACTGCCGGTCCGATGGACTATACACAGGGGGCTATGCACAACGGGGCAAAGTATTGCTATTTCCCTTGCTGGTCAGAGCCAATGAGCCAAGGAACACGCTGCCATCAGTTGGCGCTGTATGTGGTACTGGAATCACCGTTGAACATGCTCTGCGACTCCCCGACCAACTATGACCGGGAACCCGAATATACACGTTTTGTAGCCGGAATACCAACTGTATGGGATGAGACACGTGTACTGCAAGGCGAAGTGGGAGAATATATCGTCACCGCACGGCGCAAAGGCTCCACCTGGTACATTGGCGGCATCACCAACTGGACTGCCCGTGACCTCAAGATTGACCTCAGTTCATTAGGCATCCAAGCGGCAGCCGTAGAGCTCTACACTGATGGTGCCAACGCCCATCGCAAAGGTAGCGATTACAAACATGAGAAGCTCAATTCTTTGCTCTCAACACTCAACATACATCTCGCCCCTGGTGGCGGCTTTGTGGCAAAGATAGGAAGGTGATTTCAGCCCTAAAAAACCTGGTTTACAATGCCATTTTTCTTGGTAATCGGGCTTCCGCAGTGAATGCATTTTTTGTTCATAACCTTTGAACGCCAGAATACGTAGATTATTTCTGCTTTTTCAAAGATTTCAGCTTAAAATTTGTCCATTACCTCGTTGTTTCTGTTTTCCTTATCCATGGAACCCTAACGGAGTTCATCAGCATATAGTTTTGTCGTACTCCTTCAAACGAGATATGAGGAGAGGATACTGTTATGCACATACCGTCTCTGCGCAAAGTATCGCACAACGGTCTATAATGGCATTGGCACTTTCAAAACCCGCATCACATACTTTCTTGTTCTTTGTGCCATCATAGCCCATAGACAAATGCATAACGTCATAACCACTTACAATGGTGGCTAAAAGTTTTCGGTCTCGCTGGCTTGCAGCTTCCTTATATTTTTCTACTGACGGGCGACCTTTACCTTTACGCACATGCAAAACCGCATCAAGGGCTACAAGACAACCATTCCAAAGAATGTTACCAGCGGTCTTGATATATTTGCTATCAGTATAATTCCCCAATTCTGGGTCAAAATTGGCTTTCTCAATGGTCTCCTTGGCATTAGACACATATCTGCGAGCTTCTTCTATAGGATCTTTCTTTTCCATTTTATGGTTTAATTTTAAAACTTTATTTTCGAGGACTCATCTTGGTTGTTGAAGTAAAAAGAGTGTTGCAAAGATATAACAGAAAAAGATGTTGTTCTATTTTTTCTGAAAATTTTTTAGCATTGAAAATCAATAAATTAGAAATTCAATTAAAATAATTTTTAAGTTTTAAAATAATTTCATGATGAATTTCAACAATTCACAGTCTGTGCAATACAATTTTCCAGTTAGTCTTTGTTCAACTTTGAAACCAGATGATGCCTACCACTCCCTAAGAGCTGCTTTTCATAGCCCTTAGAAGTCGGAAGCCATACCTCGGCCGTGGTGTTGGCAGGGATAAGGATATCCCACTCAAAACGATCAAAGGAATTATTTTTGCCCTTAGACTTAATGCGTTTCCATTTACTCTCAATAAGGCCGCTGACCGACTGATAGGAACAGTTCACATAGTCCAAGCCCTCAATGGGATAGGGTTTCAACTGTATAGTGCTGTAGCCAGGCACCAGGGCACGGATGCCGCCCAAATATTCGTAATACCAGATGATAAGGTCGCCAAGCAGCATCACATGGTTGCCCGAATTCATCGAGGGATCTCCAGTGTCACCATTCCAGAGTTCCCAAATGGTGGTGGCTCCTTTGCGCACCATATAGCCCCAGCTTGGATAGGTGTCGTTTGTGGCCAACTTCAATGCCAGGTCACCGCGACCGTACTCGGTGAGGGTGCGCATCAATTGCTGAATACCTACCACACCTGTAGATACGTGGCCGTCAAATTCATTAGTGTTGATTTGTTTATTTGTTGATCTGTTGAATTGTTGATTTGAAAGGTGGGCTTTGATTCATTATCGTCAGGAACCATGCCGAAGGCAAGGGGCAAAATATTGGCTGTAACCGTGTTATGGTCATAACGGCCGGTGGAAGCATCAAGATATTTGGCATTATAGGCCGCGGTGACATAACTGATGTCGTTCTGCCATAGAGCCACATCTTCATCAAGCCCTAACAGGCGTGCAAACTCAGCCATCTTGCCAGCATAGTAAACATAGTAAGGTGTGGATAGATTGGCCGGCCATGTCATACGGTTGGTGTCTTTGGTATGGATAAGTTCGGGACTTTCGGGCGGCACACACCAGTCGCCATAAGTATCGCGGATAAGGATGCCGTCTTTGAGGTAGTATTTCTTCATGTGGAGCATCCAGCGTTTCATGGCATCGTAATGTTTTTGAACAGGCTGAATATCACCAAAACGGGTATAAAGCATATCGGCCACGGTAATGAAAGCCCCGGGCCAGGTCATATTGTCGGTATAATTACGCCAGTAGGCAGGAAC
>CACXXY010000108.1 GCA_902771655.1 uncultured Bacteroidota bacterium | reverse complement strand
ATAATGCCTATTGCGTTTTTTTCCGTACCTTTGCAACTTCATTTTTAAAAAATAATAATATGGAATCCCAAATCTTTACCCCCTGTCAGATTGGTCCTATGACCTTGAGAAACAGATCAATACGTTCGGCAGCTTTTGAAAATATGTGCCATGGCAACAAACCTACCCAGGAGTTGTTCGACTACCATACCGCTGTTGCCAAAGGCGGCATCGGGATGACTACAATAGCATACGCGGCAGTCAATCGTAGTGGCGTTTCTTTCGATGGCCAGCTGTACATGCGGGAAGAGATTGTGCCTGATTTGAAAAAACTGACCGATGCCATTCATGCTGAAGGAGCCAAGGCTTCCATTCAGATTGGTCACTGCGGCAATATGACACATTTCTATACCTGCAAATGTATGCCCGTGGGCGCTTCAACAGGTTTCAATTTGTATTCTCCGACCTTTGTCCGTAAACTGAAAGAGCAGGAAATTTATGACTTGGTGAAAGATTTCGGCAAAGCTGTGAACTTGGCTCGTGAGGCGGGCTTCGACTGTGTTGAGGTGCACGCTGGTCATGGTTATCTCATCAGCCAGTTCCTGTCACCCTATACCAACCACCGTCGCGACAAATTCGGTGGCTCTCTCGAAAACCGTATGCGTTTCATGCAGCTGGTGATGAAAGAGGTAATGAAAGAAGCCAAAGACGATATGGCTGTGGTGGTGAAAGTGAATATGTACGACGGCTTCAAGTCGGGTATGCAGGAAGAGGAATGCATAAAGGTGGTGCAGGAATTGGAGCGTCTGGGCGTTCACGCATTGGTGCTGACTGCCGGCTTCGTGAGCAAGGCCCCCATGGTGGTGATGGCCGGTGCCATGCCACTGAAAACCATGGCCTACTATATGAATCCATGGCGTTTCTGGTGGCTGAAATTAGGTCTCAAATTTGTGGGCCGACTGATGGTTCCGACTGTTCCTTACAAGGATTTGTATTTCTTGGAAAGAGCCAAGAGATTCAGACAAGCGGTGAAAATGCCTTTGATTTATGTGGGTGGTGTTTGCTCCAAAGAGAATATGGATGAGGTGTTGAATGAAGGTTTTGTGGCTTTCCAGATGGCCCGTACTTTGGTCAATGACACTGATTTTATGAATAAAATCAAAGAGGGAACCATCACGAAAAGCGAGTGCAAGCATTCCAACTATTGCATTGGCCGTATGTACACCTTGGAGATGAAATGCCACCACTGTGTGGAGAACCTGCCCTGCAAACTGCAGAAGGAAATCGACGAGCTGGAAGCCGAAACCGCCCGAACAAATAAATAATTTGTGAACTTTCGTGAAGACGTGAAGGCGTTTATTCGTGGAGATTAATATCTTCATCTTCACGAATGCACGCAGTGCATGTCTCTCCGTTTTAACGTATAACCGTTACTGTACTTTCACCACCGTCTCCGGCAGCACTTTCTTGGTCACCAGGTATTCGTCGTTCAGCAGCATAAAGCATGATTTTTCCAAGTCGATGCTCCTGTCTTTTTTAGTGCTTTTGTTTTGATAGATAAAAGTCCATGCGACAGTTTCGTTGGGTTTCAAGTTGGCAGTAATGACTTTGATATTGGGCATTTCGGTGGTGTCTCCTCCGACAGTTTCCTGCCATTGCAGTATGCTTCTGAAAACCTCCTGGCGGAAAGATACGCCCAATTGCCTGTATCCGTTCACAATGGTCACGGTCACCTTGCATTTGCCGGGCTCAAGGTAGGTGGCCGAGCGATTATATTGATATACCAGATTGCCAACACTGTCCACCAGTCGGTCGCCTTGTTGGGCCTGGGCGGTGATGTACAAAATAACACCGAATATGATAAGAATGATTCTTTTCATGCTTAAAACTGATTAATCCATTCAGCCACTTCAACAGCTGATATTTTTTTCATGCAGCGGAAGTGTCTGCGGGGACATTTTTTGAAGCCTGTCTTGGAGCAGGGACGACATTTCAAATTGCATATCTCAAACATTCTGAACATGGAGCGTTGGCCAGGCATGTACGGGTATTTCCCGAATTCAGGGACCGTGCTACCCCAGAGAGAGCATACGGGTTTGCCTAAAGCGGTGGCAAGGTGCATAAAAGGAGAGTCTCCCGTGAGCACACATGCGCTCTGCTGGATTAAAGAGGCACATTGGTTGAAGCTGAATTCCCCGCATGCGTTATAGGCGCGATCGCCTAATTGCGAAACAATTTCCTGGCCGATGTCTCTGATTTCTTTGCCTCCAATCAAAATTACGGGTTTGTGCAAGATACTGGCTATTTCCACCACTTTGGTAGTGGGAATACGTTGGGTGTTGCGTTTGGCATCAAGGTTTATGATTACATAGCCATCCTCAAAAAATATGGGCAGGTCGTCGGTGTCAAATTGTTCATTATCAGGAATATAATATTCCAAACCTTGATGGTCATTTTTCACATTCAAGGCTTCCACCGCCTCAAAATAGCGCTCCACCAGATGTTGATGGGGTAGAGTGTTGATTTTGACACGCACAAAAAACCACCTCTTGAAAGCATGGGTTTTCAGAAATGAACAGGGTAGATTCAGCTGTTGGCAAATACGTTTGGACTGGCGGTTATGCTGCAAATCCACAATATAGTCGAAACCTTCAGCCTTCAAGGCATCAACGGTGGCGGAAAGGTCGCCCTGAAACACGTGCGTTTTGGCAACACGTGGATTGGCCTTGAAAAAATCCTGATTGTTTCTGTTGACTAAAAATTGAATTTCAGCTCCTTCAATTTGCTGGCTGATGGCACGGATAACGGGAGTGGTTAATAGTATTTCACTCGTTGAACCAAAGCGGATAATCAATATCCGCATTCGCGCCGGAGGTTGGTTTGCATCCATTTTTATTCTTGATATTTGATGTTTAGACTTGTGGTTACGGGATTGGCATAAATATGCAGCAGGTAATGCATCATTTTCTCTTTCGGAACATCCTCAACAATGCTTTGTTTGTCAAGATATGCGATGAATTTTTCTTTCTCTTCCTGACTGTATTTTTCGGCGAAAGTTTGATGTTGGTCTATCAAATCGAAAGCAATGAAATTATTCGGGAACAGCTTGTAGTTGTGGTAAATCTGCTGATCCACCATTTTGCAGATTTCGTAGATTTTGTCATTCTGGTTAAGTTCTTCCGGAATGCTGTCGATTTCCTCTATGATAGGCTTTCCTATTGTTAATTGCGCTTTTCCTTTATAGCCCATGATGCCTTGAATGATACTCTCAAAATCTTCCCCTTCTTTTTTATGGTAAGGACCTTCTTCGGAAAGAGCTAATTCTCTGGCTTTCAGTTTGTCACAAGGCTCATATTCGTATGAGATTGTGACAGGGGTGAGGTTTATTTTCTTCAACAAGTCCATGGGATGCTGCTGCTCATCCATGGCTAACATCTTCACTAAGCCCTGTTTGGTGACATCCAAGCCGTCTTTGGTTCTGCCGTCACGTTGCGCAATCCATACGGATTCGTGCTCATTGAAAAGCACATGGTGGATGTATGCGGCAAGATGCTGGTAGTTGGTTATTTTTTCTCGTATGGAAACAGAACGTTTCACGATAAACATTTTGTTCAACATACCCACTTCCGCCAATAATCTGCTTGACACCAAATTGTCACCGATAGCAATCTTGGGTGTGTTATATTGATTTAAAAAGAAGTATTCTGCCAAAAGGGCCGCATCAAAGGTGATGTCCCGGTGGTTACCGATATAAACGTAACATTGGTTTTTATCGATGTTTTCCAAACCTTTGAAAGTGACTCCGGTGGTGGACAATTGGATGAATTTCTCAATATAGCGTCGGGAAGTGGCATATTGAAAATCATAAATTGTGTTAAAATGCCGCGCGTCTTCCTGAAGCTGTTCGGGAGAATAATCCGGAATGTATTGTTTTAATGTATTGATAAATGTTTCATTACCAATAATTTCTGCAATTTTTTCAGGGGCTTCTTCTTCAGTGTAAGGTCTTATATCGTCAAAAATATCAGTCATAAATATCTTTAAATACCGTGGTGCAAAGTTACAATTTTTTCGTTGTAATACGTAAAAAATATTTTGATGATATCAGTATATCGTTGTGTACACCTTGCCAGGCTTACATTCGATGATGCCCTTAAGCTCCATGGTGAGCAGTAAAGAGGCTATGCGAGTTGCTTTGAGGTCGGGAAGTTTGCTGGAAATTTTGTCAATATTGGCACCTTGCTCTGTTCGGATAATGTCCAAAATGGCCTCTTCTTCGCCACTTAAGTCAGGAAAAAGTTTTGTTTGCCTATTGGACGTTTCCTGCTGGTCCCAATTCATCATCTCAATGATGTCCTTGCCCGAACTGATCAGGGCGGCAACATTGTTTCGGATGAGCTCATGGCAGCCACTTTGTGTTTTCTGGAAGATCGAACCGGGCACGGCAAATACATCGCGATTGTAGGAATGGGCAATCTCGGCGGTAATGATGCTACCTCCTTTTTCCTGTGATTCGGCTACCACCACGGCATCTGACAGTCCTGCGATCACACGGTTCCGCTTGGGAAAGTTCATGCGGTCGGGCATGGCGTCAAAAGGATATTCTGATACTAACGCTCCACCTTGCTCGAGAATCTGGTGAGCCAATTTGATGTTCTCACTGGGATATACCATGCTCAGTCCACAACCCAATACCGCTATGGTTTTGAGATTTTTGTTCAAAGCCTCTTCGTGGGCACAAGTGTCGATGCCTCTTGCTAAACCACTGATAATGCAGATGTTGTGAGGAGCAAGGTCTTCCACGATTTTTTTGACCACATCTTTGCCGTAGTTGCTGGCATTCCGCGTGCCTACAATAGCGATACTTTTTCGTTCGTTAAAACAGCTGTTTCCTTTGTAATAGAAAAAATAGGGCGCGTCATTGCACCTTTGCAATCGCTCGGGATAATCCTCGTCATCAAAAAAACATATTCTTATACCATGATGCTGGGCTTGCTTCAGCTCATTGCTGACAAATTGTCCAATCGATTTGTCGATTTTAGGCAATTCCAAATTGGCTCGGTAACGGTATAGTTTGCCTGCCACTACCTGTGGCTCTTCAAATAATGCAGTCGCACTGCCACATAGCCGGATGAGTTTTTTGATATTGGCGTTCCCGTAGTTCGGAAAGTGTATCAACGCTAATCTGTAAAAAGTTTCTTTGTCCATTTTTGTGTCCTTTCATTTAAAATGGTAACCGGAAAAAGTGTGAGTAATTGCCAAATATGTTGTATGGAGGGATGGGTGTAATGTGCTGTAGGTGGGATGCCGGTTACCATTGTCATTACACGCTGCAAAGATATAAAATAAATTTCATATTTTATTATTATAAATTAGAAAAGTTATTAACAATCTGCTTGCATCACGTTCAAAGTGAATGTGCCAGCAAATACATATTGTATTGCAAACTCAACGGACATGAATAATAAAAAAGACACAATCTTTGTTTAATTCAATAATTTTGCGTAACTTTGCTTCACTTTTTAGCTGCTTGAATTAATTTAATAAACAATAAATTAGATATATAGATGATGAAAAAAACTCCAATCCCTGCAGAAATTGTTGACAAAATCGTAGCCGAAAGCGGCATCAAAGAGGTGGGCAGAGCCTCCATCCGTGAAGTGAAACGCTTGATTAACGACATCGAAAACGCCAGTGGCGAGAAGTTCGTGCGTATGGAAATGGGTATTCCTGGCCTTCCTGCCTGCAAGATAGGCGTTGATGCGCAAATAAAAGCGCTTCAAGACGGTGTGGCCGCCATCTACCCCGACATTGACGGTACTCCAGAGCTCAAGGCGGAAGCTGCCCGCTTTGTAAAAACTTTCATCGATCTGGATGTTGATCCTGCGGGCTGTATTCCAACAGTCGGTTCTATGATGGGTGGCATGGCTGGTTTCATGACTTTCGTGCGTGCCCGTAAGGAACGTGACACCACGCTGTTCATCGATCCGGGTTTTCCCGTGCAGAAACAGCAACATCGTGTGATGGGCCTCAAATATGAGACTTTTGATGTGTACAACTATCGTGGTGCCAAACTGAGAGACAAACTCGAAAGCTATCTGTCTAAAGGTCACGTACACACTATCATGTACTCCAACCCCAACAATCCATCATGGATTTGCTTCACGGAAGAGGAACTGCAGATTATCGGCGACCTGGCCAACAAGTACGACGTTTTCGTCTTCGAGGATCTGGCTTATTTCGGCATGGATTTCCGTCGCGACATTTCAAAACCTGGCGTTTTCCAGCCTTCAGTGGGTAAATATACCGAAAATTATGCCCTGCTGATCTCCGGTTCCAAGGCATTCAGCTATGCTGGCGAGCGTATCGGTTTAATGGTGTTGTCAAAGAAATTGTACAACAGCGAGTTTGCCGATTTGGTACCCTATTTTGGAACTCCCAAGTTGGGCAGAGCTATCATTTACGGTACGGTTTATGCTATCAGCTCGGGTACTTCACATTCCGCCCAGTATGCCTTGGCCGCTATCCTGAAAGCTTGCAACGACGGCACCTACAACTATTTGGACGATGTGAGAGAGTATGCTGAAAAAGCCGCTATCATGAAGAAATTGTTCACCGACAACGGTTTCGTTATCGTTTATGATAAAGATGGTGACAAGTTGCTGGCAGACGGCTTCTACTTTACCCTGGCTTATCCTGGCATGAGCGGTGAAGAACTGCTGAAGGAATTTCTGTACTATGGAATCAGTGCCATCTCACTGGGCATCACTGGCAGCGAGCGCACCGAGGGTCTCCGAGCCTGCGTTTCCTTGGTCAACAGAAACCAGTTCCCGGCTCTCGAGGAGAGATTAAAAGCATTCAAAGCTAATCATCAATAATGACCTCAAACAAATTTGTTGGAAAGCTGTTTTTCTTGCTTTCCTTCCTGCTTTTGGCGGCATGCCATGCGAATACAAAAGATACAGAACCGGTACCACACTGGTTCGATGCATATTCTTCATTCAAGATGAAGGATTATCAAGAATATTTTAATCGGGAGATGACCAATATGTCTCCCGATTTTGTGCCTTACGGCGACTGGGTGAAACAGTTTTATGCGGAAAGGAATTATGAGCCCCTGTGGACCATAAATGGTTTGCAAGAGCATAAAGTGGATACCTTATCTGCTTGTATTTCAGATTCTTACAAGCATGGATTGCCATCATCCCTGTTCCGTTTTGCAGAGGCTGATTCTTGTATCAAAATGCTTAAAGACAAGGAGATAGAAAACGAACCGGAAGCCCTTTATACAGCCCTCTTCAATTTGGAGATGAACCTTACGGAGGCCTATCTTCGAT
>CACXXY010000107.1 GCA_902771655.1 uncultured Bacteroidota bacterium | reverse complement strand
TGAAACGAACACATATTTAGTAGCCATAATATTAAAAAATTTAATCAGCAAAGATACTGATTTTTTAGATACGGTGGACTTTTTTTGTTGAAAAATTTTTCGGATAAAGATTCTCCTTTTCTGCATACATTTTAAGAATAACCGAAGGAACTATCTCTCAAAATCATTGAAAATATGGCAAGCTTCATTGAAGAAAAACCACATTTCATTGAAATTCACAGCTCAAAGTCAATAATTTCACTAATTTTTAGTACTTTTGCAACTTAAATATATTTAAACATAAATTATTGATACTCAAATAGATAATTATATCAATATGATTAATCAACTGAAAAAACTAACCAAAAGCAGTCTGATAGCAGCTGTGATTTTGTTTTCCACATCAATCACTTTCGCACAAAATCAAAAGGATTCTGTACATATCGACCTGAAAAAGGCGATTGAAATCGGTCTTAGCGAGAGTCCCTCGATGCGTATTGCCGACCGCGACATACAAATCAAGCAGCAGTATAAAAAAGAGCAGATTGTTTCCCTTTTCCCTGACGTATCCCTCAGTGGCTCATACCAATACACCATCCTAAAGCAGAGTATGGCCATGAGCATGGGCGGCCAGGACATGAATATCAAGGTGGGCAAGGACCACAACTATTCCGTTGGAGCGAGCCTGTCGCTGCCGCTGATCGTGCCCTCCCTCTGGTCAAGCCTGAAGCTGTCGCAAATGGACATAGAGCTGGCTATGGAGAACGCCCGTTCCTCCAAACTGGAGCTGATAAACCAAATCAAGCAGGCCTATTACACCTACTTGGTAGCCCAGCAAGCTTACGATGTTCTACAGCAGAGTTACGCCAACACACAGGCATCCAACGAATTGGTCAACAAGCAATACCAACAGGGACTGGTATCAAGTTTCGAGAAACTGCGTTCGGATGTGTCCTTGCAGAACCTGCGTCCCGATGTGACTTCCGCCGCCAAGACAGCCAATCTGGCATACATGCGACTGAAAATCATCTTGGGTCTGGACATTAACGAACCCGTGATTTTCGATGGCCACTTAGACGATTATGAAAACGAGGTTCTGAATGCCAAAGTTCCTACTCTGAGCGACATCAATTTGGAGGAGAATTCTTCATTAAAGCAGTTGGACATGGGCATACAGCAACTGCAACAGTCCAAGAAAATCATCAAAGGTTCCTCTTGTCCCAGTCTGGCCTTAAGCGGTAGCCTGATGTATAATGGAATGGGCGACACCGGCGGTAGTTTCAACAACTTCCCCTACTCTGTCATCGGCCTTGGACTGTCAGTTCCCATTGTTTCGTGGGCAGGTACTTCATACAAGCTGAAACAAGCTGACCTGAATATCGAAAACATGCAGGATCAGCGAGTTGACATCGAACGCAACCTGCGTTTAGGCGCCCAAAGCTACCTGAACGACATGCAACAGGCCATCGAAAACCTCGCCTCTGACAAGGAAACGATGCTGCAGGCCGAAGAAGCATACAACATCGCCAAAAAGCAGTACGAAGTGGGCATGAACACCTGGCTCGACCTCAACACTACCGAGCTCATGTTGACCAGCACCCGACTCACCTACTGCCAGTCACTCTTCAACTACCTCACTGCCAAAGCCTCACTCGACGCCCTGGTGGGACAGAATTAACAATTAACAATTAACAATTAATAATTAATAATTAATAATTAATAGTTAATAGTTAACAGTTGTTCATCAACATGAAATAACTAACAGCGAAGCTCACTAACACGAAGTAACTAACATGAAATAATCAACAGCGAAGCTCATCAACACGAAGTCACCAACATGAAATTAATAAACATCAAAATAAAATGAAAAACACCAACAGCATCATTTACACTTTACTGGGACTCATGCTTATCGTAAGCGCATGTACCTCAAAAGAAAAAGAAACCACACAAAATCAGGAAAAATTAAAAATCAAAGTTCAGCAAGTCTCCACTCAGGAAGTTGAGCAATTGTTCGAATATACGGCAACCGTTGAAGCCGAAGCGGTCAACAATATCGCTCCGCTGACTGGTGGCCGTATCGACAAGATTTACGTAGAAGTGGGCGACCGCGTTCACAAAGGCCAGGTGTTGGTTCAGATGAACGAAGCCAACCTGAAACAGACCAAAAGCCAGTTAGACAACCTCGAACTCAGCTTCAAGCGTATCGACGAGCTGTACAAGGTGGGCGGCGTGTCAAAATCAGACTGGGATGCCATGAAGACCAATCTGGATGTGACTCGCACCTCTTACGAGAACCTGCTGGAAAACACCCAGCTGCTCAGCCCGCTGAACGGTGTGGTTACCGCCAGAAACTACGACAGCGGCGACTTATTCGGTGGACTGCCCGTGGTGCAGGTGCAGCAAATCAACCCGGTGAAGATGCTCATCAACATATCCGAGATATTGTTCACCAAAGTGAAGGTCGGCATGCCCGTTGACATCGCCATTGACGCTTACGAAGGTGAAGTTTTCAAGGGCAAGGTAAGCCTGATTTATCCCACCATTGACGGTACTACCCATACTTTCCCTGTGGAAATCCAGCTACCCAACGCCAACAGCAAAGTACGTCCCGGCATGTACGCCCGCGTCACCATCAACTTCGGCATGTATAATCATGTTGTGGTACCCGACGAGGCCATTTACAGACAGCAAGGTTCCGGTAACCGATACGTATATGTATATGACAATGGCAGAGTTTTCTTCAAGCAAGTACAGTTGGGCCGCCATTTGGACACTTACTACGAACTGCTGAACGAGGATATTCCCGACGGCGCCTTCGTGGCCACCTCCGGCCTGCCGCGACTCAAAGACAGCCTTGAAGTGGAAATCGAAAAATAAGTGGTCAGTGATCAGGGGTCAGAAATCTATAGTTGAAAACTGACAACTGAAAACTGAAAACTGAAAATTATAAACTTTCAACTTTCATCTTTCAACTTTCAACTTAAGAAAAATGAGTTTATACCAAAAATCTGTTAGCCGTCCGATTATGACCGGTCTGATTTATGTGGCCGTCATCATTATCGGTATTTTCTCACTGACCAAGTTGCCGGTGGACTTGTTTCCGCACATGGACAGCAACACCATTATGGTGTTCACCGTATATCCTGGAGCAAGTGCCGAAGATATAGAAGACAATGTTTCCAAGCCCTTGGAGAATGTGCTGAACACGCTGAGCGACATGAAGCATATCACCTCCAATTCAAAAGAAAACTATTCCATCGTTTATTTGGAATTTGAATGGGGTGTGGATATTGACGAAAAAACCAATGACGTGCGAGACAAGCTGGACATGGTTTCATCATCACTGCCTGACGGTGCCAACCAGCCCTTCCTGTTCAAGTTCAGCGCCGACGACATGCCCATCATGCTGTTATCCATTGAATCTGACCAGAGCACCCAGGCTTTGTACAAGATTCTCGACGACAAAGTGGCTTCTCCTTTGAGCCGTATCAGCGGTGTAGGAGCAGTGTCCATCTCCGGTGCCCCACAACGTGAAATCCAGGTATATTGCGACCCCTACAAATTGGAGGCCTACAATATGACCATCGAGGGGATTGCCAGCATTCTGGGGGCTGAAAACAGAAATGTGTCCTTGGGCATCATGGATGTGGGTTCCAAAACATACACACTGCGTGTGGATGGCGAATTTGAAGATGCTTACGAAATGGAAGATGTGGTAGTGGGCAGCTATGCCAACAAGAACATCTATCTGCGCGATGTGGCTACTGTCAAGGACACCCTGCAGGAACGTATGCAAGAGGTCTATACCAACGGTTCCCGCGGTGCCATGATCGTCATCCAGAAACAAACCGATGCCAACACTGTACAAATCGCCAAAAAGGTTAAGGAGCAGTTACCCGACATCAAGAAGAATCTGCCTGCGGATGTCAAATTGGATATTCTGGTGGATAACTCTGAGAACATTACCAACACCATCGCCAGCTTGGAAGAGACCATCTTAATCATCCTCTTGCTGGTAGTCGTTGTGGTACTCTTCTTCTTAGGCCGATGGAGGGCCACCGTCATCATCGCCATTGTGGTGCCCGTCTCCCTGATTGGTGCGTTCATATACCTGCTATTAACAGGCAATACACTGAATATCATTTCTTTATCCTCACTAAGTATCGCCATCGGTATGGTGGTCGATGACTCCATCGTGGTATTGGAAAACATCACCACCCATATTGAAAGGGGTTCAAAACCCAAGTCTGCCGCCATCTTCGCCACCAGCGAGGTCTCCCTGTCCATCATTGCTTCCACCTTGGTAATTGTAGCGGTATTCTTGCCTTTGACCTTTATCACCGGTATGTCGGGAGTGTTGTTCAAACAGTTAGGTTGGATTGTCACCATTGTGATTGCCATCTCCCTGTTAGCGGCTATGACCTTGACACCTATGTTGTGTTCTCTCATGTTGAAAAAAAATCCCAAGAAAAGCAAATGGTTCGCTTTCATCTATGCTCCAGTGGAAAGATTCCTGACATGGCTGGATAATGCTTACGCACGCCTGTTAAACTGGTGTGTAAACCATAGAAAAACAGTTGTAACAATTGCAACGCTCATCTTCCTGGGAAGCTTAAGTCTTATTTTGGTAATCCCCACCGAATTTTTCCCGACCATGGATAACGCCCGATTGGGAGCCACTGTCAAATTGCCTATGGGTACCCGTGTGGAGACCACCAAAGCCTTGGGCGATGAGTTGGTAAGAGAGATTATGGAAAAATATCCCAACGAAATCAAACGTATCAACTACTCTGTCGGACAGCCCGATGAAGACAACACTTGGAGCTTGATGCGTGACAATGGTACTCACCTGCTCTCTTTCAACATCCGTTTGGTCAAGAAGACCGAACGCGACAAACCCATCAACGAGATTGCTGACGGCATCCGTAACATCATGCGTAAACATATAGAGATCAACACCTACTCGGTAAACACCGGTCAAGGTGGCATGGGTGGACAATCTACTGTGGATATCGAGTTATACTGTTATGACTTCAACACCACCGACGAGTTCGCCCTGAAAGTTGCCGAACGCATGAGACAGGTACCAGGTTGTTCAGAAGTGGTCATCAGTCGTGACGAATACACGCCCGAATTGCAAGTGCTCTTAGACCGTACCAAACTGGCCGAGAACGGACTGAACTCTACCACCGCCGCCACATATGTGCGCGACCGTTTCAACGGCTATACTGCCTCCCACTTCCGCGAGGATGGCGACGAATACAACATCCGTGTGCGTTATGCCCCCGAATTCCGAGAAGACACCCGCGCTATTGAGCACATTCTGATATACAACAATCAAGGCAAAGGTATTCGTGTGGGTGACGTCGGAAAAGTGGTGGAAAGCTTCACTCCTCCGACTATCGTGCGTAAGGACCGTGAACGTATGGTCAAGGTATCGTGCGTTGTCGGCAAGGATGGTGTGTTGAGCGACATTGTGGCAGCTGCCCAGAATGAGTTAGACCAGATGGAAATCCCCAACACCCTCGACTATAAGATTGCCGGCACTTGGGAAGACCAGCAGGATGCGTTCAAAGACATCATCACCCTGATGTTGCTGATAGTCATGTTGGTATATGTAGTGATGGCTGCCCAGTTCGAATCCTTCACCTACCCCTTCGTCATCATGTTCTCCATTCCTTTCGCCCTCACCGGTGTATTTATCGGCTTGGCTGTCACCAACACCGCCTTGGGTATCATGGCCTTGATTGGTGCCATGATGTTGATTGGTATTGTGGTGAAGAACGGTATTGTGCTGGTCGATTACACCAGTTTGTGCCGTGAGCGTGGCATGAGCATCAAGGAAGCCGTTGTCACTGGTGGACGTTCCCGTCTCCGTCCCATTTTGATGACCACACTGACCACCGTATTGGGTATGATTCCGTTGGCACTCGACAAGGGAGAAGGTGCCGAAATGTGGAACTCCATGGGTATGGTCGTGGCCTGGGGTCTTTCCGTATCCACTTTGGTAACTTTGATTTTGATTCCTATCCTTTACAGTTTATTTGCTGATTTCGGGGCCAGAAGAAAGGCCAGGAAAGCCGCCAAGGCGGAATTACAGCCCGTGACCGTCAGCAATGAAGAATAAAACAATGTGAGTCAAACATTTAAAATCGAAAACAATGAAAGCTGTCTTCATATCATTTTACCAAGCTTTTTACGATGAAGTCATCGAGATATTAGACAAATTGGAAATCCGTGGTTTTACTTTCTGGCAGGAGGTGCAAGGACGTGGCTCCAACGACGGCGAGCCGCATTATGGCACCCACGCCTGGCCCACCCTCAACTCGGCCATGCTCATCTTCATGCCTGACGAGAAAGTGGAGCCCTTGCTGAAGGAAATCCACCTCTTGGACGAAAGCGCCCCCCAGCAGGGTATTCACGCCTTTGTGATGCCCGCAGAAGAGAAGTGATCAGGGGTCAGGATTCAGTGGTCAGTGGTCAGTGATTAGGGGTTAGGGGTTAGGGGTTAGGGGTTAGGGGTTAGTAATGAACTGAAAACTGAAAACTGAAAGTTATTTATGTGCTATAACTAGCATAGCTATTAAAAATTTTCGTAACTTTGCAAGATTTTTTCTAACCGTCTAACCGTCTAACCGTCTAACCGTCTAACCGTCTAACCGTCTAACCGTCTAACCGTCTAACCGTCTAACCGTCTAACCGTCTAACCGTCTAACCGTAAACAATAAACCAAAAACTATAAAAAAATGAACATCACACACATCGAACACATCGGCATTGCCGTGAAGGATTTAAGCCAAGCCATCCCCTATTATGAAAATGTACTGGGACTGAAATGCTACAACATTGAGGAAGTGGCGGACCAGAAAGTAAAGACTGCCTTTTTCAAGGTTGGTCAGACCAAGATTGAGCTGTTGGAGCCCACTTGCGAAGAGAGCACCATCGCCAAGTTCATCGCCAACAAGGGCGAAGGCATTCACCATATCGCCTTCAACGTAGATAAGGTGGCCGAATCACTGACCGAAGTTGAGGAGAAAGGCGTTCGCCT
This sequence comes from uncultured Bacteroidota bacterium, assembly GCA_902771655.1. Classification (GTDB taxonomy): domain Bacteria; phylum Bacteroidota; class Bacteroidia; order Bacteroidales; family WCHB1-69; genus RUG11690. The sequence continues at coordinate 376 of CACXXY010000107.1, read as the reverse complement.
TATTGACAAGGCTCCCCGCAAAGGCGCCGAGAACCTGATGATTGGCTTTTTGCACCCGAAATCAACCTGCAGCGTGCTGACCGAGTTGTGCCAACAACCGGAATAGGGATCAGGTTTTAGGTAACAGGTTTCAGTAAAAAAAGAGGAAGTTGAATTCAACTTCCTCTTTTTTTGAATTCAAAATTCAGGATTCAAGATATAGGGACGCACCGAATGCGTCCGCACCCGTATGCCGAAGGAACGTCTCCAAACATTCTGTCTGACACTGCATAAAAAATTCGCCGTTTGAGCGGAGGCAAGCGAAAAAAGTTGTATTTTTGCAGCGGAAAGTTGCCGGAGTGGTCGAACGGGGCAGACTCGAAATCTGTTGAACCCT
>CACXXY010000106.1 GCA_902771655.1 uncultured Bacteroidota bacterium | reverse complement strand
TGGGTTATGTTCCATACAACAAGTCTGCTGTCGGCACCTCCATTACATTGGAGAACGCCTACGAAGATTGGGTGATTTACAATCTGATTGACAAAAGCAAAATTGCTTCTGGATATGAAAAGATGAAGGAGACCTACCGCCAGCGCGCACTGAACTTCAAGAACGTCTTCAATCCGGAGACTGGCTTCGCACAGGCGCGGTACGAGGACGGCTCGTGGAAAACGCCCGCCAACCTGCTCTCCACCGCCAACGAGGGCTTCATCGAGGGCAACAGCTGGAACTACTCGTTCTACGTGCCGCACGATGTCAACGGCTTGATCAAGATCATGGGCGGCGACAAGGTCTTCGTGAACCGCCTGGACGAGCTCTTCACGATGTATGTGCCCGACAAGTTCTTCGCTGAGACAGAGGATGTTACCCGTGAGGGGATGCTGGGCGGCTACGTGCACGGCAACGAGCCCAGCCACCACATCCCGTACCTCTACATGTGGACCTCCCAGCCGTGGAAGACGCAGCTGCGCGTGCGCGAGGTGATGAACAAGATGTACCGCAACCACCTCGACGGGCTGTGCGGCAACGACGACTGCGGACAGATGTCGGCGTGGTACATCTTCAGCGCGATGGGCTTCTATCCTGTCTGTCCGGCCAGCGGCCAGTACGTCTTCGGTGCCCCCTACCTGCCCGAGAACGTCCTCCATCTGCAAAACGGTAACACGTTAGTCATCAAGGCCCCCAACGTCAGCGACCAAAACCGCTACATCCAGTCGGTGACACTCAACGGCACACCGCTACACACCGCCTACATCACCTACGAGCAGATTATGGCCGGCGGCGAGCTCGTCTTCACCATGGGCAGCAAGCCGAACAAGAAATGGTTCACGGAGAAACCCTATTCGCTGGAGTAAAAAGGCAAAAGCGCCGTAACGACTACCACCCCAACTTGAGGTGCCAATTTGGCATCTCAAGATTTCTTCATGCGATACTTCAAACATACGATGTGATTTTATCTTACTGAAAAAAAATCTACTTGTAACGTTTTTGGATTTAAAGCGTCATATACTTATAAAGTATCCTATCATGAAAAAGACAATTATACTTCTATTCTTATTGCTGACAAGTATTTGCGGACTTATGGCGCAGCCTACCATTACGCTGAAATTCACAGGGCATGACATTTATGGCAACTATGCTCGGCTTAGTCAAGTGCGAATCACGAACCATAGCAAGGGCTGGCAGGAAACCTTGACATGGCCTGACACGGTTCTTGTTTTGCAGAATTCTGTAGGAATAAGAGAAGATGTTCCCTCTGGTGATTTTGAATTGCTGCCTAACATACCTAATCCTTTTAACGGAGAGACAGATGTGCGTCTTAGAACAGGAATATCAGGAGAGGTAGTGATGAGAGTTTTCGATCTCATGGGGAAAGAAGTGACCAGCTTTTCCTCCGTATGTGAACCTGGTGACCATCATTTCAGGGTGAAACTCAACACGGCTGATATTTATCTTTTGACAGCAGTCTGTAACGGAAAATCAACTTCCATTAAAATGGTGAATAGTGGCACTTCCGGCATAAATTCTATTGAATACATCAATGAAGAAAAAACAGCGACAGGACCTTCGAAGGGCACTGTCACACGTCCATTTAACAGTGGGGATGAAATGGAATATATCGGATATTGTGACCTGATGAGTGGAACGACTGTGCAAAGCACCCCTATGACACAAAACCTGTTGTATTCCCAAACGATTCCCCTTCTGTTTCAAGTGTCAACCAATGGAGACGGTTATCCTTGTGCTGAAACAGCTTCGGTAACTGACTATGACGGAAATGTTTACGCCACAGTAAAAATCGGCAACCAGTGCTGGATGAAAGAAAATCTGCGTACCACGAGATATGCAGATGGCAGCTTGATAAGCACGAGCACATCGCCCAGCACAACCACAGCGTATTGTTTCTCGCCGAATTTGGCGGACAGTATGATTCCCATGTATGGCCGTTTGTATAATTGGGCAGCGGTGATGCATGGCAGTGATGGCAGTACCAGCAATCCATCGGGTGTGCAAGGCGTATGCCCCACAGGCTGGCATGTGCCGAGTGACGCCGAATGGATTCAACTGAAAAGCTATGTGTGCATGCACGACGACTTTGTATGTTCGGGCGTTGCCTCCTATTGTGCCAAAGCCTTGGTTGACTCAATAGGGTGGAATGAAAGTTGGGCAACATGTGCGCCAGGTAATGGCCCCGTCAAAAACAATGCCACGGGGCTCAGTTTGCGGCCGTCCGGGGCATTCTTCCCTCCGGAAATTGTAACCTACACTGGGAGTACCGCCGACTACTGGACCTCTACCAGCGTAGGGGATACGGGAGTGAACGCGCACGCGAGGATATACCGGATTCTGCACTCCTCCCCCACGCTCAACAACACCATGGCGTTCCGGAGCTCCGCCTTGCCCGTACGATGTGTGCGGGATTAAAGCGGTGCGCGACACATCCGCGCCGCGACATACAATGGATTAACGACCATATCTATTGACATGGAATCCCTGACGGGATTCGATGGTGGTGTGCACATCTATTGATATTAATCTCCCTAAAGGGAGAATTTAGGAATGTCCATACAATTATCTATTGATATTAATCTCCCTAAAGGGAGAATCTAGGAATGTCTATGCAATCCCGTTCTGTGCGGAGGACATGCCGACATGCGGTGCGGACACGGTGTGAATGGACGGCCTCAAGAGATTCCACTACCCCGCCCTCCGGGCACCCCTTCTAAAAGAAGGGGAATTTTGCTCCCCCACACTTGTTCTACCAGATCCTGTAGTCCACTGGTCTGCACGTTACTAAGTCGCCACGTGCGTAGGCCATGCCGACATGCGATGCGGCAGCGATGTGAATGGACGGCCTCCTAGAGCTGCGTGCAAAAGCGCGTCTGCGTCCAGTTTACTTTTGCCGCAGCTGTTGGAGGGCGGACAGAGCGGGTGGCATTCATGTCGGCGAAAAAGCTCGTTTTCTTTGCCTCGTTGCATAAACTGCTATCGCTCGGAAAAAAAAGCAAGCTTTTTCTTCACTCGCTTACCGCAGTTTTCTTTTGGAGCAGCAAAAGAAAGGGGATAGAAAAGAAAAAATAGTATACATTGCCGAGACTTTTCTATCATGAGAAAAGTAACGAAAAAAAAATTTTTGTATCTTTGCGGCTTCAAAAAAGTATCTTTAAATTTCAAACCGACTATACTATGGGAAGAGCATTTGAATTTAGAAAAGCAAGAAAATTTAAACGTTGGGGTAACATGGCCAGAACCTTTACCCGCTTAGGAAAAGAAATCACAATGGCGGTGAAAGCCGGCGGTCCCAACCCCGATATGAACCCCCGTCTGCGTCTGCTCATGCAGAACGCCAAGTCGGAGAATATGCCGAAAGAAAATGTCGAAAGAGCTATCAAGAAAGCCCTCGAAAAAGACACTTCCGACTACAAAGAAATGTTCTACGAAGGCTATGGCCCCCACGGCGTCGCCATTTATATTGAGGCAGCTACCGACAACAACCAGCGTACTGTGGCCAACCTGAGAAGCTATTTCAACAAGTTAGGCGGCGCATTAGGCACCTCCGGCATGTTGGACTTCCTCTTCGACAGAAAATGCCGCTTCACCGTGGTGAAAAAAGACGGCATCAACTTGGAAGACCTCGAACTCGAACTGATTGACTATGGTGTTGAAGAAGTATTTGAAGAAGAAGACGAAATCCTGATTTTCGCCGAATTCCAGTCCTTCGGACCCATTCAGAAATACCTGGAAGACAACGGTTTCGAAATCAAGGAATTCAAGTTTGAAAGAATTCCCAACGACATGAAGAAACTGACTCCCGAACAGCAGGAGGAAGTGGAAAAACTCTTAGAGAAAATCGAGGAAGACGAAGACGTTACCAATGTCTTCCACAACATGGTTATGGAATAAGACTAAAAATCATTCATCATGTTTTACTACAAATTCAGAGTTTATTTTGATGAAGTGGAAGATTTTGTCCGCGACATTGAGATATTGGCCAACGACAATTTCGAGTCACTCCACAACATCTTGTACAAATCCATCGGTCTGGAAGGCAATGAGTTGGCCTCGTTTTCATTGTGCGACTCCAAATGGAACAAGCAAAATGAAATCACCCTCATCGACATGAAAGATGATGAAGTTGAAGATGCACCTGAATATGAGGAAGAAGACGGTTACACCACCAAGACCCATCTTCCGAAATATATCATGAAAGAAAGCATTCTGAACAAGATGATTTCAGACCCTCATCAGCATATCCTTTATGAATATGATTTTCTGAATCCGAAGGTCTTCTACCTTGAACTGATGAAAGTGGCCCAGGCACAGGATGGCATCGAATATCCTCGCTGCACGCACAAAGCCCAGGAGCTGCCCAAAGCCATCAAAAACGCCCATCTGCCCGATCCCGACGAGCTGATCGAGGATTTGACCAAGGACGACATTTTCGATGATTTTGAAGACGGATTCAATGATGAAGACCAGCTTGACTTAGGCAGTATCGATGATTACGGCAGCTACTAACCAACCCACGCTGATAGTCATTGGAGGACCGACGGCTGTAGGGAAAACCGCATACGCCATCGAGACCGCCAAAAAATTTCATACAAGCATTATTTCTGCCGATTCGCGTCAATTTTACAAAGAGATGCGAATCGGCACTGCTTTTCCCAGCGAAGAGGAACTGGCTGCGGTAAAGCATTATTTTGTCGGTCACCTGTCCATTGGCGAATATTACAGCATCTCACGTTTCGAGCAGGATGTGCTGAAGCTGTTGCCTACGCTTTTCGCTGAAAACCCCGTAGTGGTTATGACTGGCGGCAGTGGCCTGTATCTGGATGCCGTATGCAAGGGCATTGACGACCTTCCCGACCCCGACCTCAACATCCGTCAGCAGGTCATAGAACTGTTTGAAAACGAAGGGATTGAAGCCTTAAGAAGACGACTGAGACATTTAGACCCCGTGTTTTACAACACCAACGACCTGGCCAACCACAAGCGCATGATGCGTGCCCTGGAAGTGTGTCTGCAAACTGGCAAGCCTTATTCCGAATTGCTTACGCAATCGTCCAAAAAACGGGATTTCAACATCCAAAGGTATTACCTCAACCGTCCCCGCGAGGTGCTATTCGACCGCATCAACCGACGGGTGGACCAGATGATGGCCGACGGACTTTTAGAGGAGGCTAAATCACTGTACCAATACAAAGGAACGAATGCCCTCAACACCGTAGGATACAAGGAAATGTTCGACTATATGGAGGGCAAAATGACCATGGAAGAGGCCGTGGAGAAAATCAAAGTGAACACCCGCCGCTACGCCAAACGGCAAATCACCTGGTTCAAGCGGGAGTATGAGGAGATTATGCTAAATGATTAACGAATATCTTGAATCTTCGGTTTCCATTTGATTTTTTTGATTAACTTTGCAGCATCTTTTTTCGACACCAAACAAAGATCGGCAATAACAAACAGTGCTTGTCCTATAGAAGCGTGACAAAGTAAATAGTTTTTTTCGATTTTAAATCCCAAAAACAACAAAAATATGAAAAAACAAATCTTTTGCCTCCTTGCATTATTTTTTGCCATGATATTTGGCGCATACGCCTACGATTATCCGTCAAAGGGTAAAAAACTGCATTATGAATTCAAACATGAAGAGATTGCCTTTACGGGCTGCAAGCATAAGGGCGACAGAGGAGTGCTGCATTGCTATGATTTGAAAACAAGCACAATGTGGGAAGTCGGCAATCCGTGGCTGAACAATCATGACCACGAAGGCATGCCTCTCGATAGCAATTACATTTTTGACATAGATATTTCCGGTAAGAAATTCGGGACAAAGCAGACCTACATTCTCGGATTCAATTGCCGCAAGCGCGCGGATGCGGAAGGAATATTCTGGTTTTGCCGCCACGACCAAGCTGAAGATGTAGGCTATTATCCTTTCCGCACCGATGCTGACCATGCGCTAATTCTCACTGGAAAGACCTCACCAGACGACACAGCGGAAGTCACACAATGGTATCGTTTGCGAAGCACAGAAGAAACCTACAACTTACTAATCTTGGAAATTGACCGCAAAGATGGCAAACACACCATCTATATGTCTGACACAGTGCTATACTATTATGTGGATCAGGCGAAAATGTCCGTAGCCGACTATGACCGTTTAGTATTGCGACAACTTGCCAAAGGAGGCATCCGCGAAATCGCCATATACAACAGGCACTTGTCTGTGGACGAAATAGAGAACTTTATATGGGGTAAAGGCCATCGAGCCCACCTCAAGACACCCGCTCCCATTGTCAACTTCATGCCCGAAAGATATGAGACCAAGTATGGCGTGCGCGGATGGAATGAAGAATACCTGTGGCATTCGGGCATGTGCCTTGTTTTGGCAGCATTATCCCTCATTCTCAACATTTTCTTCCGCAAGAAACCCATTGCCTACCGTGGCAAAGGCTGGGTGCTACTCTTCATGCTGATTTCCTTTATTGTCCTGCAACTGATGTACCATCATTCCTTCGGGGCATTTCATGTATATATCCTCATCTGTTTCATCAGCTATATTATTGTGGCCTTCGGACCGGTTTCCGAGGGCTATGTGAGTTCGGGATTTGCAGGATTCTGGGAAGCCCTGAAAAAATCATTCAGCATCACAGGCTCTTTTCTGGGTTCCTTTATTGCCAACTTTATAGGTGTAGGTGCCAGTGGTCCTATTTTTAAAACTGTGGAAAGGACTTATATAGACAACGAAGGAAGAAAACGCGTTGATAAAGAGGAGGTTGTAACAGGAACATTGGGCGCCATGATTGGTGTTTATGTCATATACTCCACTATTGCCGTCATGGTCGTGTGGACACTTTCAAGTTGGATTCATTCGGGAATGGCACTCATTGTGCTGGCACGCTTTATCCTCAACTTCAAACGGGCAAAATAAGGGAAATATATTCCATTAGTAAATCCGCATAATCTGAAAGGGAATAAGACCCCTCCAAACTGCGCAAGACAACACAGACTAAATGGATAATTCCATTATAAAAAACATTTATTGAACCTTAGCAGATTTTCTCAATCGACGGTCGTGCCGCCACAGTTGCCAGCTGTTGAACAGGTTCTGCCAGATGGCATAGAAAGCCACATACACTGAAGCCAAGGGGTTGAGGTAGCAGTTGGCCATCCAGATGCCAAACGCCGTGTTTTTCTGTCCCAAAAGCTGGCCTCCCGCCACCCTGTCGCCATATTTGGAACCCAGCCATTTCCCGACCGCGAACTGAATACCACAGAAAAGTATGGACACAAGGCCTAAGACAAGGATATTTTTCTCGTTCCCCTTGCCGTGAATGGCGATAAACTCAAAA
>CACXXY010000105.1 GCA_902771655.1 uncultured Bacteroidota bacterium | reverse complement strand
GTAGCCAAAGGTGTGGCCTATTCCAACACCGTGGCCATGATGCCCCAGAACAAGGAATCCGCTTACTTGCATATTCCTTCCTACGCTTTGGGCATCCTGTTCCATATAGGGATTTTCACCAGCATATTGGTGTTTTTCTTATCATTCTTTGACTTCTTCAACCAATGGCTTTGCAACGATAGCTGTATTCACTACCTGATACCTCTTGTAAGCGCAACAGGCACTGTCTCTGGTATTTGTTTATTCATCAAAAGATTGATTAACAAAAATTTACGCAATCTCACAAATCCCGACGATTACCTGTCCAATGGTCTTACCACCTTGTTTCAGTTAGCGACTACGCTTTATCTGCTCATGCCCGCATGCTTGTGTATGGTGAACACCTATTACATCATCACCGCAATACTCTTGCTGTACATGCCGGTTGGCAAACTCAAACACCTGGTATATTTCTTTTCCGCACGCTACCATTTAGGTTTCTTTTATGGATGGCGTAACGTATGGCCTCAGAAGAAAGACGCTGAATGATTCCTCAAAAAGATATACTGATTGAAGATTTCAACTATGAGCTGCCTGAAGAGAAAATTGCTTTTTTCCCAGTCAGCCAACGAGACCATTCCAAATTATTGGTCTATCAAAACGGGCACATTACCGATGCCTGTTTCACGGATTTGCCCGATTTTCTGACATCAGATTACCGATTGATTTTCAACGATTCGAAAGTCATCCATGCCCGACTGTTGGTACACAACGCCACGGGCGCGGCCATAGAAATCTTTTGTTTGGAGCCACTGCAGCCCACCACCGAAATTGCCAATGCCTTCACGCAAACAGGGCCTGTGGTGTGGAAATGCTTGGTAGGCAATGCCAAACGCTGGAAACAGCCGCTAAGCTTTCCCGTGGTTTTCGAAGATAAAACACTGATGATTACCGCCACCAAAGGTGAATGCAAAGACGGGGCTTTCGAGGTGACATTTTCCTGGCCAGATGAAAAGGTGACTTTGTCGGAATGGCTGGAGCAATACGGCAAGATGCCTCTCCCACCCTACATCAAACGAGCCGCAGAAAAAGATGACGAGCAACGATATCAGACCGTTTATGCCCGCTATGATGGCTCTGTGGCAGCACCCACGGCGGGACTGCATTTCTCGAAGGAAGTCATCAAAGCCCTCAACGAAAAAGGCATCGCCACCGACTATGTCACCCTGCATGTCGGAGCTGGCACTTTCAAACCGGTTTCTTGCGAGCGCATCGGCGACCACTACATGCACCGCGAGCAGATTGTTATCAGCAAACAATTCATTGACAGCCTGTTAAATAATCCGCAGAAGAAAATTATCGCTGTTGGCACCACAGTCGCCCGAACCTTGGAATCTTTGTATCTGATTGGTGCCAAACTAAAGCTGCAACGCCCCAACGCCCTTGAAGTGGAGCAATGGGAAGCTTACGAGGACAAGGATTTGACTCAAGTGGAGGTGCAGGATGCCCTTCAAAGCATCAAGACATACATGGAGTTGCATAAGACCGATACACTATATGCTGCCACCCGACTGATGATAGTTCCCGGCTATCAGCGTAAAATCACGCAGGCCATCATCACCAACTTCCATCAGCCCAAAAGCACATTGTTGCTCCTGATTTCCTCATTCTTGGGCGACAAATGGAAAGAGGTTTATGCCCATGCCCTCAGCCACGGCTACCGTTTTCTGAGTTTCGGGGATTCGAACCTGTACCTGTAGCAATGCACAATGCACAATGCACAATTCACAATTCACAATGAATAATGAATAATGAATAATGAATAATGAATAATGAATAATGAATAATGAATCGTGTACACTCCAAGCGGAAAGGTACTAACGCTAATCATTATCCTCTAATTCATAACTACTATCTCCTGACCACTGATCACTGACCACTGACCACTAACCACTAACCACTGACCACTGACCCCTAACCACTGACCACTGACCACTAACCACTAACCACTAACCACTGACCACTGACCACTGACCACTGACCACTGACCACTGACCACTGACCACTGACCACTGACCACTGACCACTAACCACTAACCACTGACCACTAACCACTGACCACTGACCACTGACCACTATAAAAAAATATTTCCCATACTTAATATATTATTCGGAAATTTTTCGTATTTTTGCAGCCCAATTTGAAAGAGGCTCTTCAAATTGTGTTACAGACAGTTAACCTCATTGTAAAACCTAAAAAAAGACCTGCAACATTCAGGTCGTTAAAAAACAAAATGTCAGAAGAATTATTAGAAAACCAGGAACCCGTAGCAGAACAAGCTCCTGCTGCAAAAGAAAATCAAGTTGAACAAGCTCCCGTTGCAGAAGCTCAGGAAGAAAAGGCCCCTGTTGCTGAGGAACTTCCCGAAGTGGAAAAGAAACCTCGCACCATGCCCACTATCCAGAACGAATACGGCTCACTGGACAATTTTGATTGGTCCTCTTTGGACAAAAAAGGTCACAAGTATGATGACCAGGAAAAACAGAAACTGGAAGAAGCTTACACCAAGTCTTTCAAATCCATCGACGAACAGGCTGTCATCATGGGTACCGTTGTATCTATCAACAGCCGTGAAATCGTGGTGAACATCGGTTTCAAATCTGATGGTGTTATCGCTGCTTCCGAACTTCGTTACAACCCCGACCTCAAAATCGGTGACAAAATCGAAGTTTACGTAGAAAGCCAGGAAGATGCCAATGGTCAGTTGCAGCTCTCTCACAAGAAAGCCCGCATCCTCAAATCATGGCAGCGTGTTAACGAAGCTTACGACAACCAGGAAATCATCACCGGTTATGTCAAGAGCAGAACCAAAGGTGGCTTGATTGTTGACGTATTCGGCATCGAAGCCTTCTTGCCCGGTTCACAAATCGACGTTAAGCCCATCCGCGACTACGACGTATTTGTTGACAAAACCATGGAATTCAAGGTTGTCAAGATCAACCACGAGTACAAGAATGTGGTTGTTTCTCACAAAGCCCTCATCGAAGACGTTATCGAAGCCCAGAAAGCTCAGATTATCGCTGGTCTCGAAAAAGGTCAGATTCTGGAAGGTACTGTCAAGAACATCACCTCTTACGGTGTGTTCATCGACCTCGGTGGCGTAGATGGTTTGATCCACATCACCGACCTGTCATGGGGACGTATTATCCATCCCGAAGAAATCGTTCAGCTCGACCAGAAGATCAACGTGGTTATCCTCGACTTCGACGAAAACAAGAAACGTATCGCTCTCGGCTTGAAACAGCTGACTCCGCATCCTTGGGACGCTCTTGACCCGAACCTCAAAGTGGGTGACAAGGTTAAAGGCAAAGTGGTGGTTATCGCTGACTACGGCGCATTCGTTGAGATTCTGCCCGGCGTTGAAGGTTTGATCCACGTTTCTGAAATGTCATGGTCACAGCACCTGCGCACCGCTCACGACTTCCTGAAAGTCGGTGACGAAGTGGAAGCTGTTGTGTTGACTCTCGACCGCGAAGAGAGAAAGATGTCTCTCGGTATCAAACAGCTGATTCCGGATCCTTGGGCAGACATTCTGACCAAATATCCTGTTGGCTCAAAACATACCGCTACCGTTCGCAACTTCACCAACTTCGGTATCTTTGTTGAACTCGAAGAAGGTGTTGACGGTCTGATCCACATCTCCGACCTGTCATGGTCCAAGAAAATCAAACATCCCGCTGAATTCACCAAGATTGGCGAACCCATCGAGGTTGTTGTTCTTGAAGTGGACACTGAAAACCGCCGTCTGAGCTTGGGTCACAAACAACTCGAAGAGAATCCTTGGGATGTTTTCGAAACCGTATTCACCGTTGGTTCTATCCACGAAGGTACCATCACCAGCATGACCGACAAGGGTGCTATTGTTGCTCTGCCTTACGGTATCGAAGGTTTCGCTTTCAACCGTGGCCTGATGAAGGAAGACAAATCAACCGCTAAGGTTGACGAAGTTCTGCCTTTCAGAGTTATCGAATTCTCTAAGGAAGCCAAGAAGATCACCCTGTCTCATACCAAAGTATGGCAGGAAACCAAGGAAGACGAAGAGAAACGCATCAAGGCTGAAGAGAAGAAGAAACTGAAAGACATCAACAAAGTGAACGAAAGCAACGCTGAAAAGACCACTTTGGGTGACTTGAACATTCTTCAGTCCCTGAAAGAAGACTTAGAGAAAAACGAACAATAATCGTTGATTTCTCAAGATTTTTTCTAAACAAAAGAGACCGCTCCGAAAAGGGCGGTCTTTTTTTTTGTCGCCGTATACAGCGATATGGGTCAATCGTATCAAAGCACTAAACAAACAGCAACACTGCATAATTTCATCCAAAAACTTCCAAAATACCATACCTTCCTCTTGCAACTTATGCTAAATCCCAAAACATACACTTCTCCATTTCTGCGACTTTTTACACAATCTTGTCCACTTTCTGAACGAAAGATAAATTTTGTCAATGTATTGATTTTTAACAAATTTCCATAAATTTCACTCTTGATTTTATGATTTGGATATCGTAACTTTGCCAGCAGTACAAACCCAAAATTTTAAATGTTATGGATAACAATTTACTTCCTGAAGTGGAGAAGAAAATCATCACCCTGCGGAATCAGCAGGTGATACTAGATGCAGATGTAGCGCAACTGTATGGCGTGCAAACCAAAGAATTAAATCAAGCGGTAAAAAACAATCCGGAAAAATTCCCCGAGGGATATATTTTGGAATTAAATGAACTGGAAAAACTTGAACTGGTCAAAAATTTTGACCGGTTCGAGAAACAGAAGCATTCAACGGTTCTCCCCAAAGCTTTCACCGAAAAAGGACTCTACATGCTGGCCACAATCTTGAAAAGCCCGAAAGCGGTGGAGACCACCATTGCCATTGTGGAAACTTACGCCAAATTGAAAGAATTATCTCGGGTCATCGTGGAAGTCCCGCAACACGAAGACAAAAGCACAGAACAGCAAGTTCTCTTGCATCACGGCGGACAACTGGTGGAAGAAATCATAAGCGAAATTCTTCCCAAACAAAGCAGTGAAACCTCTTTTGAACTAAACCTTGCGATGTTTAAATTCAAGCATTCGGTAAAGAGGGAGAATGATGATGAAATCAAACAATTGAAAGAAAAAATAGCCAAATTGGAACAGAAAATCAATCCCTGACGCCGTAATGTAAGGCGGTCGTATAACAGCAGCCGTAATGGATTCAGCCCACCGGCTGCCACAACGTTACAGTCTTACAAGGTGCTACATGAAATGCATGCCTAATGCCACTGCGGACGCATTCGACACGTCCCTTCAAATTCCATGGACGACACAATGCGGCTGCCGTGATACGACAGCCCTACAATGACGCGTGCGTAGGACAAGGCCTACGGTTGAGGCGTACGGACCTGTGCGGTAAAGCTTATAGGTATACCTCCAACAACCTGCTTTTCCCTTCGGGAATGAGGTTCAGTTCGGGGGTGCAGGCGGGTACCAGCATCACCTCGCCGGTGCGCAGCTCAAACTGCTCGTCGTCGGTGAAGGCATGCACATGGCCTTCTATACACATATAAATAATGAATGAATCTATCTCAGAATAGGTCTTCTTTAAGGGCTTTTCAAAATAGATTTCATTCAGATTGAAGAAAGATGAACGCAAGAGTTTGGTAGTAGCGTTAAATTGCTCATCGTATTCGATTTTTCCAGCGGGAATCAGACATTTTTCCTCTTCCTCTACTGTTTTTTGCGCATCTCCTGCTCCAACGTTTTTTTCAGGAGACGAAGAAGGCAAATTATTTTCAGGAGACGGGGCACGCCCCGTCTCTACAGGGGAAATAATGTCACCCTCGAAATGGATGGCATCGAAGGCTTCGTCAACGTGCAACTCACGGCTGTTGCCATTAGCATCTACCCTGTTCCAGTCGAAAATGCGATAGGTCACATCCGATGGTTGCTGGATTTCAGCCAGTAGCACTCCCCTGCCGATGGCATGGACTGTACCGGCGGGAATAAAGAACAAATCGCCTTTCTTTACTGGATAAAAGCGGAGAAGTTCATCTACAGTCCCCTCCTCCACGGCATCCCAATATTGGTCACGTGTCACGCCATCTTTGAAACCCACATATAGACCCGCACCTTCATCAGCCTGGATCACATACCACATCTCGGTTTTGCCGTTCATGCCATAGCGTTCCTGCGCCAATTTGTCGTCGGGGTGCACCTGCACCGATAAGTCATCAGTAGCGTCGATATACTTGATTAACAGCGGGAAACCTAATCCATATTTGTCATACACCTTGTCGCCCAAGAGTTCACCCATATACACCTCTATCAGCTCATTCAGGTCGTTGTCATCCGCAAAAAAACCGTTGGCGACCACCGACACATTATCCTCAATGGCTGAGATTTCCCAGCTTTCGCCACAATTTTTCATATCAGCAACAGGGCGATGCAGAATCTGCTTAATCTTGTCACCACCCCATATTTTTTCCTTAAAGAAAGGCTTGAATTTTAACGGATATAGCATAGTTTAGTTATTGGGAACGTATATTTTTCTTTTTTTCAGTTCATGATTCGGCATGGGCTTATCGGGATTACGCCGATTCACACTTTTGACAAACAGCCACTTGCCCTTGTCGATGACAAAACCCTGATTGAGACTGGATTCAGGCACCATAAAAGATGGCAAATTCGGCACCCCCTCACTCAGCGGCACCAGCTCGTCAAAAACTATCATCTTGGCATATACCTTGTCATAAATCACCTGCTTTGTCTTTGGGTCGCGCTTGCCAGAGCCCACATTGTACGACTGGTACTCATAATTCAGGCTCATGGAAGCATCTTTCGAATAGCTGATAATGACACGATTGCATTTTTCAGTATATTTTTTAAAGATATTAGCCCCGAACACAGGTGTCATATCATTCTTAAAATGAAGCACTTCGATAATTTTCTCATTGGTAAACAAGTCATTTCCATTCCAACCGAGCAATGTGTAATAGGTTTTCTCTCCACTCTCCACTGGAATCACCTTGTAATACACTGCTCCATACCAGCGGTTATGGTTGCCCACGTATGACTTTGGGTAATCGATGGAATAACGTTTGTCATATAGAGGAATGACCATATAATGCTTACGGGTGGAACTATACACCTGCATCAGGCCAAAATTTTCATAGCTATAATCATCTTTTATAATATACCAAGTGAAAATCTTGAACAGCTTGTCAGGTGAAGCGATGACGGAAAAGTTCTTCACCGAATCCCAGGCGAACTTAAACGAGCCTTCTTCTTGCAAAACATTCTCTAACAGATACATAAAATCCTCATTACGACTCAGACGTTCCGTTTCCGAGGCACAATTCATCACCTGATCACGCAGATTGATCAGCGAGTCCTCCCAAAAACGGAAGTCAAAACCTTTCTTCTGCTTCTGTCCGAAGGAGACGAAACAGCAGAGTATCAAGCCGATAACGATAACATATCTACGCATT
>CACXXY010000104.1 GCA_902771655.1 uncultured Bacteroidota bacterium | reverse complement strand
GTAGTTAATGGTATGAATGGTCAGTTTTCGCATAATAATAGAATTAACTTGCAAAGGTACAAAAAAAAACGATATGGGAGAACTCGTTAATTAGCAAATGTGCAAATTCGTTAATTAGCAAATTAGATATGCAAAATTACATAAAATATAGAAACGAACAAATAATTTTGTAAGAGCGCACCAATTGTGCCAGAAAAAGACAGGTCGCCATAATTTTACCACCAAGACTTTGGCTTACATTGCCCTGGTACTTAGCGAAGATGTGGTGGAAGTGCCATAACTGATAGCGGAAACAAGTGTTCATTCCACAGGGACGGAATTTCCTAAAATTGCGGAATAAACAACCCTAAAATTACGGAATAAATTTTCCTAAAATTGCGGAATATTGTTATATGTCATTAATTTTTAATATCTTTGCAACTTCAAAAGATAGTAAGAAAATGAAGACATTTTATAAGAAAAGAATTGCTGATTTGCTACTGACCAGAAAGCTACAGGGCAAAGGAGCCATCTTAATTGAAGGGCCGAAGTGGTGCGGTAAAACCACAACAGCCAAACAATTTTCCAATAGTTTGCTTGATTTGGGAGATAGTTCAATACTCACCAATGCGAAGATTGCTTTTCAAGTGAATCCCTCTGTTTTGTTGGAGGGAGAAACACCAAAACTTTTGGACGAATGGCAGTCCATTCCCCCATTATGGGACATGGTTCGTTCGGAAGTGGATAGAAGACAAGCTTTAGGGCAATTCATTATGACAGGAAGCAGTGTGCCACCACAGCTTAACCAATTGCAACACAGCGGTACTGGCAGAATCGGAAGAATCCAGATGCGTCCTATGAGTCTCTGGGAATCAGGGGAGTCGTCTGGTACCGTCAGTCTTAGTAAGCTTTTCGATGGAATTGATATTTCAACACAGAATAATATTTTAAGCATTAACGACATAGCGTATTTAATATGCAGGGGTGGATGGCCGCAATCCACTTTGCTCAAAGGTGACATCGCATTAGAACAAGCGCAAGACTATTTCGAAGACACCTACCAGAGAGATATTCATCGGATTGACGATGTGCGCCGGAGTACTGAACGCACCCGACTGCTTCTGCGTTCATACGCCCGTCACCAAGGTAGTGCAATCAGTTTCAACCGTATCAGTGAAGACATCAAAAAGAATGACAATATGTCCATCACATACGAAACTGTGGCTGATTATGTGGAAGCTTTGAAGAAACTATTTGTGATTGAGGACATGGCGGCGTGGAATCCAAATTTGCGTAGCAAGGCGGCAATACAGACTTCGGACACCCGCTATTTTATTGATCCGAGCATTGCTGCAGGAGCTTTATCCATCGGGCCACAGGATTTGCTGAACGACTTGAACACCTGCGGTCTATTATTCGAAACGCTGGCAGTGCGCGATTTGCGCGTATATGCTGATGCATTGTCAGGCAAGGTCTTTCATTTTCGCAACGCCGATGGACTGGAATGCGACGCTGTGCTACATCGCAGGAACGGCACCTACGGACTGATAGAAATCAAATTAGGAGGACAAGAATTGATTGAAAAAGGAGCAAGCACTCTGAAACGCCTGGCTGGGAAAATCAACACGGACAAGATGCCCAAGCCCTCTTTTATGATGGTATTGACCGCAGTGGGAGAATATGCCTATCGTCGCCCTTCAGATGGCATTTGGGTTGTACCTATCGGTTGCTTGAAACCCTAACACCAAGACTTTGGCTTACATAGCCCTGGTACTTGGCGAAGATGTGGTGGAAGTGCCATAACTGATAGCGGGAACAAGTGTTCATTCCATTGTATTTTGATTTGGAATATGAAAAAATGTGCTTTCAGCCCACGTGGTCATAATTTCTTGAAAAAAATGTAACAACAAAAATTTTTCTGATGTCAGTAGGTACTCCATCAGAAAAAGCAAAAAAAACGAGGATTGTGCATCCTCGTTTTTCTTATGGCAGGAGAGGAAAGAATCGAACTCTCACTGATGGTTTTGGAGACCACTGTTCTACCATTAAACTACTCTCCTGAGTCAAAGGGCTGGCATTATGTCAGCCCTTTGTCATATACTGTTTTTCAGTATTAGTCTAAGATATCAGTTACCTGACCAGCGCCAACGGTTCTACCACCTTCACGGATAGCGAAGTGCAGACCCTTGTTGATAGCGATTTCTGATAACAACTTAACAGTGATAGTCAAGTTATCGCCAGGCATTACCATTTCAACGCCGTCGGGAAGAACGATTTCACCGGTAACGTCAGTTGTACGGAAGTAGAACTGAGGACGGTATTTGTTGTGGAACGGGGTGTGACGACCACCTTCTTCTTTCTTCAGGATATAAACTTCAGCCTTGAATTCTTTGTGAGGTTTAATAGAACCTGGTTTTGCGATTACCATACCACGACGGATTTCGTCTTTGTCGATACCACGGAGCAACAAACCTACGTTATCGCCAGCTTCACCTTCGTCCAAAATCTTACGGAACATTTCAACACCGGTAACAACTGATTTCAGTTTTTCAGCGCCCATACCGATGATATCAACGGGATCGCCAGTGTGAATGATACCAGTCTCGATTCTACCGGTAGCAACGGTACCACGACCAGTGATTGAGAACACGTCTTCGATAGGCATGAGGAAGTCTTTATCTTTGTCACGGCCAGGAAGCGGAATCCAAGTGTCAACTGCATCCATGAGTTCCATGATTTTCTCAACCCACTTCGGTTCTTGGTTCAATCCACCAAGAGCGGAACCGCGGATAATAGGAGTATCATCACCTTCGAAACCGTAGAAGTTCAACAGTTCACGAACTTCCATTTCAACGAGGTCTAACAATTCGGGGTCATCCACCATGTCAACCTTGTTCATGAAAACAACCATTCTAGGAACACCTACCTGTTTTGCCAAAAGGATGTGCTCTCTTGTCTGAGGCATAGGACCATCGGTAGCGGCAACAACCAGGATAGCGCCGTCCATCTGAGCAGCACCAGTTACCATGTTCTTAATATAGTCAGCGTGACCAGGGCAGTCAACGTGAGCATAGTGACGATTAGCGGTCTGATACTCAACGTGAGCAGTGTTGATGGTAATACCACGTTCCTTTTCCTCAGGAGCGTTATCGATAGAATCGAAGCTTCTTACTTCTGACAAACCTTTAGCAGCCAAAACAGTGGTGATAGCTGCGGTCAGAGTGGTTTTACCGTGGTCGATGTGACCAATTGTACCAACGTTTACGTGTGGTTTCGAACGATCAAATTTTTCTTTTGCCATTTTCTTATAAATTAAGGTTTTTAATAAATTATTTTGCGGAATAAAAATCTATAAAAAAAGAGCCGTTGATGAGATTTGAACTCATGACCTCTTCCTTACCAAGGAAGTGCTCTACCCCTGAGCTACAACGGCTTAAAATGTGAATTTAAAGAACGTTACCAAAATTCCTTCATTTTGGGCTTGCAAAAATACATCTTTTTTTTGACTTAGCAACACTTCTTCAAATTTTTTTTCACTTTTTTAAAGTAATTTATTTCAAGTTATTGATTATCAAGACGTTGCATACATTTTTGCAAACTATCCTTCCAATTTGGAATTTGAATGCTAAAATCCTGAGTGACAGATGTTAAATCAAAAACCGATGAAGCAGGTCTCGGGGCTGCCGCTCCATATTCAGCCGTACTGACAGGCAGAACTTTGCATGACAAAGAGGCATTTCTCATAATCTGATGCGCAAATTCGTTCCAAGAGATAGCCCCTTGATTGGCATAATGATATATTCTGCAATCTTGAATAAAGTCGCGTCGTTCCACAATTGTCAAGATAAGCTCTGCCAAATCACCCGCGTATGTCGGTCCTCCCTTTTGATCATCCACGACTCTGATCTCATCGTGACCACGGCCTAAACGCAGCATGGTTTTAACAAAATTATTGCCATACTCCGAATACAACCACGAAGTTCTGATAATCACAGCCCGGCAGCCTGTTTCAAAAACCGCCTTTTCACCCTCTACCTTCGAACGCCCATAAACAGACTGTGGATTGACAGGGTCGCTCGGCTTATACGGAATATCAGAATTACCATCAAAAACATAATCTGTGGAGATATGTACCAAAAAAATGTCATGACGTTTGGTCACCAATGCCAAATTGCGAGTGGCGTCACGATTGATCAAAAAACAACGCTCACTATCAGACTCAGCCTTGTCCACCGCAGTGTATCCCGCCGCATTAATGATTACATCAATATGGTGTTTGGATACATAATCCTCAACTTGTTCAATACTGGTGATATCCAACTCATCTACATCAGTATAGAAAAAAACATGCCTGTCATCGTTATGTGCCAAGTCCCTCAAACAATTTCCCAACTGCCCGTTGGCCCCTGTTATCAAGATATTACTCATCGCTTACTTTTCATTTGAAAATGCAAAAATACGAAAAATAATGAGCAAATGAGCAAATTAGTTAATGTGTTAATGAGTTTATTCGTGGAGGCATGAAGACGTGGAGGCGTGGAGACATTTGCTTCGCTCGTTCGTGGAGGCGTAATGCCTGATTCCGTCTTAACGAATGCACGCAGCGCATGTCTTAACGCCTTAACGTATAAACGAAAAAAATGAAAACACCAACAATTCAATATTTTTCACTATCTTTGCCAACTAAAATCACCATTTATGAAAGTTAACGGAAAAACCATTCATATCCAAAGCAAGCAGCAGGATATTTTCAACAAATTATGCAATTTCAACAACTTCGTGAAATACATGCCGGAACAAGTCAAGGATTGGCAAGTCACTGAAGATTACTGCCAATTTTCGGTTCCAGGTATCACCACCCTGAAACTTTCTATCGCGGAGAAAATCAATTATTCGAGAATCTCATACGCTGCCAATAACGACAAGAACATTCCAGTGAACATGGTCATTTATTTGGACAGCAACGGCGACGGCACCGATCTGCACGCCGACATCGATGCGGAGATTCCAATTTTTTTGAGCGCAATGGTGAAAAAACCGTTGCAGAATCTGGTGGACATGATTGCCGACCGCATAAAGGCCGAAGTTGAAAACTGAAATTCTCTTTAATTTGCTAATTATCAATGTGCTAATGTGCCAATTGAATTAGCAAATGCGTTTTCCACTTCTTAATTCTTAGTTCTTATTTTCTGGCCCCTGACCCCTGAATCCTGACCACTAATAACTAACCCCTAATCACTGACCCCTATAACCTATGATAAGTACAATCCGAACCGACAACTTAGTCAAGCAATATAAACACCGTACCGTAGTGAATCATGTCTCCATCAATGTGAAGCAAGGAGAGATTGTGGGACTGCTCGGTCCCAACGGTGCTGGCAAAACCACCTCTTTCTATATGATTGTGGGGCTTATCCAGCCATTGGAAGGCAAGATTTTCTTAGACGACAATGACATCACCGGCATGGCCATGTACAAACGGGCACAGATGGGTATCGCCTACCTGCCGCAAGAGGCTTCTGTATTCCGTAGCCTTAGCGTAGAGGATAATATCATGGCCATATTGCAATTCACCAACATGAGCAAAGAGGAGCAGAAAGACCGCTTGGAAGAGTTGATTTCGGAGTTCAACATGCAGAAAGTGCGGAAAAACAAGGGTAGCAATTTGTCTGGTGGTGAACGCCGCCGTTGCGAAATTGCCCGCTGCCTGGCCTCCAACCCGAAATTCATATTATTGGATGAGCCTTTCGCCGGCGTTGACCCCATCGCCGTGGAAGACATCCAGACCATTGTGGCCAAGCTGAAGGACAAAAATATTGGCATCCTCATCACCGACCACAACGTACACGAAACTCTGTCCATCACCGACCGCGCCTACCTGCTCTTCGAGGGAAGCGTGCTGAAAGCCGGCACTGCCGAGGAACTGGCCGCCGACCCACAGGTACGCAAGGTTTACCTTGGAAGTAATTTTGAGCTGAGGAAATAATAGCAGGGTACAGGGTACAGATTACAGATGTTTAGGGGGTAGAATTCAAAATTCAAAATTCAAATAACAACTTTCAGTTTTCAGTTTTCAACTTCATTAATCAGCACATTAAACACAAACAAATATGAGATACCAGCCCCTTCATCAAGATTTTTACATCCGCAACAGAAAGCGTCTGATTCAGGAAATTGAGGAAGACTCCATCGTGTTGCTCACCTCCAACGACGAGTATCCCCGTTGTGGTGACACCACACATCAGTTCCGTCAGAACTCTCCCCTGCTCTATCTTTGTGGCATCGACCAGGAAGAAACCTGTCTGGCATTGGCCCCATGGCATCCAGACCCTAACAGCCGCGAAGTATTGTTCATTAAGAATCCGAGCCCCGAGATGATCACCTGGTTCGGACACCGACTGAGCAAAGAACAAGCCAGCGCCATTTCAGGCATTAGAAATGTGGTATTTGTCGAAGACTTTGAAAGCACCCTCAACAACATGCTCTTCTATGCCAAGAATGTATATTTGCACCTGCCGGAAAGCTCACGTTCCAAGAACAGCTTCCCCACCCGTGAAGTGCGCATGGCCGAGCAATTGAAGAAGGACTATCCTCTGCACAATTACCGTCGTCTGGCCCCCATCATCAATCCTTTGCGTGCCGTAAAGCAGCCCGAGGAGCTGGAAGCCCTGAAGAAAGCCTGCGACATCACCGCCAAAGCATTTAGACGCGCCAAAGCCGCCGTCAAACCCGGCATGTACGAATATGAGGTGGAAGCCGAACTGATATACGAGATGATGCGCAACGGTGCCAGTGGACACTCCTTTGCTCCCATCTGCGCCTCCGGAGCCGACACCTGTATCTTACATTATATTAAAAATGACAAGATAATGCAGGACGGTGACATGCTGCTGATGGATTTCGGGGCAGAATACGCCAACTATGCCGGCGACTGCAGCCGCACCATCCCCGTCAACGGAAAATTCACACCCCGCCAGCAAGCTGTTTATAATGCTGTCCTATCCATCTATAAGGATACCATTCCCAAATTCACCCCAGGCATGACCATCCACAAAATCAACGATTTTGTCTTCAAAAGAATGGATGAGGAGCTCATCAAACTCGGACTTTACACCGAAGAGGATGTGAAAAAGCAAGATCCGAGCAAGCCGCTGTTCAAGAAATACTACATGCACAACACCAGCCATTTCATCGGTTTGGATGTACATGACGTGGGCGAGCGCGATTGGGTATTCCAGCCCGGCATGGTGCTGAGTTGCGAGCCCGGCATCTACATTGCCGAAGAAGGCATCGGCGTGCGCATCGAAACCGATGTGGTCGTTGCCGAGCACCCGATTGATTTGTTTGAGGGATTGGATTTGTAAAGGGAATTTCGCACCGAGATAACGGGAAACCGCATGACGATGACGGAATACCGCATGATGACAATGGGGAAACGGATGATGACGATGGGGAATCGCATGGTGACGATGGAAAACCGCATGATGACGACGGGGAATCGCATGGTGACGATGGGGAATCGCATGGTGACGATGGAAAACCGCATGATGACGACGGGGAATCGCATGGTGACGATGGAAAACCGCATGATGACGACGGGGAATCGCATGGTGACGATGGGGAAT
>CACXXY010000103.1 GCA_902771655.1 uncultured Bacteroidota bacterium | reverse complement strand
GGACGATAGAGGGCATTCATAGCGATAAGGTCCTCGAACTTACTCGGTTTCAGTTCTTTAAGATATTTCTGCATACCAGCGGACTCGAACTGGAAAGTGGCTATAGTATCACCCTCGCAATACAGCTGATAGGTTTTCTCATCATCCAAAGGAATGGTATCAATATCTATCTCAACATCCTTGGATTCTTTGATATTTTTGATCGCTTCCTTGATGATGGAAAGTGTTTTCAGGCCCAGAAAGTCCATCTTAATAAGGCCCACATCTTCCACCACAGAGCCTTCGTACTGTGTTACCAGCACTTTTTCGTCAGTATCCTTATCCTCGATGGTGGCCAAGGGTGCGAATTTTGTCAAATCGTCAGCGCCGATAATGACACCACAGGCATGAATACCTATTTGTCGCACAGTGCCTTCAAGTTCTGCCGCATAGTGCAGCACATTATGCACTTTCTCGTCGCCCGACTCGTAAGCCTGTTTCAACTCCGGCACCATTTTCAGACAGTTTTCGATGGTTACCTTAGGAGCTTTTTTAGTCTTGGCATCTTCCGGGAAACGGTCGGGCACCAGTTTGGCCAGTCGGTTAGACTCGTCGAGGGGCAAATCTTCCACACGCGCCACATCCTTGATACTTGATTTGGTGGCCATGGTGCCGTAGGTGATGATATGCGCCACACGCTCCTTGCCATATTTTTTAGTAATCCAGTCCAAAATTTTATAACGGCCCTCGTCATCAAAATCCACATCGATATCAGGCAGTGAAATACGGTCGGGATTCAGGAATCTCTCGAACAGCAAATCATATTTCAGCGGGTCTATATCGGTAATTTTCAAGCAATAGGCCACCACCGAGCCTGCCGCTGAACCTCTACCCGGTCCCACGGTAACGCCCATGTTACGGGCAGCGGCGATGAAATCCTGCACTATCAGGAAGTAGCCTGGAAAGCCCATGTTGCGCATCACCGCCAACTCGAAGTCGATACGTTCCATCACATCCTCCGGGATCGGGTCACCGTAACGTTTTTTTGCCCCGTTCAACGTTAGCAGACGCAAATAATCGGCTTCCAGCTTGATACGATAGACCCTTTCCAGTCCGCCTAATTTCTCGATACGGCCTTTTCCCTCCGCGTCACCCTCAAATTCGGCCTTCAGGTCTTCTTCAGAAAAGCGCTCCTTATATTCTTCCACCGAGCCAAATTCTTTTGGGATGTCAAACATCGGCATAATGGGTCCATGCTTCAGTTTGTATGTTTCCACCTTATCCACAATTTCCTGCGTGTTGGCCAAAGCCTCCGGGACATCCGAGAAAATCGCCTCCATTTCCTCGGGAGACTTCAACCATTCCTGCTTGGTATAATGCAGACGGTCAGCATCATCCAACTTTTTGCCTGTGCTGAGGCAAATCAAGTGGTCGTGTGCCTCGCCATGCTCTTCCAGCACGAAATGCACATCATTGGTAGCTATGAGCTTTACGCCCGTTTCGGCGGCTAATTTCAGCAAGCCCTCATTCACAACCTTCTGATGCTCATACACATCCTTGTCACCACCCGGTTTATCAGTTTGATGTCGTTGCAATTCCAGATAATAATCCTCGCCAAAAACACCTTTGTACCACAATACTATTTCCTTGGCTTTATCATAGTCACCATTATAAATGGAACGGGGCACCTCGCCAGCAAGGCAGGCGGAGCAGACAATCAGCCCTTCGTGATATTTTTCCAGCAGTTCATGGTCGATACGGGGCTTATAATGGTAGCCTTCCATCCAGCCTGCGGAAATGATTTTGCACAAATTATGATAACCCGTCTCATTTTTTGCCAACAGAATCAAGTGATTACCATAACCATTCTCCTTGCCGGTACAAACCAGACGGCTACCGTTAGGATTCGAATTGGTCACTTTGGCCACGTATGCCTCGCAACCGAAGATAGGCTTGAAAATTTTCCGTTTGGCAGTTTCCAATTTGGCTTTGCATTCTTCCAATTTTTGCATAGATTCCTGAGACGGAGCGTGTTCCGTCCCCACATCAGATCCGGAATCATCTTGTTTTTGCAGTGTTTCCAGTTCTTTCTCCAAATCCTTGATTTCGTCTTTTACCGACTTGTTATGTTTGTCAACAAAATCGAAAAATTCTTTGATGCCGAACATATTGCCATGGTCGGTGACGGCCATCGAATTCATGCCAGTTTCGAGACATCGTTTCACCAATCCGGAGATGGTGGACATGCCGTCAAGTATTGAGTAATAAGTATGTACGTGAAGGTGTGTGAATTTTGCCATAATTCATATTTTGGGTTACAAAGTTACATAAAAAACTTGAAATTTCATGGCATAGTGATAAAAAAAATCCGCCTCAAAAGAGACGGATTATAACGGCGAGAAAAAAACACTTGTCACATTGCCTTTCTAATTCTCTTAATCAAGCCTGTCAGCACCTTACCGGGTCCGAGTTCGATAAATTCCTCAGCGCCATCGGTCAGCATACGTTGCACAGACTGTGTCCAGCAAACGGGAGAGGTAAGCTGGGCTATGAGATTACATTTTATTTCAAACGGGTCGGTATGCGGCTGGGCATCCACATTCTGGTAAACGGGGCATACAGGGACAGCTATTTCCGTTTTATTGATTGCTTCGGCAAGTTCCACTCTTGCCGGTTCCATCAAGGGGGAGTGAAAAGCGCCACCCACTTTCAGCGGCACAATCAGTTTCACCTTGCTTTTCAGCAAAGCGGCAGCTTTTTCCACGCCACTAACGGTACCGGAAATAGCAATCTGTCCGGGACTATTGAAATTGGCGGGTACTACAATATCATCAACAGCGGCACATGCCTCTTCCACATCTTCAGTTGTTCCCCCAACGATAGCAGTCATAGTAGATGGCTGGAGCTCGCAGGCCTTTTGCATAGCCATGGCACGCTGCGACACCAGTCGAAGTCCATCTTCAAAAGACAAAGCTCCGGCAGCCGACAATGCGGAGAACTCACCCAGTGAATGACCAGCGACCATATCCGGTTGGAAATCCTCCAAGGTCTTGGCCATAATCACCGAATGGATATAAATAGCAGGCTGAGTCACTTTGGTCTGTGTCAATTCCTCTTCAGTTCCCTTGAACATAATATCAGTAATATCAAAGCCTAAAATCTCATTGGCTTTTTCGAAAAGTTGGCGAGCGAGTTCTGAATTTTCATATAAATCCAGTCCCATGCCGGGAAACTGCGCACCTTGACCAGGAAAGACGTATGCGGATTTCATAATTCACAATTTACAATTCACAATGCACAATTACAATTCACAATTCACAATTCACAATTCACAATGCACAATGCACAATTACAATTACAATTAATAATTTAGTTGATAGGTGTGATTGTGCATTTATGCCGAATTTTATCGAAGTTGGCGGCGGTATGCTTTGATGGTTTTTTCGAGACCCAGATAAAGGGCATCGCAAATGAGCGCATGGCCGATAGAGACTTCCAAAAGGCCTGGAATATTGCAGTTGAAATATTTCAGGTTTGCCAGCGACAAGTCATGTCCGGCATTCAGGCCTATACCTTGTTTTTTGGCCTCCATTGCCGCTTCCACGAAATCCTTGATAGCCATTTCCGGATCATCACCAAAATTGCGGGCATAGCTTTCGGTATAAAGCTCCACCCTGTCAGTTCCGGTTTTCTTGGCTGCGGCAATCATGGTGGGATTAGCATCCACAAAGATGCTGGTTCTGATGCCCTCACGATGGAATTCCTCAATGATTTTGGTCAGGAAATGAGCATTGGTGATGGTATCCCAGCCCGCATTGGAAGTCAGTGCTTCAGGCGGATCGGGCACAAGAGTGACCTGTGTCGGTTTCACGTCGAGCACCAGCTTGATAAACTTTTCGGAAGGATAGCCCTCTATATTGAATTCTGTAGTCACGACTTCTTTCAGGTCATACACATCCTGGTAGCGGATGTGACGCTCGTCAGGGCGCGGATGCACCGTAATGCCTTGAGCTCCAAAACGCTCACAATCAATGGCTGCCGTCACCACATTGGGCATATTACCGCCACGTGCATTACGCAAAGTGGCGATTTTATTAATATTGACACTCAATCTCGTTTTGTTTTTCATAATTGATTTTTTAGCGCTGCAAAATTATACTTTTTTTTCATACTTCAACTAATTATTTCCACAAAAAATTTATTCGTCTGTGTGTGTAATTCGGGAATTTTATGTAACTTTGCAAGTTAAAACATATAAAAAACAGAATTATGCGTTTTCTTGTTTTATTCCTCTGCACCCTCCTGTTAGCGGGCTTCAACTTGGAAGCACAAAACGCTAATAATCAGGGATATGAAATTAAATTTCAGGCATTGGGAATTGATGACAGTTATTTGTATTTACAGGCATACTACGGCGAGGAAGCTTATATTTTTGACTCTGCCAAGGTAAAAGGTCACAAAGCCGTTGTCTTCAAAAACAAAAAGAAAGTCATGCCCACAGGCATTTACACCCTCACCGACCGCTTCGGCAATGAATACCTCGACCTGGTTATCAATAAAGACAGATATTTTGCTGTTATGGGGCTTACGTTGGACCGTCTAAGCACAACCGCTGTTGTGAGCGGATCGGAAGAGAACTCTCAGTTTATCGAATTTCAAAAACAGATGGTTTCTGCAGAAGCTCTTCAAGAAAAATCCCCGCATTCAATTGACAACACAGCAAAAATGTTTTATGAGTCCATGCCTGAGTCTTTTTTAGGACACTACGTCAAAGCCAAATACTATATCAACCCAGCGCTCTCAAAACTTGACGAGAAAGACACGGCAGACGCCTCACAACAATATCAACAACTGATAGACCACTATTTCGACTATTACACTTTTGATGACGCACGATTGCTTCGTGCTCCCATATATCTGGATCTCAGGAACTACTTTTTCGAGGTGCTTCCCCAAGATGCCAAACTGATAAGCAGCAAAGCCGATGATTTCCTAAAAAAATTCAAGGACAAAGAGTCATACGAATACTACACAGCCCGCCTGATGAGCATTTTCGAGCACAGCATCAACAACATGGCCCATGACCAAGTGTTCGTGGAACTGTATGATAAACATTGTGCCGGGAAAAATATCAGCAGCATCCCCGAAGATCTGTTAAAGTATTACCAGCGTTCTGTCGATCGGAAACGCAAGCTGTTGCCAGGGGAAACCGTTCCCGCCCTGGTCAGCTACGACATCAACAACAACAAACATTCTTCCAGCGATATCGACAAAGACCACATTATCCTGTGGTTTTGGGATGCCGACTGCGACGAATGTATTGTAGAAACCCCAAAATTGAATGAATTTTACAAAGAATTCGCCAACTACTACAATCTGGAGGTTTTTGCCGTCGCCATCACCGACGACCTTGAGAAATGGGACAACTTCTGCAAAAATAATGAGCTGAAATGGATTAATGTCAATTATTACATGAACGATCCTAACTATGACTTCATTGAATACTTCGACCTCATCACTACTCCTGTCATTTACCTGCTTGACAAAAACCATACAATAATCACAAGAAATTTTCCGTTAGAGGAAATACATGAGAAACTGACAACTGAATAGTGATCAGTGGTCAGGGATTAGAATTAATAATTACTCATCGACACGAAGTCAATAACATGAAATAACAATAACACATTAAAATCTGTCAACTATCAACTATCAACTATCAACTATTAACTGTAATTAAACCTTTTGCGATATAAACTGTTTGACAATAAAATAAACGCTATACAATGAGAAAAATCAGATTTATTCTTTTAGCACTGTCATTAGCTATCCTTTGTCCTGCCATGCAGGCACAGAAAGCGAAAAGCAGCAAAAAAGGCAAAGAAGCCACCACTTACGACATCATTTTCAACATTAAGGATGCCAAAGACACCATCGTATATCTGACCCTCAACTACGAGGGGAAGCTGATGCTCAGGGACTCCGCAAAAGCCACTGCATCAGGTATGTACAGATTCAAAGGCACTAAAAAACTCGAATGCGGTTTCTACACTTTAGTGGCACAAAAGAGAGTCCAATATGCCAGTTTCATTGTGGACAGATTGCCCTTTAACATGATTATGGACATTGACACCACCGGCGACCCCACAGCCATGAGCGTGCGCAACTCTCCAGAAAACGCATTAGTTATTGATTTCCAAAAACATACAGTCAAAGCCCAAAAAGAAATTGCCGACCTGAACAAGGCCAAACAAATCTTTGAACAACACAATCAGGCCGACAGTGCCGAGGCCATACGAGAGAAGATGGGTGAAATCGACAAAGAGATGAAAGCATACATTGCCCAACTCATTGAGGAACACCCCGACTATCTCTTTGTGAAAATGCAGAAAGCGTATAGCCCATTTGACGTGCCAGAGTATAAAGACGCTGACGGCAACATGGATAATGAAGCCAGAGCGGCCTATTACAGAGAGCATTATTGGGATAATTTCGATTTAGGTGACGGACGCATGGTTTTCATGCCTGTAATGCAAGGAAAGGTCAAGGAATATTTCGAAAAAGTACTTCAGTATCAAGAAGTTGATACTATCAACAAATATGTGGACATGACCTTGGACAAATGTACCGACACACTCACCTACCAATACATGGTCAACTATCTCTCCCATCACTTTGAATCCAGCAAAAACCTTGGTCATGACGGTGTATTTATCCACATCGCCAAAAACAACCAACTGAAAGGCAAGTGTTTCTGGATGGACGAGGAACTGATAGAAAAATACCGCAAGCGCGTGGAAAGATTAGAGCCCCTGTTGATTGGTCAACACGGAAAGGAACTGATTATTCCCGACACCAACGACAATTGGCACTCCTCACATGCCCTGCCGAAAACATACGTCATCATCTGGTTCTTCGATCCCGACTGTCCCGAATGCCGCAAAGAAACCAAAAAACTGAGAGCACTGTACGACTCACTGGAGACTGCCGGCACCCGTAATTTCGATGTATTCGCCATCGCCAATGACTGCACTCCCGAGCGCTGGAAACGCTATGTAAAGGAAGAAGGTCATCCCTGGTTGGTTGTCGGTGGAAACAAAGGCAATATCGACTATTTGGAAGCTTATAACACATACGAGACCGGCAATCCCTCGATGTTTATCCTCAACAAGAAAAGAGACATCATCTGCAACAAACGTATTCCTATCGACATGATACCCTCATTCCTGGAGCAATACGAAAAGATTGAAGCCAATAAGCTGAAGAGAGCGATGGGGAACTGATAATTAATAATTAATAATTAATAATTAATAGTTAATAGTTGATAGTTAATAGTTTTTAGCTAATAGTTTTCGGTGTATGGTTAGTTATCTGGTGTAAGTGATGAATAGTGAATAATTATTCATTATTCATTATTCATTGCTCATTGTTCATTGTTCATTATCAATTATTAACTATTAATCATGGCATAGAATTCTTCTTCCGAGATAATCGGAATGTTGAGTTTTTGCGCTTTGTTGCGTTTCTCGGGTCCCATTTTCTCGCCTGCCAACACAAAATCGGTATTTTTGGAGATAGACGACACATTCTTGCCACCATATTGTTCAATCATACGCTTAATTTCATCTCTCGGTATGGAGAAAACGCCGCTAACCACGATAGATTTCCCTGCTAATTTATCTGACACCGGGGCAGTTTCGGTAGCTGACAGCTCGAATTGAAGACCAGCATTGCGC
>CACXXY010000102.1 GCA_902771655.1 uncultured Bacteroidota bacterium | reverse complement strand
TTTGTCCACCTTGATGCAGGCGGGCATTCGGGATATTCTGATTATCTCCACTCCGCATGACTTACCGCATTTTGAGCGTCTTTTGGGTGATGGTTCCCGTTTGGGTTGCAACTTTCAGTATGTGGTGCAGCATGTGCCCAACGGATTGGCTCAGGCATTTGTGTTAGGCGCTGATTTTATCGGTCAGGATAAAGCCGCTTTGGTATTGGGTGACAATATCTTCTATGGCGGTGGTTTTGAAAGGCATTTGGCTGAAAACAATGATCCGGATGGAGGTGTTATTTTTGCTTATCATGTTTCCGATCCTGAACGCTATGGCGTTGTAGAGTTCAATGAAGACATGATTGCCGTCTCCATTGAGGAGAAACCGAAACAGCCGAAGTCCAATTATGCGGTGCCAGGCTTGTATTTCTATGATAATACGGTCGTTGAGGTGGCCAAGAACATCAAACCCAGTGCCCGTGGTGAGTATGAAATCACTGATGTCAACAAATATTATCTTGCAGCTGGCAAGCTGAAAGTTTGCAAGATGGATCGTGGAACGGCCTGGCTCGACACAGGTACTTTTAAGTCTCTGATTGATGCCACCCAGTTTGTGCAGGTGGTGGAAGACCGTCAAGGCCTGAAAGTGGTAGGGTTGATAAAATAAGGGAATTTCCATTTTATACCACCGCAAAAGGTTTTAATGTACATATTAAATCCCTAACGGGATATGATAGGTATAATGATATCGTGTATTCTATTGAGATTGAATCCCTTCGGGATATTATTTCCCCGTCAGGGGAATAAATATCAATAGATGTTGGTATGAATTTATCAATATTTATACCCTCGTAAGAGGGTTTAATTTCAATAGAAATCGTCAGGCGTTTCCATTCCTAATTACCCTCGCAGAGGGTTTAATATAATTATATTAAATCCCTTACGGGATATAATTGTGCTATGATACTATGTGTTCTATTGATGTTAAATCCCTATCGGGATATTATTCCCCCGAATTATTCTTGCTTATGTATTGTCCTACAAGAACAACGATATTGCTTATCAATGCTGTCACACCGAATGGGGTGTATATGAGAAATGAGATTAGAAAAGCTCCTCTGCCATAATAGTAAATCAGAAGGCAAAAAGATATAAGTAATATGGCAAAAGCGATGGTTTGTAAAATATTTACCCATTTTAGAAAATGGACGTGCTTGACAATCTGTCCATCTCTGATGGCAAAAAGTACACGCATACTGAGGGCAATGTTGATAGCTAATACGATTAATATGACTAATACCATCTTCCTTTGTATGTCATTATATGAATATATCCTTTTAATCTGCAAGCTGAGCCCTGCAAGCTCGCCCCTGAATTTGTTTCACATCATACACCGGCAGCTGCAACGCCTCCGACATTTTTTCACGGAGGAGGGCAGAGTTGATGTTGTAACCGGTGGGGGAGATGGGGTTGACACATACCGCCAACAGTTTCGCCGCATATAACACGAACAATTGCCCGCCTTTCTTCAGGAAGGCATTGACAGATTCGGGAACGGCAAAGATTTTGGTAAAATCTTTTACAATGACAACGGTCTTGCTGATATTAGGCTGCATTCTTAGATAGTCGAATATCTTGTCGGTGACAATGCCGCCGATGTAGAAAGTGTTGCCATATTTAAAAAGTCGATCTTTATACTTGTCCAGCAATAGGGTAGAGGGAATTTCCAGGTCGTGCCACTGGCCTTCATTGTCCTGTGCCCATAAGCCTGAGTTGACATCGGCCAGACAGTCGGTGTTGGTGGCTGTGAAGGCTGGCAAATGGATGAGACGGCAGGTGAACTGGGTTTTGCGAATCAGCTCTGGAAGGTGGGGTGACAAGGCGGCACCGGTGCTCAAAATGAGGCTCTCGGTGATGGTGGGGGCACCAAAACTTTTGCGAGACAGTGCACCGTCCACCAAGGTGATGTCCACCCCATAGCGGGGCATCTCAGCCAGCACTTGTTTGAGGCGGCCTGTGGAGCTGGGGCCTGAAATGATGGCCTTACCCCGTTGCAACGCCTTGGCGGTAACTAATCTGCCTAATGAAGTGCTGAAGTTGGAAATGTCCAGAATGTCGGAGGTGGGGCGTTTCTCCTTGTAGTGTTTCTCGGAGGTGATGAAGATGGTACCTTTGGCCAGCTCTATCTCTGGCTTGGGCGTTTCGGTCACCTGATCGACACTCTCGCCATCGATACCGATGGAAGTGATGGCGATTTTCTTGTCCGTCTGATACAGCTCACGCAACACGTAATTGAGACTTTCCGTCTTGCCGGTGTTTTTCTCCATGCCGACAAACGAAACGCTTTTGTGCTGTAGGATTTGGTCAATAAGCTGTGACACAGTGTTTTATTTTCTGCTATATTTAAGCTTTCGGATGATAATCAGGATGATGCCCATAATCAGAATCAACGCCAAAGGAACGACAATATTCAAGACTGAATACAGATTCTTGTGGTTTCTGATTTTGACGGGATCCAAAGAGCCGATTTTGAAGTTCTTGGAGCGTATTTGCAGCAAGTCATCGTCATCGCAGAGGTAGTTGATGCAGTTGAGCAGGAAATCGGTATTGTCGTACATCACGCCGGTGTAGATGTCGTAACCGGTGGGGTAGGGCTGGTTGCGCTGGCGGTCGATGAAGTTGCGGATGATATCACCATCGGCTACAAAAATCTGGCGGGTGGGTTCACTTTTCTGCAAGAAACCGAGTGCTTTCATGGTGTCGAATTCCAGAGGCAATATACCATTGAAAGCGGATTCGAAGGTGCCCTCCACGATAGCAGCGATGGGCAGGTACTTGAAGGCGTATTCCTGCATATTAGGAGTGGCCAGACCCACATTGATGGTGACAATGGCCGGTGCAGGTACCAGTTTGGTTCGCTCGGAAGTTAGCAGCAAAGGCGTTTTCTTCAGTTCATTGTCCTTGCCCACAAAATCGATGGTGCCTGTGAAATCGGATTTTATCTCTTTGATATTGCGCACAATAGGATGGTCGGTAAAGTTGACCACTTTGAGGCAGTAGGGGAAATTCATGAATTTGTATTGCTGCTGGTCGCCGATTTGTCCTACACCAATGGGAATCTGTTGGCAGCTAAGGTCTTGGATCAGGTTGGGATTCAGGCGTACACCATAGCTGAAAAACAGGTCGTTGAGGCGAAGGTTGCGGGGCGTGGCGAAAAACTCGGGACGGTCCT
Source organism: uncultured Bacteroidota bacterium (assembly GCA_902771655.1). Taxonomy (GTDB): domain Bacteria; phylum Bacteroidota; class Bacteroidia; order Bacteroidales; family WCHB1-69; genus RUG11690. Next base: position 5,141 of record CACXXY010000102.1, on the reverse strand, counting down.
GCAAACTGTCGGCGGAGGCATCGGTAGCGTCAATCAGCCACAGAATCTTGCCGCCTTTCATCAGGAACTGGTCGATTACGTACTTGTCGGCATCGGGGAAGGGTTCCGTAGGCTGGGCCACAATCAGTACATCGTATTTGTTGCCGCGCACAGTTAATGTTTGACTGACAGAGTCTTCGATGGCGATGTTGTTTAAAGCATTCACCCTGCCGTTGATGCGTACACGGTCCACATTGTAAAATCGTTGCAGCTGCCATGCCATCCATGAGGTGGAGTAGAAGTCCATCTCGCCGTGTCCGTCCAGAAACGCCACCTTGGGTTTGCCTTCAGTCATAAGTTTGCGGATGGAGGAAACAAGGTTGTATTCCAGCTCCTGAATGGAGTATTCCAGCCAGTCGTTACCGCTGGGGTCGGCCACAATGAGGGTGGCGGGGTATTCCTTGTTGTGGTAGGCAATCATGGCTCCCGGCACGATATAGTGGGTGGAGAAACCGCTGGCGTCCTCGCGGCTGATGGGGATGGGCTTCAGCCCCTTCTGGGCAAACTCGCCGAAAATAGTGTTCACCTCCTCCGGCGTTTTGTCCTTCACAGGGTCGATAAATTCGACATGGATATTTTTGGAATAGCTTCTGAATTCCTGAAGTATATCTCTTGTTTTCTCTCTAAATAACTGATAATCAGCAGGAAGGTTGTCTCCTTTCAGAAAAACACGGATATAAACCTTGTCATCCAGGTTCTTCAGCATCTGAATCGTGGTGGGTGAAAGGGAGAGTCTTTTATCCTTGGTCAAATCAATTCTGAAGAAGAAAAAAGAAGAGAGAATATTGACGGCGATCAGGATGAGCAGGCTGACAATCAATCCGGTGATGGCATTCTTCTTAAAACGCTGGCTGTTGTTGTTTTTTTCTTTCATGACTATAGAAGATTTACCATTTTCTGTTTAACAATACGATTTTGGTGCCGAATAAGAAGAGGAAGATGACACTGAGGAAGTATATCAGGTCGCGGCTGTCGATAACGCCTTTGCTGATAGCGGAATAGTGTTCGGCGATACCCAGGTTTTTGATGTAGTAGCCGAAATTGCCGAGGGCGGAGAAAGAGTAGATGAAATCGAAGGCGAAGAACATGATGAAGCAGAGCAGGGCGGCGATGATGAAGGCCACAATCTGGTTGTTGGTGATGGAAGAAGAAAACAGTCCGATAGCGATAAAAGTTGCGCCTAAAAGAACCAGTCCGAGGTAGGAGCCCCAGGTGCTGCCCATGTCGATGTTGCCCACAGGATTACCGATGAGATACACCGTGATAACGTAAACCAGCGTCGGTATCAGTGTGATAACCAGTAAGGTAAGGCAGGCCAGGAACTTTGCACTGATGATTTGGTTGTCGGTGAGGGGCTTAGTGAAAAGCAGTTCGAGGGTGCCGCTTTTCTTTTCCTCAGCGAACGACCGCATGGTGATGGCGGGCACCAAGAAAATAAAGAGGAATTCCGCCACATTGAACAAGCCCTGGATGTCGGACAAACCGGCGAAAATAACGTTGTTGATGTTGGGGAAGACCCAGAGGAAAAGCCCTGCCACAATGAGGAATACGGCGATGAAGATGTACCCCAGTACCGAGCTCAGGAAGGATTTTATTTCTTTGAGATACAGACTGTACATTTTTATTTGAATTAACTTGCAAAGATACGGAAATTTTTTAATGTGCTAATTAGTTAATGTGCTAATGTGCCAATTTTCAGTGATCAGTGATTAGTGGTCAGTGGTCAGTGGTTAGTGGTTAGTCAAGTTGACAACTGACAATTGATATTTTTTTATAAGCTAATGTGCCAATGATTAATTAGCAAATGTAAAATTCCCCTTCTATTAGAAGGGGTGCCCGTAGGGCGGGGTAGTGACGTAAATAACACTGCGTAGCAGTACAGATTATTTAATGTGCCAATGAAAAATTAGCAAATTTGCAAATGAATATAATTTGTTCATTAAGTTGAAAGTTGAGAATATTTTAACTGAGAAATTTTTTTTGGATTTTGGATTTTGAATTAAAAATAATATGTATTTTTGCAGAAAATATTTCAGAAATTAATCAAAAAAGAATTAAAATGAAAAAGATATTGATATTTGGAATGATAATGGTCATTTCCGTAGCGATGTTGATGACATCGTGCAAAAAAGACAAGGTAAACAAGGATGATGACAATAACAGTAACAATAACAATATTATTGCCAATGCGGTAACAGATATTGATGGCAACAGTTATGATGCGGTGAAGTTAGGCAATCAGGTGTGGATGGCGGAGAACCTTCGTACCACGCGTTATGCAGATGGAACGTCAATTCCGGAGGGTGAAATGCCCAGTAGTGGATCCCCCTTCCGTTATGCTCCTCATGGCAATCCATCCAATGTGTCCACCTATGGTTATCTGTATAATTGGCAGGCTGTAATGCATGGTTCTAATAGCAGTAATAGTAATCCCAGCCATGTTCAGGGTGTATGTCCTGAAGGCTGGCATGTGCCCAGTAATGCGGAGTGGACAGCGTTGCTCGATTACATGAAAACACAGCCTGCATACGTTGCAGGTGACAATACTGAGCATTTGGCTAAGGCTCTGACTGTCAATTGGGGCTGGAACACTTCTGATGAGGCAGATGCACCTGGCAATAATCCGAGCACAAACAACGCCACTGGATTCTCGGCTCTTCCCGCCGGCTGTTTCCATTATTTTGGCGAATATCCCAGTTTCGGCTATAACGCCACTTTCTGGACTGCCACAGCGCACGAAACATACGAAAACACGGCATATTGCCGTAATATCAACTACGGAATGGCTAATGTGCAGGAGGACAGTGGCGACACTTTTTTTGGTTTCTCGGTGCGCTGCGTGAAGGACTAAGGTATTATTCTATAGTTATTTCATCAACGAAGATGTGGCTGTCGCCGCCGGCACCTAGATGCCAGTCGGGGAGCTTGCCGAAGGTCTTGGCTTTGATGCGGATGTAACGGCAATGGGCGGGCTTGTCAATGTGGAATTCCTGAATCTGCGTCTCATAGTCGTTGGCAGCCACCTGGTTGGTGTAAGTGCCGTATGGCTCAAAGTTCACGTTGTCTTCTGAAATTTCAACGATCATGGAGCTGGGGAAAACAATCCACGCGCGGGTGTCCTGCAGGAAGCCTACGCTTACTTTGTGGATGTCTTTCACTTTCAGCAGGTCGATGGTGGCCTCGAAGTCCTTGCCCTGATAACCTTGCCAGCCGCCTAAGCGGAAGTTGGTCTGGCCGCGGATGCCGTCCAATAACGCATTGTCACCACCTGCCGAATACATTTCGGAATATTGGGAGTGTAGTATGATGTTCTTATCCTGGGCAAACTGGTAGAATTTGGCCTCGACAACTGGGCTGTAACCAGTTGTTTCGTTGTAGCTTACCGCTTTTACGGTGGTGTTCTCCTTGATGGTAACGGGCCCGGTGTATTCCAATCTTGAATTTCTGGCGGGTTCGGTGCCATCGGTGGTGAAATAGATTTTGTCGGTGGTGGCGGGATAAACCAATTTGCTGTTGCTGATTTGTTCAGGTTGGAACAGGCTGATGGAGAAGGTCAGCTGGTCTTTGAAAGTCTGCTGCGGTGCGTTGATGTTAGGCACGATGGTGATGGCCGGCTCCAGTCGGTTCTCGGGTTGCTTTCCCTTGCCCACGCCCCATTTGGTGTTGGGTTTTGTGCTCATGACAAAGTTGAGTTGTCCTCCGTCTTTGATGTCCTCGAAAGTAATATAGGATTTGTCGTATTTCTGCCCGTTCAGTTTGGCGGACTGGATGTAGCAGGCATTGCGGCTGCGGTTGGTGGCGGTGATGACAAACTGCTGGCCGTTTTCCAGGTTGATGGTGACCTTGTCGAACATCGGGCTGCCAATGATGTAATGGTTGTCGCCGGGGCAAACAGGGTAAAACCCCATGGCACTGAGCACATACCAGGCGGACATCTGGCCACAATCCTCGTTGCCGCACAGTCCGTCGGGTTGCGAGGTGTAAAGGCTGTGCATGATGCTGTCGGTCATGCGTTGGGTTTTCCAGGGCTTGCCGATGAAATTATACAGGTATGCGGCATGGTGGCTCGGCTCGTTGCCGTGGGCGTACTGTCCAATCAGGCCGGTGACATCCACCTGTTCGCGGCCGGAGGTGAGAGAGCTGGTGCCGAAGAGGCTGTCCAACAAGCGTTCCGCAACAGCTGTTCCGCCCATCAGATCCACGTAAGTGTTGAAATCGTGGGGCACGTAGGTGGAATACTGCCATGAGTTTGCTTCTGTGAAATGATTGTTGATTTCCTTGGGATTGAAGGGCTGCAGAAAACCGCCATTGGCTTTGGGGTGCATGAAGCCGTTGGCATCCATGATGTTTTTATAGAATTGTGATCTTTTGATAAATTCCTGATATACATCATCTTGGCCGATGGCTTTGGCAAATTGGGCGATGCACCAGTCGTCGAAGGCATATTCCAAGGTTTTGGAAACGGATTCGTGCTCGTAATCGGAGGGAATGAAGCCGTATTTCGCATATTCCGGACGGCCAAGGAGCTTCAGTTTGGCACTGGCTACCATGGCATTGAGCATCTGAAGTCTCTCATAGTCGGAATAATGGTCCAAAATGCCTTTCTGATAGGCGTCGTAAATGACGGGAATGCTGTGATAGCCAATCATACACCAGGTTTCGTAAGCCGACAGTTCCCAAACGGGCAGCATGCCGCCTTGCTCATAATGGCGCATGAAAGTATAGACAAAATCGTCGGTGCGTTTGCGGTCGATGAGTGCCAGCAGCGGATGCAGGGCGCGGTAGGTGTCCCACAGGGAGAACACGGTATAAACATTGTGTTCTTTGGCTTGATGGGTGATGCCATCCAAGCCACGGTATTTTCCATCTATGTCATTAAACAGATATGGAGAGGTATAACAATGATACAAAGCGGTATAGAAAACTTTCTTCAATTCAATGTCGCTGGTTTCAACTTCGATTTTGCCGAGTTCCTCGTTCCATATTTCACGGGCTTGGTGGTGGACTTTGTGGAAGTCGAAATCGGGAACCTCTTTCAGGTTCTTGTCGGCATCATTCAGGTTGAGGGCGGCGGCGGAAAGGGCCACTTTCACCACTACTTG
>CACXXY010000101.1 GCA_902771655.1 uncultured Bacteroidota bacterium | reverse complement strand
TGACCAGTTGTCAGTGAATTTCCCCGGTTGCGGCGTTACTCGTGCTGAAGCTGGTAAATTCAACATTTCTGTTCCTGCATCCTTGATTGGTAAGACTGTAGAGGCTACGGTAAGCGCTAATTTGGGAGGCAAGACTCAGGCTATGGGTTCCACTACTTTCCGTGTAAAACGTGTTCCTGACCCGCGAGCCACTATTGGTGCAAATATCAGAGGTGGTAAGAGAAGCAAAAACGAATTGACAGCCAACCCGTTTATCAGAGCCGCTATGGGCGATGATTTCGCATACGATTTGAAGTGGACCATCAACTCTTATCAGGTTATCTTTATTTCCAAAGGTTATGAGGACAATCCTTTGACATGCACGGGTGCTACTTTCAGCGATGCTGTTAAGCAGAAAATCGCTAAATCAGGTTCAGGTACAACCATCATCTTTACTGGCATCAAGGCTTCTTGCGAAGCTGGCCAGAGAACTTTGGACGAAATCACTGTTCGTATCAAATAAACTTAAAAACATAATATCATGAAAAAGTTCAGTTTATTATTAATCGCTCTTTTTACCGCTGCTTTTGCGTTTGCACAGGAAGACGGTGAATTTGACGGCAGCACCATGGCTCAGCCGGTTCGTAAACCTGTTGAGACTCCGTGGACACAGGTGAATACTGGAGAGTTTTCAGAGCCTGTCCCGTTTGCCCACCAGCGTCAAGCCGACGTGATGTACTACCATGTTATCTGGCGCCGTATCGACCTGCGTGACAAAAAGAACCATCCTCTGTATTTTCCAGTAGAAGTAAAGGGTACATGGAGAAGTTTGGCCCAGACCATTTTTGACGCCATTGACTTCGCTAACCCCGACAATGCGGACGCATTGCCAATCTACAATGATGAGTTCTGCACTATCCCCTATAGCAGGGAGGAAGTAGCAAACTCGCTGACACAAACCATACAGCAGCCTATTGTGGATCCTGAGACCGGCGACATCATCGACTATCAGGAAATTCACGAGAATTTTGAAGCCAAGAATATAATGTCATACAATATTAAGGAAGTTTGGTTTTTCGACAAACAAACCTCCAAATATTATGTACGTATTCTTGAACTCGAACCCATTCTGGAATTCGAACGCAATAACCCCAACAGCAATTATGATGAGGATATGGGCGATGAGGAAAATGTAAGAGCTCAGAAGACCCGCAGACGTCTGGGACATATCTATTATGAGGAATTGAGACCTTTCCTGGTAAAACAGGAAGTGTTCAATACCAAGAACAATGCCCAGAGATTGTCATACGACGACCTCTTGACCTTCAAGAGAGATTTCAATGGTTACATTTATGCGGAAGACAATGTATATGATCGTCAGATTTCAGAATACATTGCCAATGCCCGTGACCAGATGATTGAATCCGAGAGAATCACCGAGAAACTTCGTACCTACGAAAGCGACCTCTGGGAATTCTAAGAGACAGAAAAAAGAACTTATTTCATGATGTTTAACAAAAAGGAAGGCCACACGGCCTTCTTTTTTTATGTCTTGTATGACAAAATGTCAGTCGTTAATTTGCAAATTTGCAAATTGTTTAATTAGCAAATTAGTTAATTCGTAAATTAGTTGATTTGTTGGTTAATTAGTTGAAAATTAATATGTTGCAAAATGTAATAACTATTAATTATTAATTGTTAACTGTTAATTGTTAACTGAAACCAGTCCCCTGACCACTAATTTTGGCATAATAATTGCTGATACAGGGATGTCGTTTGTGAGAACGACAATAAAATCAGAAAGTAAATAATAATAATAACAATTAAAAACTTACAACTATGGGAAAAATTATTGGAATCGACTTAGGAACTACCAATTCATGTGTAGCCGTAATGGAAGGTAGCGAACCTGTTGTTATACCGAACAGCGAAGGCAGAAGAACTACACCTTCAATCGTAGCCTTTGTTGGTGACAACGAAAGAAAAGTGGGTGACCCGGCCAAACGTCAGGCTATCACCAATCCTACCAAAACCATCTTCTCTATCAAGAGATTCATGGGTGAAACATACGACCGTGTGACGAAAGAAATCGAGCGTGTACCTTACACAGTGGAAAGAGCAGGCAATAATATGCCGAAAGTGAAGATTGACGACCGCTCTTATACCGCTCAGGAAATCTCCGCTATGATTCTTCAGAAAATGAAGAAAACCGCTGAAGATTATCTGGGACAGGAAGTGACGGAAGCTGTTATCACTGTACCTGCTTACTTTAGCGACTCACAGCGTCAAGCTACTAAGGAAGCTGGTGAAATCGCCGGTTTGAAAGTGAAACGTATCATCAACGAACCTACTGCCGCAGCTTTGGCTTACGGTTTGGACAAGAAGAAATCAGACTCTAAGGTGGCTGTTTTCGACCTTGGTGGTGGCACCTTCGATATCTCCATCCTCGAACTCGGTGATGGCGTGTTTGAAGTGAAATCAACCAATGGTGATACCCACCTCGGCGGTGATGACTTCGACCACAAGATTATCGACTGGTTGGCAGAGGAATTCAAGAAAGACTATAATGTTGACTTGAGAAAAGATGCTATGGCATTGCAGCGTCTGAAAGAAGCCGCAGAAAAGGCCAAAATCGAGCTTTCAAGCTCAAATTCTACCGAAATCAACCTGCCTTACATCATGCCTATCGATGGTGTGCCACAGCACTTGGTAAGAACTTTGACCCGTGCCCAGTTCGAGCAACTCTGCGATGACCTGATTCGTGCTACTATCGAACCTTGTAAGAAAGCTCTGTCGGATGCTGGCTTGAGAACTTCTGACATTGACGAGGTTATATTGGTGGGTGGTTCTACCCGTATCCCCGCAATCCAGAAGATTGTGGAAGATTTCTTCGGCAAAGTGCCTTCAAAGGGTGTCAATCCCGACGAAGTGGTAGCTGTTGGCGCTGCTATACAGGGCGGTGTGTTGAGCGGTGATGTGACCGATATCCTCTTGCTGGATGTTACCCCGCTGTCACTGGGTCTGGAAACCCTCGGTGGCGTGATGACCAAGCTGATTGAGGCCAACACCACTATCCCGACCAAGAAGACTGAAACCTTCACAACAGCCGCTGATAACCAAACCTCTGTGGAAATCCACGTGCTGCAAGGCGAGCGTCCTATGGCCGCACAGAACAAGAGCATCGGTCGTTTCCACTTGGACGGTATTCCCGCAGCAATGAGAGGTATTCCTCAGATTGAAGTGACCTTCGATATCGACAGCAACGGTATTTTGAACGTGACCGCTAAGGACAAAGCCAGCGGCAAGGAACAGAAGATCAGAATCGAGGCTTCCTCAGGTCTGTCAGATGACGAGATCAAGAGAATGAAAGCCGAAGCTGAAGCCAATGCCGAGGCCGACAAGAAAGCCAAGGAAGAAATTGACAAGCTGAATGCTGCCGATAGTTTGGTATTCCAGACCGAGAAACAGCTGAAGGAATTTGGCGACAAGGTTCCTGCTGACGACAAAGCCAAGATTGAAGCCGCTGCCGCCAAGTTGAAAGAAGCTCACGACAAGAAGGACATTGCAGGCATTGATGCTGCTACCGCTGAACTGCAGGGTGCATGGCAGGCCGCTTCCGCCAAGATGTACCAGCAGGGTGGTGGCGCCCCAGGAGCCGACTTTGGTGGTGCTAACCCCGGAGCTGGTGCCAATGCAGGTGCCCAAGGACCTCAAGCAGGTGCCAACAACGGCAACCAGTCAGAAGTCCAGGACGTGGATTTTGAAGAGGTGAAGTAACGACGAACCGAGTGCAATGCCGAATTTTTTGAGCATTGTCGAGGTGAGGAAGTTATTGCGGGATTGCGCAGCAATACCGAACGAGAAATAGTAACAATGCAAACCGAAAGGTGCTGACCACAAATCAGCACCTTTTTTTGTTGTCCATAACTCACAGGACGGTGTGAGAAATCACGCGGTTCGGTGGTGCGGCATTGCTATTCGTTGTCCCTCGTCTTGCCCGTTTTCTGATATTCGGCTTGTCCTCCAATATACATCAAAAATGGCTTGGTAAATCGGCCATTTTGTTGCTGAAAGGCTGTTTTTCTCATCGAAAAATTCCGTATTTTTGCCACCCCAAAAAATAAAAGCTATGAAAGAGAAACTCAAAGAATCTATTATCGATTTTGTCCATTATTTAGGAACTTTTAAATTCTGGAAAGAACTTATTATCATGACCTTGGGTATGATGGTAACTGCTGCGGCCGTTTATTATTTTCTGGTGCCGAGCAAACTCATTATCGGTACCATTTCGGGTTTGAGCATCGTGCTTTGCAATATTTTTGGCGGCAGTTTGGGTACATGGATTATGGGTATCAATATTGTTTTGCTGATTTTGGCCTTCTTGTTAATAGGTAATGAGTTCGGCGCCAAAACCGTATATACTGCCTTGATTTTAGGTCCGTTAACGGATTTCTGGGACTGGATATACCCATGGCAAGGCATTGCCAGTGCCAATCCTGTTACTGGAACACCTTCGGTGATGGGTGACCCATGGTTCGACCTTTGTTGTTTCGTGCTGTTACTTTCCGCTTCACAGGCTTTGATGTTCAGCATCAATGCTTCTACCGGAGGACTGGATATTCTTGCTAAGATTGTGAACAAATATTTGCACTTTGACATCGGTACTTCAGTGAGCATTGCGGGAGCCATTATCTGCTGTACCGCTTTCTTTATCAACCCCTTCCGTATGGTAATCATTGGCCTTATCGGTACTTGGATTAACGGACTTGTGGTGGATTACTTTACTGCGGCCTTGGGCAAACGTAAACGTGTATGTATCGTGTCGAAAGAGCATGAACGTGTTCGTGAATTCATTGTCAACCATCTTCATCGTGGCTGTACCCTTTATGAGGTTATTGGTGGCTACAGCGGTGAAAAAAGCATTGAGCTGGAAGTGTTGCTTGGTAATGAGGAATTCAGTGAACTGCTTGCATGGATGAAGCAGGAGAATATCAATGCCTTTTCCACTGCCAGCAACGTTAGCGAGGTGTATGGACTCTGGTTCAGCGGGAAAAAACGCAAACAGCTGGAGGAAGAACTCCATCATCGGTAATAATAAGAAGACTGCTTTAGTTGTTTATAGCAGTATCACTTATTCTTCTTCTTGTCATTCCATTGGGTAGTGAAAATGGTAGGAGTGACACTCAGCATAATCCATCCCCAGTGTAATGTGCGGCTTTGGCTTAATTTTTGGAGTGTTTTCATCGTCTCGGTACCGTACATAAAGGTATAGCCAGCTCCTAACTTGACAAAATTGTCGAAGGTATATGAAATCGACAACTCGATATCGTGGCCCAGTGTTTTTTTCAGATTTTCGAGTTTGGTGGCGGTAGCGAAGAAATGGTAGCAGGCATCGATTCGTAGTGTTTTGTATGGATTGAGGGAACCTCCGGCAAAGAGGTTCTGGAGACCTGGTGTGAAGTTGCTTACATAGCTGTCCAAGTAGAAGAAGTCCATGGCGCCGTAAAACTCGTGGTGTGAACCGAAGAGTGGGCAAAAACCCTGTAGTTTCTTATGCTGTACAAGACCAATCATGCCTTGTCCCGGTACAGCGAAGTACTTGTCACCACTCAAATAGTCGTAACCAGCATATAGGTCATAATTCTCTTTGAGGGTAACCTTTAGTTTGACACTGCCCATAAAGGCATCAAGGGGTATTCCATGTTCCTCCTTACCCATCTGGTAGTAAAAGGCACCTTCCAGGGTAACGATGCTGGGTCTTAATTTCATGTAGGTGCCGAATAATTGTTGGTGGTAATCTTTGGGGTGCTTGTCATTGGCGCTTTGCATGCCAATATTCATGCCAATCAAGGAAAAACCGAAGATGTTTTTTGGGGTGTCGTAATGATACCAAAGTGTTTGCATGGTCTTGTAAGGCTGTAGTCCGCCTGAATAAAAGGTGCTGCCAATATCCATGTTGTCGGGATCTTGGTTGTAGGCAAGGAGAATATGGATTTTGTTGCCAAAACCTTCGTAACCGAATTTAAGCACATCATGGGTGGGCGCAGTCATGGTCCAGTCATCGTAACCCAATATACGCTCGTCGTCATACTCCAATACCTGGCGGCCAATTTTGGCGAAAATGCCTTGCTTGGACCTGAAAGATGCCCATGCTTCGGCGAGACCTAAACTAACGGAAGATTGGCCCCAGACACAAGACATTTGCGGAGAAAGTCTTAACTCGAACCAGTGAGATCGCTTGTATCCCAAGTTGATACGGTATTGTCCTAAGATAAAATGGGCTATTCTCTTACGGTCCTCATTGTCGGGATTAAATCCTCCGACACGTAGTTCTCCACGGGTAAGCAATTTCGTGTCTATGGAAAACTCATTGTTGACCTCTTGAGCCCTTATGCTGAAAGTTGTCAGCATAGTGATAATCACCAGGAATACCTTACATGATTTGATCCGGAATGTGCTGCTTTTTATCTCTTTCATTTTCGTTTTTTAAAAAACTATCTGTCTTTAGTTCTTTACAATCTTTCGTATTGCAACCATTTGCCCTTCTTTAATAGCTTTCAGGAAATAAACACCATTGGCAAGTCCGGACATGTTGATTTGTGTGGTTTGAGTAGGAGAGTCCTCAAGGTCGGTCATGGTCACAGTTTCCACCAGTTTTCCGCTTGCGTCGAATATTTGAAGCATGTCAGGTACCCACAGATTATTACCCTTTACAAATTCCACATTGAGGATGCCCGTGGTGGGGTTGGGATAGACTGTCATGGTGATATTCAAACTGTAATCATTGATACCCACTCCTGTTGTCAAGTGGAGTGTGACCAAAGAGTCGCAGCCGTTGGCAGCCGTGAAAGTTTGCATATAATCGCCCGATTGACAATAGGTCTGTTCGTTCCAAGTATAGCAGTTTTCAGCAGTCTCGATGGTGAATTCTGTACTGACTGTACTGTTTACATTCAAGGTCATGATGACGGTGGAATCACATCCGTTTTCATCTTGAAGAGTTGCTGTATTTGCCCCGAATGTGTTGAATATGACGCCGTTCCATTCGTAGGGTAACTCGCTTTCACAGATAGTTCTGCTTTCGTTTGTGATATGAGTCTGATTAACCGTAAGCATCATGGTAACCACAGAATCACAACCATTGGCAGTTTGTAAAGTAACGGTCTGAATACCTGCATTGTTGAACGTTATTCCGTTCCAAGTGTATGGCATTTCACTGGGACAAACACTCTTCGTCTCTGTAATGATGTAGGTTGGATTAACGATTAAGATCATGGTGACTACAGAGTCGCAGCCATTGACTGCCTGCAGTGTCACACGCTGCGTATCCGTGGCATTGAATACGACATTGTTCCAAGTGTAAGGCAGTTCGCTTTGGCAGATGGTTCTGGTGTCGGTGACACGGAAGGAGGGGATAACATTCAAGGTCATGATAACGGTAGAGTCACATCCATTTTCACCTTGAAGAATTGCGGTGTTTGCTCCGAATGTGTTGAATGTGATACCGTTCCACTCGTAAGGCAACTCACTTTCGCAGATTGTTCGGTTTTCATGTGTAATCGGGGTCTGATTAACAGAAAGAATCATGGTGACCACAGAGTCACAGCCATTAACTGTTGACAGTGTCACGGTATGGGTACCTGGAGCGTTGAAAGTGATGCCGTTCCAGGTGTAGGGCATTTCGCTCGGGCAAACATTTCTGATATCAGTTACGGTGTAGGTCGGATTGACGGTTAGATGCAAGGTGTCAACGCTCGGGCAACCGCTTGTGTTTGTATAGTTGTATGTGTAGGTCCCCGAGGTGGTGTACGTTTGTCCATGCCAAACGAGGCTTCCGCAAACGGTCTCAGTCTCTACGTTGTGTGTGCCGTAGTTGATGGTCAGCTTCAAAGTATCAACGCTTGGGCAGCCGTCGTTGTTGGTGTACTCGTGGGTATATGTTCCCGAGGTGGTGTAGGTCTGGCCGTCACCGTTTGTCCAGGTGAAGCTTTCGCAGGCGGTCTCGGTCACCACGTTGTGTGTGCCGTAGTTGATGGTCAGCTTCAAAGTATCAACGCTTGGGCAGCCGTCG
>CACXXY010000100.1 GCA_902771655.1 uncultured Bacteroidota bacterium | reverse complement strand
CATGGCGTGCATACGCAGGAGCAATTGATAGCCATTGACCAGTTGCATGGACATGAACTGAAATTCGACTGGGGACAAGGGCTGGAATATAATATTAAGCTGTACCGCAAGGCGATGGCGATGGAGTATTTTACCGGTTATCTGGTGGAAGAATCGCTGTCTATTGACAATATTTTTGTGATGATTATGATTTTCATGAGTTTTGGGGTGGAGAAGAAATATTATCACAGAGTGTTGTTTTATGGTATTTTAGGTGCTATTGTATTGCGTTTCACCTTTATTTTTGCTGCTGGTGCGCTGATTCAGCGTTTCCATTGGATTCTCTTTGTTTTTGGCGCGGTGTTGATTTATACGGGTATAAAAATGTTCGTAAACCGAAACAAGAAAGAAACTATTGATGTGGCCCATCATCCGGTGGTGAAATTCCTTTCGAAACGTAATTTATCGACTTCGGAATTCCATGGACACGATTTCTTCTTCAAGAGAGATGGCCGCTGGTTGCTGACACCTTTGTTTGTGGTGCTGTTAATCATTGAATTTTCGGATATTATCTTCGCTTTTGACTCCATTCCGGCTATTTTCTCTATCACGCAAGATCAGTATATCGTGTTTTTCTCCAATATCTTTGCCATTATGGGACTCCGTTCCTTGTTCTTCATGCTGGAGAGTGTGATGGACAAGTTCGCTTATCTGAAGATCGGCTTGTCGGTATTGTTGACCTTTATCGGTGTGAAAATGCTTTTGCCTTTGGTGGGCATCCATGTCGGCACTTTTGCGTCCATGATGGTGATTGTCGGTATATTGGTGTCAAGCGTGGTGCTATCGCTTTTGTTTCCGCCGAAGAAGTCTGTCGAACAGAATTTGTAGGCAGAGAACAAGTGGTATGATTTGATAATTGTGTCATGTTTGTGACGAAGATAGGCGTTTTTGTCAGGATGTCTTTATGAGTATTATGCTGAAATGATTGATAATCAGTTTGAAAAAATATTTCGGACAAGGCTGTCATAACAAAAAAAAGTTGTATTTTTGCAAACGCATTTAAGCCCAGGTGGCGGAATTGGTAGACGCGTACGTTTCAGGTGCGTATATCGAAAGATGTGCAGGTTCGATTCCTGTTCTGGGCACAAAAAAAAGAACTGCAAATTTGCAGTTCTTTTTTTTTGTGCTTTGATTTTCTCTATTAGAGAGCCATCTTGGCACCAGCTTTGAATTTAGCGACTTTCTTAGCAGGAATCTTGATGGTTTTGTTGGTACGAGGATTGCGTCCTTTTCTTGCAGCACGTTCAGTAACTGAGAATGTGCCAAAACCAATCAAAGTCACTTTGTCACCTTTTTTCAAGGTTTCGATAGTGGTGTCCATCATGGCTTCCAATGCTTTGCCAGCGTCAACTTTTGTCAAACCGGCTTTTTCAGCGATAGCGCTAATTAATTCAGCTTTGTTCATAGTCTAAAAATTTTAATGGTTAAAAGAACTATAAATATGTTGCAAAAATAATATTTTTTTGAATAATATCAACAGTTTTGAAAGAAAAAAACAAAAAAAAATGCCCCTGAGGGCATTTTAACTTTTTTTTGTGTTTTTCAACCTGTCGATTTTAACGAATTTTAGTGTTTTACGTCAGAGCTCTTGCTTTCTTTGCATTGGCTGTGGTTGCCCTGGCATTGGCCGTGGTTGTGACCGCTGCAGCCGCTTTTGGAACCGTGATCGCAGCATCCAGCAGCTTGTCCGGGCTTTTTGTCAACTTGGCAGCATGCTGGCAGTTTGGCTCTGGCAGCAGGATCCGCTTTGACATTGTCGGCATTATAACCCAATTTGCTGATTTGCTGGCGCAACAGGTCGGGATTGGTTTTCTTGGCATCGTAGGAGATGGTCATTTTGGAAGTTTTCGGGTCGTATGTGTAGTCTTTCACTCCTTTGAAAAATGGCACGTTCTCTTTGAAAAGAGCCTCGCATTTTGAACATACGCCGTTGGTCTGGATAACCACTTTCTGGATGACAGGAGTTGTGGCCTGTTTGGCATGTGGGGCACTGAGTGTCACTTGCTTGCTTGTGCTCTTGGAATCAGCGCTTGTTTTTGTCGTTTGTGCTTCAGCACTGAAACCTATCAGCGCCACTAAAATTAAAATTGCTAATTTTTTCATGATAATTTGTTTTGATGAATATTAAATTGAATTTTGAATTATATTTATTACAACCCCGCCCTTCGGGCACCCTGTTGGAGGCTACGCCTCCTTCTCCTCCTCGCTCGGCATAGCCAAAGCAAGCTTTGCCTCTGCTCTCGTTCATTCGTCGAATCTAAAAGAAGGGGAATTATCTGCCTCCTGTCCCCTGTAACCTGTCCCCTGTAACCTGACCCCTGATTCCTGACCCCTGAATCCTATTTCATCGAATATCTAAAGCCAATATATCCCATGACTCCCGAAATCGGGCTATGTATAATGGAGGCATCAAAAAATTCTCCGTAGGGCTGGTCAGCAGACAAAATGGGGTTGGCTTGCTTCTGGTTGGCTAAGTTCTCACCGCCAATGTAGAATTCCCATCCTTTGTATTTCTTGGTGATCTGGGCGTTCAGCATGAAATAACCTTTGGAGGGTGTGGGTTGGTATTCTATGGGATTGGACGACATGTCGGGCAAACGCATCTTACTATGGTATTGCAGGCTGACATTGAATTTCCACTTGTCGAATTTTGTGGCATAACTCAAACTCAGCAAGGCTTTGTGCGGACTGATCAGTGCCTTTTCTTGTAAGATTCTGTTGGTAGTCTGCATCACGTAGTTGAAACGGTAAGCCAAAATGATTTCAAAACCTTTCACGGGATTCATGATAAGTTCCGCCTGGGTGGAGTGGGAGTAGGCTTTGTTTTTATAGCCGTTGAAACTTCCGTTAAGATTATATACATAAATACTATGTATGTCATAATCCATGTCAATGATGGTCTGGTTGATGAAATGGGTGTAGTAATAGTCCACGCTGAAGGTGGATTTGCCACCGGGCATCTTGAAGCCTTGCACAAAGCTGATGCCTGTGTTGTAGGCTTCCTCGGGACGTAAGCCCTGGTTCAAGGGCATGGCGCCGTTCGTGAAAACATTGTCAGCGAAAACGAATTCGCGATTACTGATGAGCAGCGACTGGTTTTCGGTGAGTACATTGGAGATGCGGTAGCCTTTGCCAGCCGAAACTCTTATAGAAGTGTTTTCCGCGGCTTGCCATTTGAGGTGGAGTCTGGGTGTCCAAAACAACTGGTTGTATGCGAAGTTGTAGTCCAGTCTCATGCCTGCCATCACAATGAATTTCTCGTCGATGGAGTAGGAGTATTCGGCAAAGATACCGGGTACCAGCTCTTTGCGACGAATGTCGGTGGCGTATGGATTTGCATCCAGTAGGTGTGAACCTTGGAGTATATGCTTACCCAGTTGCTCGTTTACAAAGTCCATCTGGAAGCTTCCACCGGCGGTGAGTTTGCTGCGTTCTTTCGCTCCGAAACGGTTGGAATATAAGATGTTGACATAACCGCTGTACTGACGGGCGTTGTATAAACGGTCGCCATATTGCGATTGGTTGTCGTGGAAGGTGAAAGAGGCAATGGTTCCGATGCTTTCATGCTCACCGGGCAGCAAGATGCCGTTTTTAGTGGTGATGTCCAGTTTGTGAGTTTTGATACGCAAACCCCAGATATTGAAACGGACTGTCTCATCAAAAGATTTTTTTGGATTATAGCTCATCTGTCCACCGATACGGTCTTCCCACAGATAGGAAATCCAGGTGCGGCCTTCCATTTTGTCGGGTACATCATAATCCCATCGGTTCATCAGGTTGATTTGATAGTTCTTGGGCACGTCCAGGAAGCCGTCCTTGTTCATGTCCATCTTGGCGAATTGTCCTTCACCATGTGCCAGTATCATGCTGGAGGCGTGTCCCGACTTGCCCACATCGAAACGGCTGTTCAGGTTGAGCTCTCCTTTGCCCATCGTGCTGCCAAACAGGTTGATAAACAGGCGTTCACGGTTGGTCTCGGGCTTTTTGTATTCCACGTCAATCTGACCTGTGATGGCCTCGTAGCCGTTGGTCACAGAGGCAACGCCCTTCGAGACACTGATGCTCTCCATCCAGGTTCCGGGCACAAAGGCCAGGCCGAACTGGTTGGCTAACAGACGGATGTAAGGTACATTTTCCAACAGTATCTGTGAATAGATGCCTGCTAATCCGAGCATGGAGATTTGTTTGGCTCCCGTGATGGCGTCAGAGTATTCAACATCCACAGCCACAGTGTTTTCGAAGCTTTCAGCCAGATTGCAACAGGCCGCTTTGCGTAGCCCTTGCGTGGTGATGACAGTGGTGAGGATAGGCTTGATGGAAACGTAGGAACCATCATGGGCACTGACATTCACCGCATCCAGGTTGTGGGCGTTGGAAAGTATGATATTAAGCTCTTTTTGGCTCTTTGGAATGAAAATCGTGTCGTTGTCGTAGGCCTGATATACGACGAGAAGTGTGTCTGTACGGGGACTTCTGTTTATTGAGAAATGCCCTTCCGCATCGGTGATGGCACCTATGTCTGTGCCTTTCCATTGCAAAATGGCTCCCATTACGGCGTTTTCTTGCTGGTTGTTGTCAATTTCTTTGACTGTGCCAGTCAATACTTGGGCATGTATATTAATGATGCTCAAGAAAACAATAATTAATGCTGGTATTTTCTTCATTTTATGTTTTTTTCGTGAATGTGAAAACAGATTTTGGATGAAAAAACAGTTTTTTCATCGATACAATCTCTCGTTTGCGAATGAATGCAAAACAAGTTATTCCGAAAAAATCATAAAAGAAAATGAGATACTAGACTGAATATACATCGGCCTGGCAGATGAAACAGACAATGACACACATCTGCATCCAAACTATGGCAAGGTTTTGCAATGTTTGTCAAACGTGGTAAATTATTGTCGCCAAGCAGATTCAAAGGCTGAACCGGAGCAACGTGCTTTGTCTCGCAGTTCTTGAACTGGTCGGTGATTTTGAAGACATAGGTGTTCTCGGTGCAGTGACGATGGTCGTTGGCCTCATGGTGATGTTTATGGCAGCAATGATGAATGGTAATCTTCAATCCTGAAGAATAAATCAAAAACAGCACCAGCGTTAAAAAGTAGATGATATTTCTTACCGTTTGTTTCATCATTGTGGTTTACAATAATTTCTCTGCAAAAATATAAAAAATATTAGAATTGATAATAAAAACCTATCATCATGGCGTCGTTGCGTTGTTTGCTGATGAGACGGTTAGTCACATTGTTGGGAACTCTTACAGGGACAATAGAGTGGGTGTATCGGAAAAATATGCCATAGTGGTCTTTGAACAAGTAGTTTACACCGGCAAAGAAAGCCACTTCATACCATCGGAATGGCTGCACATGGCGGTCAGCATCCCCGTCGAACTTCTCTCTGTGGAACACGTTGATGTTAAAGGAAGGACCTGCCTCAACAATCAGCCCTTTATATATATTCCATCGTATGAAAAGTGGTATTTCAATATAATATAAACTGAGCGAATAGGTCTGTTGCCCTTCTTGTAATCCCTTTGGGAAGTAAGTGTGACTGCCTTTCATGTTAAAGTTCAGCTCTGGCTGAATCATCCATTTCCAGTTCTGTGTGAGCGGAAAGGTGACATACAGGCCGGCATAGCCTCCGAACTGGTGGTAGCCCCTAAGGTCGTCACCGGATATCTGAGAGGTGGTCAGGCCGATACGCACACCTCCCCGTACGTTGCTGTGCTGTCTGGAGACTTTATTGTTGTCATTCTGGGCAGTGGCGGCAAAGCAGCATAACAGGAGGATGATTATGGGGAACAGCTTTTTCATGTTTTTGTGTTTTATGGAGACACGTTGCTGTGAGTTTCAGCTATTGATTGTGATTCTGCCTGTTTTACTTTTTTATTTTATGGAGATATAGGGCGATGCCAAAGTCCGAAATCCCTTCCAGCTTTTCCTCACGCATAGCCTGCTGCACTCTGAAAGTGTAAGTGCCGCAGCGGGCAAAACGGATATATGGCCTGAACAGGAACTGGTTCTCTTTCATGTAGCCATGTCCCTTGCCAGTCCATCTGCCATATTTGTCACACAGTACAAAGCCCAAGGTGTCCTGGACCGAAACCCCATTGGGAAATTCTGTGGTGAAAAACACGTAGAAATTCTGCATGGCGTAGTCGGTGGTGTTGCGGACAAAAAGATACATGTCGTAGTACTGGGTGGAATCGGTAATGTCGATGCTGAAAGTAAGCAGGGAATCCTGATGCCATCCGTCTTTATCGACGGACAAGATTTCTTCGTAGTAACGTTTTGGTCCGCAAGAGCAGAGCAGGGTGGCGGCCAATAGGAAAAACAGCAGTTTTTTCATCGTTATTTGTCCTCAATACGTTTAAGTTCATCCATACTGTAGCTGACACCTTCCTCAACTTTCGCTTGGTTGACGATGGCAAATTCTTCCAGTGTCTCGGGATATTTGCCTTCGGAGTTCATCTTGATGATTTCGTTGACTTTATCCAAGGGGATGGCGAAAATTTTGCTGTTGTCGTCAGCATACGAATACCATACGATTTTCTTGAAAATGTCGATTTTGTTGTAGAAACACTTGCCTTTTTTGGTTTTCAGATGCACGTTGGGAGCTGGGAAGCCTTTCGATTCCTCGATGTAGGTCGATTGCTCGAAGTTGAGGCAGCATTTCAGTTTGCCGCACATGCCGGCCAGCTTTTGCGGGTTGAGCGACAGCTGTTGGGTACGGGCGGTGTTGGTGGATACCGACTGGAAGTTGGTGAGCCAGGCGGAGCAGCACAGCTCGCGGCCGCAGGTGCCGATGCCGCCCAGACGGGCAGCCTCCTGGCGGACGCCAATCTGTCGCATCTCGATGCGGATGCGGAATTGCTCAGCCAGAATCTTGATCAGCTCACGGAAATCCACACGCTCTTCGGCGGAATAGTAGAAAATGGCTTTGGTGCCATCGCCTTGGTATTCCACATCGTTGACCTTCATTTTGAGGTCCAGGTCCCAAGCAATATAGCGGGATGACAGCATGGTGGTGTGTTCCAGGTCAACCGTGGAAATCCACTTGTCGATGTCGCTGACACGGGCAATACGGTACAGCTTTTTGGTGACATCCTCGGGTTTTAAACGCTTGTGTTCCAGTTGTTTCTTGACTGACAAGCCCAGCATGGAGATGATGCCGATGTCGTGTCCGGGAGAGGCTTCCACCGCGACAATGTCGCCTACACGAAAGACTCCTTCCTCGGGCAGGATGTAGAAATCCTTGTGGCTGTTTTTGAAGCGTACTTCTGCGATGTTGAAGTCCAGATAATCTGTGGCGATATCCATCTGCTCTATCCAGTCGTAGGTGGCTAATTTACAGCAGTTGTAGCGGTATTCGCGGCAGTGAGGAGTCTCCACATCAGGTTTCTCGTTCAGTCCACGGGTAAGGAAAATGTTGGCGGCGATGGCATCCGCTTCGGGGTTGCTGCCCGTACGGATATCCATATCCAAGTACTGGTCCAAATTCTCCACCTGCGAATGGTCTTTGTCGGAGAACTGCTCTTTGACTTTGGACTCTATCTTGCTGGTTTCAGTTTTTTCTTCCTTGTCAGCGCTTACGGGCTCATTGGCCTTAGGGGCTTTTTCGTTTTCAAGCTTGGCGGTATTGGGCTCGGAATTTTCCACCTCTGTATCCATCTTTTTCGTTTCCATCTTATCCGTTTCGGGCTTGTTTGTTTCCACCTTCCCCGTTCCCGTCTTTTCTGCTTTTATCTTATCCGTCTCGGTTTTTCTTGCCTCCACCGTCCTGGTTTCCTTTTTTCCCGCTTCCATCTTATCTGTCTCTGGCTTGTTCGTTTCCACTGTCCTAGTCTCCACCTTCTTGGATTCCACCTTGTTTTCAGAATATGAGTTTTGTTTTACGCTGTTCTTGGGCTCAGTCTGAATCCTCTGACCGTTAGTGGTGTTATCTCTCATTTGTTGACTATTCCCTATCATCTGATCACAGATCCCTGATTCCTGACCCCTGATTCCTGATCCCTGGTCCCTGGATTTATCCCACGGTCTTCTGTTGTTTTTATG
>CACXXY010000099.1 GCA_902771655.1 uncultured Bacteroidota bacterium | reverse complement strand
CTCACAGACGATTGGGAATAATATGGAAGCGATTGAAACATCTTTAACAGGCTTGCTGCTTATAAAAAACAAACTTTTCACAGACAGCCGCGGCAGGTTCCTCAAGATCTTCAATGAGGATTTTTATAAGGACAATCTATTATGCACAAATCTTAAGGAATGCTACTTCTCTATATCTCATAAAAATGTCATTCGGGGCATGCATTTCCAAATTCCACCAGCAGACCATGAAAAGATTGTATATGTAAGCAATGGAGCTGTTGTTGATGTTGTGGTAGACATACGAACCAAAAGTGAAACCTATGGTCAATACTGTTCCTTTGAATTATCCGATACAAGTGGGGAATTTCTATACATTCCCAAAGGGTGCGCCCACGGTTTCCTGTCATTAAATGACAACACAGTCGTAAACTACATACAAACCTCTGTTTACAATCCCAGCTGTGATTGTGGAATCAGGTATGACTCTTTCGGATTTGACTGGGGAGTTGAAAAACCTATCATTTCAGACAGAGACTTATCCTTTCCCACTCTTTCTAATTTTAAAAGTCCTTTTTAATGAACATATTAATCACTGGAGCCACTGGATTTATAGGGCAGCATTTACTTAAGTCATTATCACAAGAGCATGAGGTTCATGTATTAATTAGACCCTCAACAAGATGGGAAGACAACTTCAATCTAAAAAATTTCATTTTCGATGATAATATAGGAGAACTCAAAGAATACATCATCAGAAACCAAATTGAAGGAATCATTCATCTTGCATCACTCTTTATTGCACAACATCAAAGCTATCAATGCAAAGACCTCATTTTATCAAATATTTTTTTGGGCACAGCACTTTTGGAAGCCGCAAAAGAAACAAGCGTCCAATGGTTTTTGAACACAGGAACATACTGGCAGAACTACCTGCATGACAGTACAGAATACGACCCTGTAAATCTATATGCCGCTACCAAACAGGCTTTTATTGACATCTCCAAATATTATACAGAAACATCTGACATCAAGTTCGTTACTCTTAAAATATGTGACACCTACGGTCCAAAAGATCCCAGAAGAAAACTCATGTCTCTTTTCAAACAATATGCCGAAAGTGGTGAACAACTAAAGATGTCCCCTGGAGAACAAAAAATCAACTTATTATATATTGACGATGTGGTTAATGGCTTTATCACATTGGTGAATCTTCTCTGCAACAAGACACAATTAAAAAATGAATATGTATTAAGTGCGAAAAAAACATATTCCTTACGAGAATTGGCTGGTATATTTGAGACTGTTTCAAAGAAAAAACTAAATATTTTATGGGGAGGTTTACCATATAGAGAACGTGAAGTCATGACACCTTGGCAACAAGGAAACTTAGTTCCTGGATGGAAACAAAAGACAGACATACATCAAGGAATTCAACTTTTTTTATCCTAAGAAAAAACACATCAATTATTATCACAGGTTCTTATTCCTGTGATTTTTTTTCGTATTTTTGCCAAAAAATGTGAAAGTAAATGTTATGTGATTATGGCTCCTCTTGTAAGCATTTGCATACCTTGTTATAATTCTGAAAACACCATTGGAAAAACCATCCAAAGTGTTTTAGACCAGACCTATAGCAACATTGAAATCATCATTTCCGACAATGCGTCAACAGACCATACCACAGAAGTTGTCAGTGCATTCACCGACAGCCGGATTAAACTTTTTGTAAACGACAGCAATTTGGGTATGTTCAGAAACTTCCAAGCTGCCCTGTCACGTGCTTCCGGAAAATATGTGAAATGCCTCTGTGCTGATGACGTCATTACTCCCGACTGCATCGAAAAACAGGTCAATGCTTTCCTTCAGCACCCCGATGACAACATTGTGATGATCACTTGTGACAAAACTGTTATCAATGAGCAGGGCAAAGAGCTGTTCAAGAAAGGCTATCCTGCCAAAGAAGGCGTCTATAACGGTATGTCTGCAATCCGTAAATCCTTTTTGCACGGCACCAATCTTTTTGGCGAACCCGGATGTACAATGTTTGATCGTGAGGTAGCCGAAAAAACCAGCGGCTTTATAACCGACGACTCTTTAACATACGTTATGGATTTCAATTTCTTCTGCCAACTTCTCAAACACGGAAATCTGTTCGTCATTAAAAAGCCATTATTTTCTTTCCGTGTCATCAGCACCTCCGGCACAGCTGGCTTCAAATGGAGTCAGGCAAAAATTTTCAACGCATACATAGACAAGTGCTATCGGGAGAAATTCATCGAAATGCCATGGTACGAAAGATTTATCGCTAAAGGCATGGCATGGCTCATGTGCATCGCAAGAAACATAGTATTCAAATTTTCAAAATAAAAATATGCTACTTACCGTTATCACACCCTGTTATAATGAAGAACAGGTGATTCAGGAAACCTATAAGCGACTCACGGAAGTCTTGCAAACCATAGAGTACGACTATGAGCTTCTGTTTGTCAATGACGGCAGTAAAGACAAAACTTTATCGATTTTATCCGAGCTTGCCGCCCAAGATCAACATGTCAAAGTTATCAGCTTCTCCCGCAATTTCGGACATCAGTGTGCGGTAACCGCCGGTATCAACAATTGCAAAGGTGACTTAGCCGTCATTATTGACGCCGACCTGCAGGATCCGCCAGAAGTAATTCTCGACATGCTGGAAATCCAGAAAAAAGAACAGGCAAATGTTGTCTATGGCGTTCGCAAGAAACGTGAAGGAGAAAGCTGGTTTAAACTCGTAACCGCAAGATATTTTTACCGTATATTGAATAAAATGTCCGAGGTACAATTTCCCGTTGACACTGGCGATTTCCGACTGATAGACCGCAAAATCATCGATGAGTTCAACCGCTTACATGAGAAAAACAAATACATCCGCGGATTAATCAGCTGGATGGGTTATAAGCAGTTACCCTGCTACTATGAGCGCAAAGAACGTTTTGCCGGAGAAACCAAGTACCCGCTCAGAAAAATGCTCCGTTTTGCCTCCATAGGTCTGATGTCCTTCTCGAAAAAACCATTGAAAATAGCCACTTGGCTTGGTTTTTTCGCTGTCATTCTCAGTCTCATATACTCCTTGATCGTGCTGATTTCAAAACTCATCAATCCATCCGGCTTCGTACTCGGTTGGACCACCATCGTGCTCCTTATCGTGTTCTTTGGAGGAATCCAACTTCTTACCATCGGAATTTTAGGACAATACATCGGCAACTTGTTTGACGAATCAAAAGACAGACCAGAATACATCATTGAACATAGAATCAACTTATAATCATATCCTGACATGAACAAAATCACTCAATGGCTTAAAAACAATCCTTGGAAATTAATCTATTGGCTATTTTTAATTATTGCTCTATGCACCTCCATCCGGCTCAGTATGGATGCCGGTTTTAGTGGCGATGAGGAATTCCAAATGAGACAGGCCAAAGCCGTTTACAATTTCTATGCTACCGGAGGAAAGGACACAACTGCCATAGATGCGCGTCCTGATTGGAACTTGCCTCATTACGGACAATCAGTGGACAATATCGCCCATGTCATTGCACATGTGTTCTCTATCGAAGATGAAATAATGGTTCGACACATCTGCAATGCCATTTGCGGCTGGCTCATGTTGCTTTTCGGAGGATTAATCGCCCATCGAATTACAGGCAACTGGCGTTCTGCCTTTTTTGTTGCCGTACTGATGTTTTTATCGCCACGACTATTAGGCCACTCATTCAATGACTTGAAAGACGTGAGTTTCGCCATGGCCATGCTATGGGGCATTTATGCCATTATCGTATATCTGCAAGAATTTCCCAAACCTAAAATCAGCACTTTCATTTTATTAGGTGCCAGTATCGCCTTCGCCATCTCTGTTCGTATCGGTGGACTGTTGTTAATACCTTATTTGGGCATGTTTAGTGTTTTGTATCTATTCAAACTCCATCCTAAGAAAGATGTTTTCAAGAAAAAATCTATGCAAGACTTCGGGAAGATGGTCCTGTATGGAATTATCGTTTCTGTGGCTGGCTATTTCGTCGCCATGCTCTTATGGCCATACGGTTTGGTGAGTCCTATCGACAATCCCCTTGAAACATTCAAAGCCCAAAGCCAATTCGCCACTGCTATCCGCCAGCTCTTCGAAGGCTCGTTGCAGTGGTCGGATGTGCTGCCCTGGTATTATACTCCGAAATATATTTTTATGACCATTCCTATCGCAGTGATTGTTGGTTTGGTGCTGTTTTTTATATGCTGCTGGCGCAAGAAAGAGGACCGCTTCTGGGCGTTCTTTGTGTTCTTCACTTTCTTCTTCCCCGTATTCTGGATCGTGTTCACCAAAGCCAATGTCTATGGAGGCTGGCGTCATGCCATGTTCGCCTACCCGCCCATGGTGGTGGCCGCAGGCTGGGGCTTCGATGCGATGGTGAAATGGGTGGAATCCAAGTTGGGAATTAATAATGATCAATTAATAATTAATGAGGACAGAAAGAAAGTATCAGCCGAAAAAGACAATACCAAACAAGAAAACGACGGTAGAGACGCGATTAATCGCGTCTCTGCAAAAGGAATTTTGGTGAATGTCGCCAGCGTTATCGTGTTGCTGGTCCTGCTGATTGGTCCTATCCGCCATATTTGTGCCAACCATCCATACGAATATGTGTATTTCAATGAGCTGGCAGGAGGTATCGACAAGGCCTACGGCAATTACGAGATGGACTACTACTACCACTCTACCCGCGAGGCTTCCGAATGGATTATCGCCAATGCCGAACCCAATCCAGACGGCTCGAAAATAAAAGTAGCCACATGGCATACCGCATCGGTCGGCTATTTCTTCCGGAATGATACCGCCAAATTTGCGCCTCTCTTCAGCCGCTGGTATGAGAAAGGCAACAATGACTGGGATTACGCCATCTTTACCATCACGGGCATGGCTCCCGAACAAATCAAGAATGCAGGTGCCTTCCCCCCACCCGATTGTATCAAGACCATTGATGTGGACGGCAAGCCTATCTGCCTTATTCTGAAACGCCAATCAAAAATCGATATGTTAGGCAATCAATATAAGTCCAAAAATCAGGTGGATAGCGCCATCATCTGCTTCAAAGAGGCTTTGGCCATCAACCCATACAACGAGGCGGCCCTCAACAACATCATCGAATGCTACCTGATGAGAGGACAGCTCGACAGTGCCAAGACATACATTGACCACGAACTCAGCTTCCTGCCCAAATATGAGACCGCCAACTACTTCCTGGCTCATTACTACATGACCAAAGGCGAAATGGACAAGGCCATTGAGACCTGTAAGTACATCATCGACTGCAACTTCAAGTTCACAGGCGCTTATCACCTGATGTGCAATATCTACCTCCGCCAGAATGATGTCAAGAACGCTGAAAAAATACTTGGACAATTAATTGACCATGACCAGTTGGACAACGCCGGTGTGCAACAACTCATTCAGATCTACAAAGCAGATGGTTTGGACGACAGAGGTGCCTACCGCAAGCTCTACAAGAAAATGGCCAAGAGCCTGGAAAGCCGCGGCAAGAAAAAAGACGCACAAGTGTATTGGGATTTGTATAAACAGCTGAGATAAGGGGTTAGTGATCAGGGGCCAGGGGTCAGGAATTAGTGATTAGAGGTTAGAGAGAAGAATTCAAAAAAACTCCCCTCGAGTGCGTAGCACGAGACTCCCCTGATGCGAAGCATCACTCCCCTTGAGCACGAAGTGCGAAACTCCCCTTTTAAAAATTAGCACATTGGCACATTAGCACATTAAAAAAATTTGTATCTTTGCAGATTGAAATAAAAGAAAATATTAAAATCACATATTATGAAATTCATTGTATCAAGAGACGTTTTGTATAAAAATTTAAGCGCCATCAGCGGTGTGTTGGGAAGCAACAGCACCATGGCAATCCTCGACAACTTCCTGTTCACCGTCAAGGGCAACACCCTGACGATGACCGCATCCGACTTGGATTCCACCATGACCGCCGTGGTTGAGCTGACCAACGTTGAAGGCGAATGCTGCGTAGCGGTGCCCTCAAAGATCATGCTGGAGACACTGAAACTTGTGGGCGACAACCCCATCGTCTTTGTGATCAATGAAGAGACCAACGAAGTGCACTATACCATCGCCAATGGTGAGTACGAGGCACCTTGCTTCCCTGGCAACGAATATCCGCAGATTCCAGCCATGGGCAATACCGAATCATTTGAGATGGAGCCTATGGTACTGCAGCGTGCCATCAGCAAGACCTTATTCGCCACTGGAAACGACGAGCTGAGACCCAACATGATGGGTGTGTTCTGCGAGCTCAATAGCGAATGCATCACTTTTGTGGCCACTGATGCCCATAAGCTGGTTCGTTACCGCAACACAAAGAACACCAGCGAGAATCCGGCATCTTTCATCTTGTCGAAGAAACCTCTCGCCCACCTCAAGACCATCCTGTCAGGTGTTGATACCCCTGTGAAAATTGAATATTCGGCAAGCACCAACCATATCCAGTTCTCGTTCGGCAATATGCAATTGTTCTCCTCACTGAAGGAAGGCAAGTACCCGAATTATGAGAATGTGATTCCCAAAGAGAATCCCAACACCTTGGTAGTAAACCGCGAGGAGTTCCTGCGCTCCATCAAACGTGTGGGCAATTACTCCAACCAGTCCACCTTCCAAGTTCGTGTGTCTTTGTCTGAAGAAGGCACCAACATCACCGCCGAGGATATCGACTTCTCCAACAAGGCTGAAGAAAGCATCGCCGGCCTTTACAGTGGTGAGAAAATGGATATCGGCTTCAACTCCAAGTTCCTCCGCGAAATGCTGGAGAATATGGACGGCACAGAAATCCGCCTCGAGATGTCACGTCCCGACCGTGCCGCGTTGATTCTGCCCGTAGAGGAATTCTCTGCCGAAGAAAGCCTGCTGATGCTGATTATGCCGGTAATGCTGAATTATTAATACCGATTTCCTTTGTAGAGACGGGGCATGCCCCGTCTCTACGAAAATAATAATAAACACAAATACCTGTAGAGACGCGCCATGGCACGTCTCTGCAATTATAAATTTGACAAAACATTAAATAACGGTGGCCGTTCTGTCGCTGCCTCCCATCGGGAGGGAGAGGAAAGTCCGGGCAACACAGAGCACCATGCTTCTTAACAGGAAGGGGTTCCGCAAGGAATCACAGACAGGGCCGCAGAAAATAACCGCCTGCGCAATCAGGTAAGGGTGAAAACGCGAGGTAAGAGCTCACGACGCCGGTAGTGATATTCGGCGGGGGTAAACCTCATGGGTTGAAAAACCAAATAAACCGGGGCTTGAGGGTGGCTCGCCCGATCCCGGAGGGTAGGTTGATTGAGCATTATGGCGACATAATGCCTAGATAAATGACAGAAGATCACAGAACCCGGCTTACAGGTCACCGTTATTTTATTCCCGTATTATGTAATCGTAAACAAGCGGACGCATGTGACGCAGCCTCATAAATTACGCAGAGAACACGATACGGCTGCCACAGTGTGACAGACCTACATTACATCAGCGGACGCATGCGATACGTCCCTACAAATCACATAGATGGTATGATACGGCTGCCACAGTGTGACAGCCCTACAAGATTTATCGGGTAAATACGTATTGTATGATATTGGCTCCCATTTGCAAGGCCTTGGTGCGGGTCGCCTCGCTGTCGCCATGCACAATGGCATCCTCCCAACCATCGCCCAAGTCACACTCGTAAGAAAAGAAACACACCAGCCGTCCTTCCCAAATCAAGCCGAAACCCTGAGCAGGCTTACCGTCATGCTCATGAATCTTCGGCAAACCTCTCGGAAAATCATATTTCTGGTGATAGATTGGATGATTATATGGTATCTCCACAAAATCCAACTCTGGAAACACCGCTTTCATCTGCGTCCTGATAAAATTATTCAGTCCATAGTTGTCATCAATATGCAGAAAGCCACCTGAAATCAGATACATACGCAGATTCTGGGCCTCATCGTCACTGAATACTACATTGCCATGACCTGTCATGTGGATGAACGGATACTGGAAAATGTCAGCACTGCCCACTTCCACTGTGGCCGGATCCTTATCGATGGAAGTACCCAAGTTCTTGTTGCAGAAAGCAATCAGGTTGGGCAACGAGGTGGGATTACTGTACCAGTCGCCACCCCCGCGGTATTTCAGCAACGCTATTTTCTGTCCATAGCCTGAAAAAG
>CACXXY010000098.1 GCA_902771655.1 uncultured Bacteroidota bacterium | reverse complement strand
AAACAGAGTCAACGACGAAATAAATGTTGGGGGTAAGGGCTTGTATTTTGGCTCTTACATTGTTTCCTGTAATGGCACTGACATTTTCAACATGTAAATCCCAGTTGCTGATTTGGTCGTTGCTGAGTGCGGCGCTGTTGTTCAAACTGATATTGCTTACAGCATAAAAAGCGTTTGGAGAAGCGAAATTGATGTTTTGGAAGAACTGGATGTAGTTCTGGGCGGAGATGGCTATTTCGTATTGACCGGGAATAAGGTCGGCGGGCAATGCCAAGCTTACCTGACCGTTTTCATTGGCGAAAGCAGCGCTTATCAGCACGTTGTTTTGTGTTAAGGCCACGTATGCATAGGGCACGGCTGTGAAATCAAGAGAGGAAATGCCTATAACACTGCCGTTGGGAATGTTGGCGGTTATGGCTGAAGGCTCAGACAGATAAGGTTTGATAGAGGGATCACCAAATACATGGTAAATTTCCCAATAATACAATTTTCTCGTTGAAGAGGAGGATTCAACAGCCAAGTTGCCGGCGACATTAATGCCGGAAGAGGTTACATACCATTGGCTATGGGCTTCGTTGTGAGTGTGAAACAGGCGGTCGTATGCACCCAGGTGTGAAGCATCGTATGTTGTGGGAGTGGTGGTAATGCTGCTACGCACACCGACAGCCCAGTAATAGTCCTCATCCCAGTAGGAATAATCTGAAGCGCCAAGATAAACTACAGCTCCTTTGTTGGCAGTTCTTAGCAATGCCTCTCCAAAGCAGTTGCTTTCCTCGAATTTTCCAGATTGGCAGCAGTTGCCGATCAGAATGCCATATTTGTTGGCATTGTTCATTGCGGATATATGATTGGTCTCAAAGGTGGGATCTGACCACCCGCTGGAACCACAGTGGGCAGTATAGTTTGCAAGACCTACACCAGCACCGATTTCACTGCGGATGGTTGCCGCTTGGGAACTGCAGTTATATAAATGGGTGTTTACTGTGGTAAAACCGTTGTCGGTGTTTACATAGTTGGTAGACACATATTTGATTTGTCCGTCTGCATGGGTGGTAGAGTGTCCTGCGGAAGTTTGGCTGTCAGTGCCGGACACTAAAACGGCTCTCCCTAAATATGACGGATCAGGCATGGAAAATTGCTCATACATCAGAGTCTTTTCAATCTGCGGAGTTAATTGGCTGACATTCTGGGCTGAAAAACGTCCATAATAACAGTCGGGAAGATTGTCTCCCGTAGTCCAAGTGGCATAGTATAAGTCTGTTACATGTCCGTTGTCGGCAACACCTGTGAATGCCGGAATCTGTGCCACATCACCAATCAGCAACACAAAAGTGGGAGCGGGGGCTTCCGCTGTGGCGTTGTCATATTTTGCCTTGATAAAGTTCTTGATGCTGGTGGTAGTTGTGCCTACATTGCTGTCATCAGTATATGCAATCTCTACCAAATAACCGATTCGTTTTTTCCAGTTGATGAAATTGATGAGATCTTCGTTGCCTCTGAACATGGAATGGGCTATAATCAAATATTTGATGGGAGCATTGTCGATTTCGTCTCTGAAGCCGGGCTCGTTCATGGAGTTAATAACACCGCAGTGCTGTCCGTCGAACATGCCGTTGCCATGTTTGGTCTTCATTTCCATGGTCTTGGGAATGTTCGGGTTGACAAAGCTGATTTCCACATCTATCTGCGTGCAGACTTTCAATTGGCCAGTCACGGGATTGTATTCAAAAGGTGCTATGCTGATTCTGCCCATGTTGATGTTACGGAGTACACCCACTTTCTCGCTTTGAGCCAACGGCATACCATAAAAACTGTTGGTGGCGTATGTAGCTTCGTCAATCACAAAGGGGAAGGGACCGTCCTCTGATTTGGGGTGTCGGGGCTGTGCCGGTATAATGGGATAGTTGATACCTAGTTCGGCAAGACTATAGGTCTCGTAAATGCTGTTAACAACATTCACCTGCATGTTCTCGCACAAGGGAATCTCCAGCAGGTTGGTGATGACAGGCAATTCGGGTTGGCCATCATTCTGTGTGGGAGTCATACCCTCATAAGAAAGCTGGCAATAATTACCTTGCTCAGTCTTGATGTTCTTGATTTGAAGATTCTGAACATCAATAGAGTAAGAGATTTTGATGTCGCTATAACTGTTATCCGTTATACGGTAATAGTTAGAACGCTGAGCCATACCGGAATTGAAGAGCAACAGGCTCAGAAAGCACATCAGAATGATAGATTTTTTCATGTTTTTTGTATTTTTAATGATTATTATTATATGCTGAATAGACGATTTTTCTAATATAGAATGCCGAATTTTACGCCGCCAAAGTGGTAGTGGTGGTTCTTCTCGCTGTTGGTGAAATACTCTGAGTTGTCAGGTTCATCGGGGATGACCACACTATATTTGATGCTGGAATGCTGCATCTTATAAGTGGCCAAAATCAGCAGGGACACTTTATCGCTGACCTTGATGTTGATACCGAGTCCTGTCTCCACGACAGGACCTGCTTTTGCGCCTTGGATAACACGGGTGGTCAATTCAGGCTTCTGGTTCATGTACCACTTGAATGAATATCCCATGTTGGCATACCAGTGGGGACAGATTCTGGTTCTGGTGAAGTTGACGCTGAGGTTGAAAGTCAGCGGAATGAAAGCTGTATATCGCCAGAAGTCAATACCCAGGTTCACACCCATGAAGAAATTGGGGTTGAATTGATAAGCTAAAAGCTGGTTCACCTGAACGGAAAACAGACGGTTTTGAATTTCACGGTTGGGTATCTTGATGCTGCCGGCACCGCCAGCCACACCAATGGTGCTCATGAAGACAAATTTGCTGTCTTTCTTGTCTCGGAATTTTTCCTTGCTTTGTGCGTATGAAGCGAAAACGCAGCAAAAGCATAGTATGATTAAGATAATCTTTTTCATGATAAGGTATTGTTTTTCAGCTCTTTTGCTGTCTTGAGGGCGGCATCGCTCACACGATTGCCACTCATCATGATGGCAATCTCACGAATGCTTTCCTCATTATTCAGACATTTGATTTGTGTAAAAGTTTTGTCATCAACCACATCTTTATATACAAAATAATGCTTCTTGCCTTTGGCGGCAATTTGCGGCAAATGGGTGATGACTATCAGTTGGTGTTTGAGTGATAACTCTTGCATGAGCGATGCCACTTTGCCGGCCACCTCGCCTGAGATGCCAGAGTCAATCTCGTCGAAAATGACGGTCGGAAGCAGGCTGTTGTCGTTGATAATGCTCTTGAGTGCCAACATAAGCCTTGAGATTTCTCCGCCGGAGGCTGTCTTCTCGATCTCATTCAGCTCGCTGCCGCGATTGGCGGAAAATAAAAATTGCACCTTGTCGATGCCGGTAGGCCCTGGTTGTTGACCTGAGCTGATTTCTACCTTGAAATCCCCATATTCCATGCCCAAAAGTTTGATACGGCTTACCATCTCCTGCTCCAGATTACCGATACATTGCTGACGGGATTCGGAAAGGGCAGTGGCTAATTCCAAAGTCTTGGCATAGAGTTCCTGGGAGAGTCTCTGACTTTGCTCAAGCTGCTCGTCATTGGCCGTCATGGAGTCCAATTTGGCTTCTGTTGACGACAGTATGTCAATGAGCTCCTCGTTGCTGTTCACATGATGCTTGTGCTCAAGGTTCAGCAGCAAGTCCAGGCGTTCGCTCAGCCTTTCAAGTTCTTGTGGATTGACTTCAATCTTGCTCTCTTTCAGGCTCAGGTCTCTGGCAATGTCTTTCAGCTCCAGCAAACTGCTGTCCAAGCGTTGGCCAAGCTCATCAATCTCAGTGTCGTATTGACTGATACTATGGCAGTGGTCGCGGATGGTTTGCAGGTGGTGAATGATGTTGTCTTCTTCCTCGGCTTCAAGGATTTGAATACTCTGGTATAGTTTTGATTTGATAGTCTCCGCATTGGAAAGAAGGGCTATCTGTTGCTCTATCTGTTCTTGTTCCCCATTGCTCAATTGTGCGTCGTGGAGTTCTTGACGCACATATTCAAGATAGCTGCGTTCTTGCGCCTGCTGTTTTTGCTGCTCAAGTAGTTCGGCATGGCGCTTTTCCGCTTTCTTGTATGCGTTATAGGTTGTTTTATATTCTTCAAGCAAGGAGTGGTTGCGGGCATATAAGTCCAGCACGTCAATCCTGAAGTTTTCATTGTTGACCAGCAAGTTGTTATGCTGGGAATGAATGTCCACCAAGGCTTCCGCCAGTTCCTTGAGCACTGAAAGGGTTACAGGAGTGTCGTTGATGAAGGCTCTTGTTTTTCCGTTCTCGGTTACCTCACGTCTGATATAGGTGATGTCTTGGTAGTCGAGGTCGTTTTGTTGGAAAAAATCCTGCAAATGCAAGGATTTGATGTCGAAAGTGCCTTCGATAAAGCATTTTTTTGTTTTGTCGTGAAGGACGGCCGTATCCGCTCGTTTGCCCAAAATCAGTGATAAGGCTCCGATGATGATGGATTTGCCTGCGCCAGTCTCGCCGGTAATAACCGTGAAGCCCTTGTCGAAATCGATTTTAAGGGAACGGATTATCGCGTAGTTTTCTATTTGCAGGGCTTTGAGCATGGCGGGCTACTTGTTTGCGGCGGCGGTTATGGCATCGTATTTGGAGGAATTGGCGGGGTCTAACTGTTTCATGATGTTGACCACCTGTGTTTTCTCGTTGGCTAAGCCTTCTTTGAAAATATTGATGATTTCATCGGATTTGGCTCCCACCATATATTGGACAATAACCAGGTTTGATTTCTGTCGGGCCACCTGTTGCAGGGATTTGAGGGCCTCGAAGATTACGGCTCTGCCTGCGTCGGGATTGTCAACCATGGCGTCCAGCCCCAAGCGGTGATAGTTGTATAAAAACTCGTGGATTTTGCTGTAAGTGCCGTTGGTAAGGTTCTCAACAAGCCAGTAACGGTTGTTTTGGCCAGACTCGAATGATTGCCATCCGTGTTCAGGGGCACTTTGGCATAGGTTGACAATGTTTTGGCATTTGGTATAGTAGGGTGCACCGCCGTTCATGGAGAAGGTGTCGAAATCGAGTGCCAGAAAAAGGTTCAGGTAGTAGGCAATCAGGGAAGTCAGCTGGTTGAGGTTCACATTGTCGTCGTATTCGAGCGGCTGTCCTTCATCGTATGTGAACTGGATTTTCTTGTCTTGAAAGTTCAATACGGTGGTTTTGTAGTTGGTTTTATATACCGGACGGTGTAGTTGAACGGTCATCGTGCCTTTCAGCACGTCACCGGAGACTTCCGTCAGGTTGATCATCAGGCCGCATTCAATTCGTTCGTTGTTTTTGAGGTTATATTGGCACCATTTGCGGTCATTGATGAACTTGTACAGTTCCTGTTGCAATGCGTTGTATCTTTCACGGTTGGAACCGCTGATTTTGGAGGAGTTGATGGACACCTGACATTGGAAATCCTGGGCGAACAGGCTTGTCGTCATCAAGGTGAAAAAAAATAAAACCAACAGACGTCTCATGATTTCTATTTGTTTAATTTACTGATAATAAACTGAATAATCTCTTTGGCGACTTCAGTTTTGCTTTTGGCCTCACCTTGTATCATCTGTCCTTCCTTGTCTATCATGGTCACTTGGTTGGTGGGTTTGTTGAAGCCAGCCTTAGGGTTATTCATGGAATTTAAAACGATAATATCGATGTTTTTATTTTGCAGTTTGCCTTTTGCATTCTCCAATTCATTCTCTGTCTCCAAGGCGAATCCGGTAATTAGTTGTCCCTCACGGCGTTGATGTCCGAGTGTGGACAAAATATCTTTGGTCTTGACGAGTTCGATGTTGAGACCTTCCTCGTGTTTCTTGATTTTTTGACTTGCGGTGACCTTGGGGGTATAGTCGGCCACGGCGGCAGCCATGATGATGATGTCGGCGGCGGGACCATATTGCATGCACTGGTCAAACATTTCGCCGGCGGTCTTGACATCCACACGCTTGATGTTGCTGGAGCAGCTCAGATGTGTGGGACCGCTCACTAAGGTTACATCAGCCCCTTGCCGTGCCAGTTCTTCCGCCAGTTCATATCCCATCAGGCCGGAGGAATGGTTGCCGATAAATCGCACGGGGTCGATGGGTTCGTAAGTGGGACCTGCGGAGACGAGTGCTTTGTGGCCTTTTAGAGTCTGCTGTCCGTCTAAAAACTGACAAACTGTAGCATAGATTTGTTCGGGTTCTTCCATGCGACCTTTGCCTTCCACGCCACAGGCCAAGAAACCTGTTTTTGAGTCGATAAGGTGGACTCCACGTTGTTGGAGGGTTTGCATGTTCTGCTGTACCGCCGGGTGGGCGTACATTTTGCAGTTCATGGCGGGGGCCATGAAGATGGGCTTGCTGGTGGCTAAAAGGAGGGTGGACAGGGCATCATCGGCAATGCCGTTGGCCAATTTGCCTATGATATTGGCAGTGGCGGGAGTCACTACAACGCAGTCTGCCCAGTCGGCCATGGCAATGTGGTGCACATCCATTTCGTGACCATGCTCAAACATGTCGATGTAGAGTTTATTCTGCGACAAGGTCTCAATGGTGAGGGGTGTCACGAACTCCAGCGCATGTCGGGTGGCGACGACTTTTACCTCGTGTCCGGCGCTCTTAAACAAGCGGATAAGGGATAGCGCCTTGTATGCAGCTATCCCTCCCGTAATGCCAATGACTATATGTTTACAGCCTGTGTTGCTCATCTGTTTTGGTCGGTATTCTCAACGTCGTTGAAGTAAATCTGCTTGTTCTCGTATTCGTTGATGGCCAGCAAAGTGGGTTTCGGCAGCTGCTCAAAATACTTGGCCAACTCAATCTGTCCGAGGTTCTCGTGATATTCCTCCAGATTATCGGTGGCACTGACAAATTCCTGTGATCTCTCGTGAAATTCCTCTTTTAGGTCAGCGGCAATCTGGTTGGCTCTTTTGGACAATACAACCACGGTTTTGTATATGTTGCCGGTTTGGTCATCCATTTTAACGATGTCGCGTGTGATGGCGAAAGGATTTACTTTTAATTTTTTGTAATCTGCTGATTTCATTGATTGAATTATTATTTTTTGATTTTGTTGATTTGCTGTTGTGCGTCATCCGCCAATTTTTTGGCATCTGTGTAATATCCCGAGTTGGGGTATTGTGCCTGCATGATTTTGAAGGCATCTATACAGGCTTGATAACGTTCACGTTTTTTTGTGTTAACGCTCTTCTTGGCGTACTCGTGGTTGTTTTTGACTAAGATATACACCGCCTCATGGGCATATTGTGAGTTGGGATAGTCCTTGAGGAAATTCTTGACCGCGATTTGCGCCGCGTGATAATTGTCGGTATTGTAATACAGTTTGGCAATCTCGAAATCCTTTTGGGCCAGCTTCTCTCTCAACACGTCCAGCATTTGGTTACACTCTTCAACATGCTTGCTGTAAGGATAGGTCTTGATAAACAAATCCATCTCGTCGATGGCGTATAAGGTGGATGACTGGTCCAGACTATACACGGGTGAAATCTCGAAAACGGATTTCACACACATGTAGTGTGCCTCTTCCGCCTTGTCGGTGCCGGGGTAGTGGCGGGCATAGTCCTTGAAATGGAAGGCCGCCAGCTCATAGTCCTTGTTTTTGTAGTAACAGTCGGCGAAAAGGAACAATAGGGTATCTGCCGTGGTGGTGCCCAGTGACAGGGGGTACAGTTCCTCGAAAAGTCGCGCGGCCGACAGGTATTGTCCGTTTTGGTAATATTTCAGGGCTTTGGCATAGTTCATGTCAAAGGTCTCAAAGGATACTTTGCTGCTTTTGACACTTTTTTTCTTGGTTTTTTTGGCTCCGTTTAGATTGGATGTGGTGGCGTTGGCTCCGCTTGTCTGTGAGGAGACGGCCTGCCCGCTTTGCACAGAATCGGAAGAAACTACCTGTGAAAATCCACGGTAGGGTATTGCCAAAGCAATGATTATCAATATGTTGATTATATTTTTTGCCATTTTTTTCAATCTTGCAAATATAATGTTTTTTTTGATACAAAAAATCAAGATTTTGCCGTAGTGTTTATAAGTACGTTATGGCAGTGCCGCTGCCGAGGCAGCATCCTCCCAGTAACCCCACATGGCAGTGTGGGGAAAGTCGTGGTCTGCACCGCTGCCTTCGGCAGCCGGTCATAGGAATAGCATCGGTCAGAGTGCCATTCCCACTTTGGCATTAAGGAATTTTGCAAAAAAAAAAAGGCACGAATTGGTCGTGCCTTTTTTGAAAAA
>CACXXY010000097.1 GCA_902771655.1 uncultured Bacteroidota bacterium | reverse complement strand
ATAATCTCTAACGGATTGGTCAGCAACTGGAATTGTACGCCTTCCTCTTTGGCATGGTGAACTTCCTCCACACGGGCAGGCAATTCCTCTTCGGAACGACGATAAACAATATGCACCTCAGCACCCAAACGCAGAGCGGTACGGGCGGCATCCATGGCTACATTGCCACCACCTACCACGATAACTTTCTTACCAACATAGTTGGGGGTGTCATACCCTTTTTTGTATGCAAAAAGCAAGTTGTTTCTGGTAAGGAACTCGTTAGCGGAAACTACACCGCAGAGGTTCTCACCCGGGATATTCATAAACATCGGCAGACCAGCTCCTGAAGCGATAAAGACAGCCTGGAAGCCTTCCTTATCCATCAGGTCATCTACGGTTACCGTACGGCCTATAATCACATCCTTTTCAAATTTGGCGCCCAATTTCATCACATTCTCCACCTCATAGCGCACCACTGTTTCTTTGGGCAGACGGAAGGACGGAATACCATACACCAACACACCGCCATATTCGTGCAATGCCTCAAAAACTGTGACATCATAACCCTTCATTACCAGTTCTTTGGCACAAGTAATACCGGCAGGCCCACTACCAATGACGGCCACTTTCTTGCCATTCCTGGAGGCAGGCTGCTCAAATTGCAACTTATGTTCGCGTGACCAGTCACCCACGAAACGTTCCAGCTTGCCAATAGCCAATGCATCTCCTTTATTACCCAACACACAACGGCCTTCACATTGGCGTTCCTGCGGGCATACACGTCCGCATACAGCGGGCAGAGCTGAATCCTGATTGATAATGCGGGCAGCATCCTCAAAACGACCTTCTGCCACGCAATGCACAAAAGCGGGGATATTGATGGATACCGGGCAGCCCTCCATACACTGCGGTTTCTTGCACTGCAAGCAACGCTGTGCCTCGGCAATGGCATCTTCGGCACTGTAGCCCAAGCAAACCTCATCGAAATTGGTGGCACGCACCTTCGGGTCTTGCTCGGGAATAGGAATACGATGCCAACGGTCGCGGGTTTCCTCGCTGATACCACCCACATGGCAGACATGTCCCTCCGCTTTTTCTTCCTGTTCCATCTGCTTTTGTCCCCTGATGGAATTGTACATAGCCTGACGCTTCATCGCCAAGTCGAAATCCACTAAAGCACCGTCAAATTCGGGACCATCCACACAAGTGAACTTAGTCTTGCCACCCACCGACACACGGCAGGCACCACACATACCCGTTCCATCCACCATCAGCGAGTTCAAGCTGACGGTACACTTGATGCCCAATTCCTTGGCCAACAAGGTAGTGAACTTCATCATAATCATCGGGCCGATGGCAATCACCTCATCATAATGCTTGCCTTCCTCCTTCACCAGCTTTTTCAGCACATCGGTCACAACCCCTTGCATACCACTAGAATTGTCATCTGTGGTCACATACAAATGGCCTGACACGCTGCGCAGTTCTTCCTCAAAAATAATCAGCGACTGCATTCTGGCGCCGATAATCACATCGGGTTTTACGCCATGCTGGGCTAACCACTTAACTTGCGGATAAATAGGAGCAATGCCTACACCTCCACCCACAAAAACAAACTTCTTGCTTTTCAGTTCTTCTGGGGACAGATGTATGAATTCAGAAGGTCTTCCCAGAGGTCCCACCACGTCTTCAAACACATCTCCCACTTGAAAGGTCATCATCTGTCGAGTAGATTTGCCTATCGCCTTGAAAACAATGCGGATGTATCCCTTCTCAACATCATGGTCACTGATGGTCAACGGAATACGTTCCGAATTCTTTTCCATTTTGATGATAATAAACTGGCCGGGCAATGCGGAAGCAGCGATTCTCGGGGCTAAGATGTCCATTTGACAGCAGTCTCCTGGTAATTCTTTTTTGCTTAAAATCTTAAACATAACAATTGGTTTTTATAATTTCATAATTTTGTCAAATTCTTCTTCTGATAAGAGTTGCAAATCCATAGCGGATTCCTTCAAGGTCATATTCTGTTCAAAAGCATGCTGGGCGATTTTCGCCGCATTGTAATAGCCTATGGTCGGACTCAGTTTAGTCACCAGCATCAGCGAGTTTTTCAGGTAATAATCTATTTTTTCCAGATTAGGCTTCATACCCATCAGGCAATGCTGATTAAAGGACTCCACCGCATCTGCCAAAATGCGTGCGGAATGCAGCAAATTCTGCGCCATCAGCGGCATAAAAACATTCAGGTCCAGATGTCCTTGGAAGCCCCCGCATGTCATAGCCGTATCATTGCCAATCACCTGACAGCACACCATGGTCAAAGCCTCGCACTGGGTAGGATTGACCTTGCCCGGCATGATGGAAGAGCCCGGTTCATTGGCAGGAATAGTCAGTTCGCCGATTCCGCAGCGCGGTCCCGACGACAACAGACGGATGTCGTTGGCTATTTTCATCAACGACACCGCTAAACGTTTCAACGCACCCGAGGTTTCCACTATACTGTCGTGGCTGGCCATCGCCTCGAACTTGTTGGGTGCATTCACAAACTGCATACCCGTGAACTGGTTAATGTACGACAAGGCCAAACGGTCGTAGCCTTCGGGCGTATTCAGGCCATTGCCCACCGCAGTGCCTCCAATAGGAAGTTCCATCAAATGTTTCAGGGAATTTTTCAAGCATTCCACCCCATGTGCTATCTGCGACTGATGTCCCGATAATTCCTCGCCCAAAGTCAGTGGTGTGGCATCCATCAGGTGAGTTCTTCCGATTTTTTTAACCTCTCCATACTCATCGATTTTAGTCTGATATGTCTTAACCAAGCTTTCTAATGCCGGTATCGTTTTTTCCAACAACAGCTTTGCGGAGGCTATTCTGATGGCTGTAGGAAAAACATCGTTGGTAGATTGCGACTTGTTAACATCATCATTGGCTGAAAGCAAACGATTTGAAACATCAATCAACCCCTTGCTTCTCTGCTCGGCACGATTCACAATCACCTCATTCACATTCATGTTGGTCTGGGTACCCGAACCCGTCTGCCACACACACAGCGGGAAATGCTCATCCAGCTGGCCTGCTGCAATCTCGTCGCAACATGCAGCAATAGCATCCCTTTTCTCTGTAGGAAGGACCCCAAGCTCACAATTGGCGTATGCGGCAGCCTTTTTTACGTATGCCAAGGCATAAACTACTTCCAAAGGCATCTGCTGCCCGCCAATCTTGAAATTCATGTAGGAGCGCTGGGTCTGTGCCCCCCAAAGCTTGTCGGACGGCACCTGCACCGTACCCATGGTATCCTTTTCTTTTCTGTATTCCATCTTTTTATAGTTGACAGTTGATAATTGACAATTGACAATTAATTGTTATTCGATTACTCTACGCATTATTTTTTACTCATTATCAATCACTTATATATCATTCATTATTAATTATTAATTGTAAATTGTAAATTGATTCCTGTTAGTCATAGAATTTCCAGTTGATTCCCAACTCAAAGTTTCTTCCTTGTGCTGGATAATCAGGGGTCAGGAAGTAGAACTGCCCTACTACACCCGACAAAATATGTCCCGCCCTGAAGAAGAAACTGATTCGCTTGATCTTCAGTGTCAGATTGGCATCCCAATATACATAATTGCCCACTTTCATCTTCCTTTGGAAATAGAACTGATGCAAAACGGGATAATAACCATCAGCAAAATACGGAGTATTGTACATCAAATCACAGCCAATCTGAATTTTCAATTTTCCTCGCAAAACATTGAAAATGTAATAAGGAGAGGCCCTGAAGGCAAACAATGGCACATTCAAAGCCACACTGCTTGAATACTGCAGATAAGCATTGAAATCCAGGCCAAAGCCCTTCACCCTGACAGGTGCAAACAAATGGAATTGTATCACATTGGCACCCTTCGGCAAGATGTACAAATCAAAATGAGAGTCCAAACGCACCATGTTTTGCACCATAAAATAGTTGAACTCCAGTTTGTAATTCATCATGGTCCAGAATGCATTGACCTTCAGTGTATTCTGCTTCGGCCAATCCTTATGATACCAGAAGTTATGGTTTCCGTAATAAAAATCATAGATATAATCTGGTGAGTTCCGGTAGAAACTGACACTACCGCCAAGTCGGTGATTCCATTTCTTCTGTATCATCCATTCGACGGCAGCCGCAGCCACCACATCGTTTTTGTTGTAACCGCCAAACGAGTATGCGATACGTCCCGACAGATCCATCACCCCGAACAGACGGGTATGGACACGGGCGAAAAGTGTGAACGTGTTGCCTTTGTAATAAGGGGTCTTCGCCATGACATACTCATGCATCAAGCCGCCGGCAATCCTGAAAAAATACTTTTTTGACGACAGTGTGTCCAATGGCCTGTAATTCGACCATTGGATAGAATTTATCAGGCTGTAACACGTTATCGTATCCCTTGTGGTATCTGTAGTCCAATAAAAATGCTGCTGATAATAGGTCGAGTCAAATCCCGTATCAAAAAAATCCGTTTTCAGCTGTTTGAATTGAAAACTATGGGTAATCGTACCATAATACCTTTTCTTCTTGTCCAAAATATTAACATGATGCTGAAACAGCAAATCATGCGTACTGTTGAGAGAACGACCATTTTCCATCTTTACAGGATAACCTGTCAATGCGTCAGCGGCATTGTGCATAAACAAAGAGGTGTCCCTCAAACCGCCATTTTCCTGTGCTTTCAGGCGGTTGAAAATATAGGAGAATGTAAAACCATAGACACCGGTAGGTTCCTCATAATTCAAGAAAGCGTTAATGCGAATATCCCTTATCGACTGGTTCAGGTAATATCCACTGTTAGCGTATGCATGCATGTCAAAAGCTGCGGTCAAACCCTTGAAATGCTGTGCGTGTGTGGCATTGAAGTCATATAAGTTGGCTATGCCGTACGTAAAAGAAAGATTTGTGAAAGAAGTCTGCACATCGTAGAATTTCACATCCTTCTGTGTCATCCACAACAAGGGATAAGGCAAGGTAATCATGGAGAAACCCGGATCCCTGTCATAATCGAAGTTCATAAACTGATGGGCTTGGTCGGGAATACCCAAATCCTGACAAAGATTCTGGGTTTTCAACCAAGGGTTATATTGATGGACTTGTGCCATTGAAGTATCCACAGCTTTCATTTTCAATGGTTTGATCCAGTGAGGTTCAATGTAATCAAAAGAAACCGGCATATAGTCCGGCGAGAATGCCATAACCGAATCGATCTCATGTTTATGAAAATCCCGGTCATTCTCCGAGGCATTATCTTCCTGCGCCTTTAGCAGAAAGGGCAAAAAAAACATAACAAGCAGGAAAAACAGCCTTAAATTCTTCATGTTTTAGTAATCAATCTTGTTTTCCAGACGTGTCCATTCCTGGAAAACTTCTTGTGCAACAGCCCTGTCATACTGTTCCGCCGTAATCTTGCGTTCCATAGCAGGCAAATCCAATTCCTCATAGATAAAGGAATCGTCGAAACCCGCCTGCGACGCGTCCTGACGGTCAGCGGCATAATAAATCCTGTCAGGTCGTGCCCAATAAATCGCACCTAAGCACATGGGGCATGGCTCGCAACTGGTATAAATCTCGCAGCCATCCAGCTGGAATGTGTCCAAGTTTTTGCAGGCATCCCTGATAGCCATCACTTCGGCATGGGCGGTGGGATCGTTCAGCAGGGTAACACTGTTACTGCCCCGGCCCACAATCTGGCCGTCTTTCACCACCACGGCACCAAAAGGACCACCCTTGCCTGTCCCGAGACATTTCCGGGACAGGGCAATGGCTTCCTCCATGAATTTTTTTTGATACATATTTCTTTTGTCGATTACGTTAAGACGTTAAGACACGTACTTTGTACGTTCGTGAAGACATGCACTTGTGCATTCGTTAAGACGATATCCGTCTCCACGCCTTAACGCCTTCTCGTCTATACGATTATCCCTTATAGAACGGCATTTTCACGGTAACGGCTTTCACCAGTTTCTCACGGATCTTGATATAGATTTCCGTGCCTGATTTGGCGAATTCGGGTTTCAGCCAAGCGGTACCCACTGATTTGTTGATAGAAGGTCCGAAAGTACCAGAACGCACAATACCAATGTGGTTGCCTTCAGCATCGCAAACTTCATATTCCAAACGAGGAATACCACGT
This sequence comes from uncultured Bacteroidota bacterium, assembly GCA_902771655.1. Lineage (GTDB taxonomy): Bacteria > Bacteroidota > Bacteroidia > Bacteroidales > WCHB1-69 > RUG11690. The sequence goes on along the minus strand of CACXXY010000097.1, from coordinate 2,131 downwards.
TCAATCATTTCGAAACCAGCCAGTTTCTTTCTCATGCCATTGGCCTTCAGATTCAACATGAAATCTTTGTCGATGAAGTCCTTGTGATCAACAAATTTGGTAATCCAGCCCAAACCGGCCTCAACGGGAGTGATGGTGTCGTCGATTTCGTGACCATAGAGGCAGAAGCCCATTTCCAGACGCAAAGTGTCGCGGGCACCCAAACCAATAGGTTTGATGTCGAATTCCTTACCAGCTTCAAAAACAGCGTCCCAAACCTTGAGGGCGTCTTCGTTCTTGAAATAAATCTCGCAGCCACCGGCACCTGTATAACCTGTGGTAGAGAAAATGACATTAGGAATACCAGCAAAAGTGATAGTCTTGGTGGTATAATATTCCATATCGATGACATTGGCGTCGGTCAGTTTCTGCATAGCCTTCAGTGCCAGAGGACCCTGAACAGCCAACTGTGAGATATTGTCGGATATATTGGCGATTTCAGCGCCGAATTTCTCGTTCTGTTTGCTCACCCATGCCCAGTCTTTGTCGATATTAGCGGCGTTTACCACCAACAGATAGTCGTTTTCGGCAATGTTATATACCAAAAGGTCGTCAACAATACCGCCGTTGCCATTGGGGAAGCAGGAGTACTGTACCTTGCCGGGGAAAAGTGCGGCCACATCGTTGGAAGTGATGTACTGGAGCAGATCCAATGCTTTGGGACCTTTCACGGTAAATTCGCCCATGTGTGACACATCGAACACACCGACTTTACTTCTCACATGCAGGTGTTCTGCGGACACGCCCTCGTACTGGATGGGCATGTAAAAGCCTGCAAATTCAACCATTTTAGCACCTAATTTCTCATGAGTTTCTTTGAATACTGTCTGTTTCATTTTGTTATGTATTAATGTTAAAAATTTAAAATGTTCCAAACTGCAAACTTACGCATTTTTTTCGGATTACGCGTCAAAAAAAAAAAAAAAAAACACCGCTACAAAATGCACGGTGAACAACACCAAGTATTGAACATATTGCCATGTCCATCTACTTCAAAAACACAAAATATCACATCTCAAAACAAGATGCATACAGCTGGAATAGCAATATGCACTTTGAATTCTGAATTTTGAATTCTAAAATTTAATTGTTGAGCAGTAAAAACGACATCCCCAAATTTGCGGCAGAAACTACCTGCAACGACTTAGAATAATTCAAGATGTTCTGTATCACACTTCTGCGGGGACGCTCAGCTTTCATCGTTTTTTTCTCTTCTTGTAAAAGGGTCGAACTTTTTTCCATAGGCTAATAAAGTTTAATTTGCATTCACACATTTTATTAACGAGGAAATGTTCACTTTATTTTACAACAATAGGTTGATTTCTCACAAAAAGAAGTCAACCTATTGATATTGAGCAAGAAAAATTTTCTCTTATGGAAAATACGCGTTGAAAATTTAGCAAAGAACCAGTTTCTTTTCCTCTACCATCTTCCGTAAATTAATTAACGCATAGCGCATACGACCCAATGCCGTGTTGATGCTTACATTTGTCAGTTCGGCTATTTCTTTGAAGCTGATATCGTGATAGATACGCATTTCCAGCACTTCTCGCTGTTCTTCCGGCAAGTATTGCAGCAGACCCTGAATATCAGCATATACTTGCTCCTGTATCATCTTCTGCTCTACCGATGGGTCTTCAATACCAAGTGTGTCGAAAATGTCAAAATCGCCATTACTTTCGTATGCAGGTAAGCGCTGTGCCTTTCTGAAATGGTCAATTTTCAGATTGTTGGCGATACGCATCACCCACTGCGGGAACTTGCCTTCGTCTTGGTAGCCGCCCGTACGGAGCGTGTTAATCACCTTGATAAAGGTATCCTGGAAGATATCTTCCGCCAACTCGCGGCACTTTACCGCAGACAAAATATAAGTAAAAATCTTTTCCTCATGACGCAAAATCAAAGTCTTCAGCGCAGACTCGTCGCCACCAATATATAAACTAATCAATTCGCTATCGCTTAGCATTATCGATTTCATAGGGACCTCCCTTTCTTTTTTATCGTTAGTAATAAAAAACAAGTAAAAGTCTAATCGATAATGTTCCTCCTATAATTTTAAAGGTTATGCGTCAAATTTTTTGCAAAGATATAA
>CACXXY010000096.1 GCA_902771655.1 uncultured Bacteroidota bacterium | reverse complement strand
GCACCCGTTCACGAAGATTGCGGTGCGATACTTCCGCATCACAATGTCCGGCTTTCCAGGCACCCCTTTTACACACAAACGGTAGCGATAGCCATGTCGCCACAGCCACTGCCGCACCTTGATTTCAGGCTTGGTATTCCGGCTGCGGATATGCGACATGCAGCGGTGGCGTTGTATCGGGGTCATGATATCAGTCATAAGCACTGTTTGTCAAAAATGATTTTTTAGCTTTTCGATCACATCCAAATCTGCTGGCAGCCACTGCACGCTGTCGAGTTCATCAGGGGCGAGCCAGCGGGCGGCCTCGTGTTCGAGGAGGGTGAGCGAGCCGCTCTCCACGGTGCAGAGAAAGCAGTGCATGGTGAGATGAAATTTGGGGTAATCCCACTCAATGGTGTGTAGCAGTTCCCCGACGGTGATGCGGGTGTCCAGCTCCTCCTGAATTTCGCGACGGAGGGCATCTTCGGGGGTTTCCCCAGGTTCAATCTTGCCTCCGGGAAACTCCCACCAGTCCTTCCAATCGCCAGATCCCCGCTGGGTAGCGAAAATGCGATTCTGGGAGTCGTGGATGATGGCGGCGGAAACGGTGATGTGTTTCATAACTTATTCGTTCTTGTTGAGGATGACCAGTGCGGCAATGACGCCCGGCACCCATCCAGCCAAGGTGAGCAGAAAGACAATAAGCACAGATCCACAGCCTCGGTCGATGACGGCGAGCGGCGGGAAAAATATTGCCAATAAGACACGAAGAAGGGACATGACGACTATTGTTTAAGGGTTTCTAATGCCCGGCAAAGCTGGTCGGGACAGGAGGTGGCTTTATCGCCACAACGGATGCCATTCAGTATGCCAATGACCTCGTCGATCTTTCGGCCTGTCACCAAACGACTGATTCCTTGCAGGTTACCATGGCAGCCGCCATAAAAAACAACTTGCTGAATAACATCATTCTCATCGACCGTCACATCGATGAACTGCGAGCAGGTACCTTGGGTTTTGTAGAGGGTGTGTTTCATATTTGTTCTTTTTTTAGTTTTTCAACCAATTCATCACTGATATTATTGCCCAATTGTCGGCAGACATCCTGACTCCAGCGTTGGGCCATCTTAATAAGTTGACAGTTTATAGTTGACAGTTGACAGTTATTTTTGGCGAACGTTGAATTTTCCGTTTTCAATTTACCATTTTCAATGGCAAGCTTCGCATAAATATAGCCGGCATTAAAGTTGTCCCCTGCCCCTACCGTACTGACAGTTTCTATCGGCTGCACAGGATAAGTCTCGCAGCTCTCAGGCGTATAGACCCGTATCTGGCGCGCTCCGTCGGTCAGGATCAGTGTGTGGCAATAGCGACTCACCCGCTCATAAATGGCATCGCCGTCGTGCAAGCCGAGAAGGTACCCAAAGTCCTCCATAGAACCACGAACCACATCAGCCAGCCGCATGTTCTCTTCGATGTTGGGCATCACATCCGGCAGGTCAGCGATATGGTTTTTACGGAAGTTGACGTCGTAATAAAGCCAGGCACCCGCCTCGTGTGCCTTACGCAGCAAGCCACCCACCACGGAGCGTATCACAGGGTTGATAGCGAAGAACGACCCGAACAGCACCACATCATCTTTGCTGAACGCAGGCAGTTTGCCATCCAACGAAACCGATGCATGATCCTTGTAAAAGACATATTGCGCATCGTTATGCTCGTTGAGGAAAGCCAACGTGATGTGTGACTTGACATTTTCGTGGCGGCAGACGTATTCCGACGACACTCCATTCTCCCGCAGGTAATTGCAAATCAAATCGCCCACATGGTCGCCACCCACATCTGTCACCATGACACAGTTCATGCCCGCCCGTCCCAGCGAGACGATGCTGTTGAACGTCGAGCCCCCCGGCACAGCCTTTAGCGGCTGATCGTCCTTGAACAGGATGTCCAACACAGTTTCTCCGATACCGATGATGCGATTTTTAGTCATTTTTTAACCGACACTTTTACAGTATGTTTATTTCCCCTTGCTTAAAAATCTGCAAAACTCCACCAAACTGCGCTGAATGACACCGCCCACCTGTAGCTGTTCTTTATAGAGAGCCACCATCGTGGGTGACATGCTACGATTCAGTGCATAGCGAACCACCTCCATATCAGCATCTTTGCAAAGAATAATACCGATGCTCGGATTCTCGTTCGAGCGACGTTCTTCCTGATCCAATGCCTCCAGATAAAACTCCAGCTGCCCCAAATCCTTGGGTTGGAACTCATCGGTCTTCAACTCGATGGCCACCATACATTGCAATAGTCTGTGATAGAACAGCAAATCAACCTTGAACGTCTTGCTGCCCACAGTAATGCGATGCTCTTCATCGATAAACAGAAAGTCTTTGCCCATCTCCATGATGAAGTCTTTCATGTGGGCAATAATTTCCCTCCGCAGTTTCGATTCTTTGTACTTCACTGGCAGGCCAAACATCTCCAGGTAGACAGTATCTTTGAACAATACGCCACTTTGCGGATATTCGCGTTTCATCATTTCCGACTGCACATCCTTGCTGCCAAGCAGAGAAGTCATGGTATTAGTCTTAATTGCCCTTACAAGCTCCTTGTTCTCCAACTGCTCTTTTCCAGCATAAAGCATATAAAACAGGCGTTCCGAATCGGTTTTGCATCTGTTCATAATAATCTGATGGTTTGTCCAACCTGTGGAGAACAGCACCTTAGGAATTTGTGCCATTTTGAATGGCACAATTACATCGTTTCCTATTTGTGCCATTTCGAATGGCACAATTGTCCTCTTCTCATCAGGTAGCTCTCGCTGATCAGATTTTGACGGATAGTGTTGCATGCCATAATGATTAACCATCTCGTTGAAACTCTGCGATGAATAGGTTTCATAGAACTGCACCATCTTATAGATTGTACGATAACTCCATCCCTTAGACTTGGGACTCCTAGTGTGAATATACTCTGCCAGCATACGCACAACGCCGTCACCCCAAATGGCTTTTTTCAATCTGTCGGAAACGTATGCACCCACTTCCCAAAGCATGCGGAGCGATTCGTTATGCACGGCATACATCGCCCGTTTCTTGTGGACGAAGATAATGCCGCATATTGTATCGAACTCCTTCTTGTATGCCAAAGGATTATTGCCCGTCTCAACAACTGTTGGCATATTGCCACTATCTATTTTTTTCTTTGCCATATTTCTATATCTTTTTGTTTCCTCAAAAATATTTTGCAAAGATACAAAGAAAAACTAGGAATCCTGCAACACTCTGAATTTTCAACTCTCTTTCTATCAACCTTATACAGAACACCCTTCTCTCCCACCTTTCCTATCTCTACACCAGAATCCGAATTCCCAACTGTAACCTGTTCACTGTAACCTGTAACCTAAACTCCGTGTCCATGCCAAAAACATCCGTTCACAAAGATAGCCGTTCGATACTTCCGCATCACGATTTCCGGCTTTCCAGGCACCCCTTTCACGCACAAGCGATAGCGGTAGCCATGTCGCCACAGCCACTGCCGCACCTTGATTTCAGGCTTGGTATTCCGGCTGCGGATATGTGACATGCAGCGGTGGCGTTGTATCGGAGTCATGATGTCGGTCATAAGTACTACCAGATATAAGGAATGACTTTGTTTTTCACCCGTTGTTTGTACTCACGGTATCCCTTGAGACCTTGCTCCAAAACGGCTTCTTCATTACGTATCCGCTTAGCAATAAGCGGAATATAGAGCAGCATGACCAGGAAAGAGATGGGCGAAGCCAGTACCAACGGCATCATCAGGAAAAGTATGTTCGTGGACATATACATCGGGTGGCGGACGACGCCGTAAAGTCCTGTGTCAATGACCTTCTGGTTTTCCTGCACCTCGACAGTTCGCGAGAGGTAAGTATTTTCGCGCAGCACCTCCGCATACATGATATAGCCGAACAGGAAGAGTGCGGCAGCAAGCCACACGGCCCAATCGGGCAGCACCAGCCACTGGAAACGCCAGTTCAATCCAGCCACCACAAAGGCTACGACAAACACCACAGCACTCAGCGCCACGACAGCCTTCTGTTCTCGCTCATCCTCTCTAGCATTCAAGCGTTTACGAAGCAATTCCGGATTCTTCACCATCAATATCAATCCAGCCACGAACATCGGCACAAACAAAACGCCCATCATCAGCCACCCCTGCCAATAATGGAACGAGCCAGCGGGCAAGAAGATGAGCAATCCGAGAATAACAACCCCCGAAAGGAATTTCATCAAAGCTTGGTAAAAGAGTTTGGTATCCATAGTGTGTTGATTTTATCAGTTCTTGTTGAGGATGACGAGTGCTCCGATGACCCCCGGCACCCAGCCACACAATGTCAACAGAAACACAATCACCACAGAACCACAGCCTCGGTCGATGACAGCGAGCGGCGGGAAAAAGATTGCAAGAAGGACTCGAAGGAGGGACATGAAAAGGTGTAATTCTGTGAGTAAAAAAGTGAAAAAAAATGAGCTGTTAATTATTATTGCATCAGATAGTGCTGAGGAATATGGGATTGTTTTTCTTTTACAATAGCAATAAAAGATTTTATGTTGCTGATTTTATCCCGATATTCTTCTGGATACGAATTAACAAGACTCTGTGGAACAACAAGTTTGACATGATAATCCTCCATCTCTTTTAGTTGTGCTCGAGAAATACCAGGTTGCAAAGTACAAAGATATTTCACATCTACCCGATCAGCTTCATTAATCACCTGACGCCAACGGTCTTTACATGTAGTTTTGGCACCAAGTATAGTTAAATCGTCAGCAGGAAACTCGAAGTTGTGATAACATTCTGAATTAGGAAAAAGGAAGTCTGGTTTTTTATTGTTTTCTGTAATTGCTTGTTCTTCAAATACCAAACTGTTAGCCGTAAATATTGCTGATAAATGATGCTCAAGAGATTTGCCGGCTCTTGATTTACGACGGTTAAGAACACTGTTCGCAAAATCCATTAACTCATTACAGTTAGCAAACGGTTTTGAATACACATCGCGATAAAGTTTGTCTTCTAAAGCGAAAAAGAGATTGCTTTCAACGTTTCTCCAATCAAATAGTATGAAATCAGGTGATTCACATACATGTGCATCTGTTATCTTGTATATTTTATTGAAGATGCCTTGAGCTATTTTAGCCATTTCTTCCGTTTGAGGGAACACCTGTAGGTTGTCAATAGCAGCGGCAATAGCCAGTTGCATTCTTTCATCTTCGCTTTGCAATTGAGGAACATTAATAAGCTGGTTAGTTTGCTCAGTTGAAAGATTGAAATAAGAAAGAAAAGTTTCGATGTCATCATCGCTTTCTAAAACAAATGCTTGGTAGTAATCATCCTCTTGCTCAGATATAACAAGTAAACTGCCAACATATTTATCCATCAAGAATTCGAAACCTCGTCCAAAACGTGTGATACGGTATTCGTTGCGCGTTCCTTGACCATAATAAATAAAGCGACTATCTGTCTCTATGTCATTTTGCCACTTTATTTTCACCCATTTTTCTTGATTGTTACCACGAGAACATTCTTTGCCGAAAAGTAATTTTGCTGCGCATTTTGGTATATAAAATCCAGCTTGGTGAGAACCCGTAGTACCTGCATCATTGCCAGTAATAAAACGACAAAACGACATCTTTGAGGTTTTTACTGTTTGAATGGCAATATCAACTATTTCACTCATAGCTTATTTTGATTTCAAAATTATTTTTGTAATTTGTTCCGAAACGGCAGTAATTAAAGGAACGACAACAGAATTGCCACATTGTCGATAGGCCTGAACATCTGAAACTGCATTAATTATATAGTCGTCAGGATAGCCCATTAAACGAGCACACTCACGAGGAGAAAGTCTTCTCGGGTTCTTACCTCCGGGTTGTGGAATAAGAATCTCTGAACCATCCTTGTAATACCTTGCACTAAGTGTACGAGTAATACCATTTAGATCTACCAATCCGTATCCAAAACCATTACCTTTGGCTTTGTGTTTTTCAGCATAGTTTTGGAGATAGGTCCACAATTTATCACTTAAGGTATACTTCTCATCAACTGCTGGTTCAAGGATGTCTTTCACAGCTGTTGTAGCTTGGTGCTGTTCAGGAAAAACAAAACTTTCTTTACCTTTGAAGATTTTTTTGTCAAAGCCAACAATCATTATACGCTCCCTATGTTGAGGCACATAGGTCTGACCGTCCATTACTTGGTAGTGAACCGAATAATCTAGTTCTTCTAAAGTTTCACGAATAATGCGGAAAGTGTTACCTTTGTCATGCGAAGTTAGATTTTTGACATTCTCAAGATAAAAAGCTTTTGGACGATGCCTGCTTATTATATCAGCAACATCAAAGAATAATGTTCCTTGGGTTTTATCCTTAAATCCTGTTTCACGTCCCAAGCTGTTTTTCTTAGAAACGCCCGCTATTGAAAAAGGCTGACATGGAAAACCAGCACAAAGAATATCAAATTTTTGGGGAATATAGCTCTTCGTTTTTTCTTTTGTGATATCTCCAAATGGTACTTCTCCAAAATTTGCCAAATATGTTTGTTGAGCAAATTTATTCCATTCTGAAGAATAGACACACTTGCCCCCATTTTTTTGCATTGCTATACGAAAGCCCCCAATACCAGCAAATAAGTCAATAAAAGTAAACTTAGCTTTTTTAGGGCCAGGAAAAGGCACAGACAACAATTCTGGAAATAAATTATATTGAGGATTGGGTTCTGCAACATAACCTTGTTTATCTTCATCATCTGTACCATTTAACAATAACAACGCATCATTCTTAAAAGGCAAAGCATATTTAGTGCCTGCATTTTGAAGATAATGCGTAACTATAGCAGAATCATCATTCAATGATATATTAAACTTATATCGCATAACTATAAAAAAACTTCCTGATTTTTAATTATTCATACCTTACAACACTTTCCATCAATGCATTAATAGCATTAGAGCACTCGGGAGATATTTTCATTTCAGGAATAAAAATCTTTTCAATCGGGTAATCTAAGTGCTTGCAAATCAAATCAATTTGCTTAAGGGTGTATTTGTGGGAATAGCGAGGGTTTTCTATATTGCCAACCTGTCCCCGTGAAATATTCAGTATTTCACTCAACCTAGCCTGGCTGATATTCTTCTCTTCTCGTAATTTCTTTATTCTTTGTATTATCGTATCCTGATAATCAACAGATTCTGTCTTCATCTTTTATTCTCATTTTGAGTACAAAAATACACATGATTATGTTCTCAAAATGAGTGTGTTTTACCAAACGAAAGCAATGAAACAAATATAAAAACAATCTCGTCTAGACACATCTAACGGGAATCAAACCAAAGAAATAATTAAGATAATTACACCCCTTATATTAAGCTTATTAAATCATCAGAGGTTTTGCCGTACAACTAAATAAAAAGTTCCTTCATCTCCTCCTCCACCCACTTGAAATCTTCCAACAAGTTGTATATTCCGTCCTCGCTGAGGACGCCGCGCTTGAGGTCGGGAGGGAGAAGGCCGGCTTCATCGGCTTCGAAGTCGGTGCGCCAGGCAGGAGAGGTGTAGTAGGCTTCGAGGGTGGAGAAGGAAGAGGTTAGGTCTTTATAGTCGAAAAGGACCACAAGGTCAGGGTTAATGCTTGCCTCGTTTTCCAAGGCCTGGCGGAGCTGCCGGACTGCCTCTTCGCATTGGGTGAAGAGGGCTTCCATCTTGGCGATGCGCACTATTTGTTCGGCTAGTTCTCCCCTGTCCGCTTGTCCTAACTTCAACATCTGCTCAGATTCTATAGCCTGCTTATACTTTGCAGTCCACCTGGGTTTCGCAGCTTGCATGGGCTTCGCCATTTGTCTGAATTTCACGGTTCTCGCAAATTTCGCTATCTGCTTAGACTTCAATGTCCGCACGGGCTGTATGGATCGTTTGTTCTTCTTGGCTTTCATAATCATTTTTTCGGCTAAAGAGACGGTAGACTCTGCGACACGCACTTGTGGTGCCGGACTGAAGTCGTGCGGTTGGACATGACATCACAACTACCTAACCATCAGTTTAATATTCTGCACCGAAACACCTTGCAACAAACGGACGACATAACACCCTGAGGCGAGGTCGCTGACATCCATCACAGAAAAAGAACCGGTGACATTGCGAGTTGAAAGCAGTCTTCCTGAAATGTCAAAAATCTGAATTTCAGTTTCTTTCTCCGATAAACCGTCCAGCATAACATTGCCCGATGCTGGGTTTGGATACAAGGTCACTTTTCCAGCAATAGGATTTCGTATAGCTGTTTGGACATCCTCATAGTCATAGATATAGTCGCACACATATTGCAGCACATGGTCCACATCCAGACTATACCAAGCTTCACGTACACAGGCGTTCACATTGTCGTA
>CACXXY010000095.1 GCA_902771655.1 uncultured Bacteroidota bacterium | reverse complement strand
GTGGTATCCAATTTGATGCAGATTCTCCACCATTTCCAGTCCGATAAAACCGGCACCCACCACCACTACTTCTTTCAAGTTGGAATAGGTTGCCGTGACAAACTGCTTGATCTGCTCGGTATCGAGCACATTGCGCAGTGTAAAAATACGCTTAGAGTCAATTCCCGGTATAGGAGGCACAACAGGCAGCGCACCCGGAGAGAGGACCAGCTTGTCGTAACTCTCTTCATATTCCTTGTTGTTCAGCAGATTGCGAACGCTTACCGTTTTCTGTTCTGGATGAATGGCAATGACCTCTGAGCGAACTCTCACATCCACATCGTAGCGGTTGCCGAAACTGACAGGAGTTTGCAGCAACAAGGCTTTTTTTTCGGTGATTTTATCCCCGATATAATATGGTAGGCCGCAATTGGCGTAGGAAATATGTTCACCCTTTTCAAACATTACAATTTCGCAATGCTCATCCAACCGGCGTAATCTGGCTGCTGCTGTGGCGCCTCCGGCGACACCGCCTATAATGACGTATTTCATAATCTTCTGTATTTATTTGTTTACCTTTGCGAGGGCTGCGGTTTCGCCGCAACTATAGTTTGTTTACCATTGGGTATTACTCAACTATAAACTGATTTTTGAAAACAAAAGGCCACCTGACAAACAAGCAGAGTGGCCTTTCCAGATAATTATTAAAAACCTTATGATTATCCGATAAATGCCTGATAAGCAGCTGCATCCATAAGAGCATCAGCTTCAGCAGGATTAGTAACTTTGATTTTTACAATCCATCCTTCGTTATAAGGATCGGTGTTGATGATACCGGGGTTATCGTTCAGTGATTCGTTGAATTCCAATACTTCACCACCAACGGGCAGCATCAGGTCAGAAACCGTCTTAACAGCTTCCACAGTGCCGAATACTTCGTTAGCTTCGAGGGTTTCACCAACGGTAGTGATATCCAGGAAAACGATGTCACCCAATTCGTTAGCGGCAAAAGCGGTGATACCAACGTAAGCTACATCACCGTCCATTTTCAACCATTCATGGTCGTTTGAATACTTCAAATTTTCAGGTAAATTCATAATTGTAATGTTTAAAGGTTTTATACTATACTGTCATGATTTCTTTTTCCTTGGCTTCCACCATCTTATCGACTTTGCCAACAAATTCATCCGTAACCTTCTGGATATCGGTTTCCAGTTTCTTTACAGCATCTTCAGGAATACCATTGTCTTTCAGTTTTTTGGCGGCATCGTTGGCAGAACGGCGGATATTACGAATGCTCACTTTCAGCTGTTCGGCATCCTGTTTGGCCTTTTTCACCAGCTCTTTGCGGCGTTCCTCTGTCGGGGTGGGCACCACAATACGGATAAACTCGCCCGTATTCTGCGGAGTAAAGCCCAAATTAGCGGCCAAGATAGCCTTTTCGATGGGTTGCAGCATGTTGCGTTCCCAAGGCTGCACGATAATCTGGCGTGCATCGGGAGTGCTGATATTACCCACTTGTTCGATGGGAGTGGGATTGCCATAATAATCCACTTTCAGTCCTTCCAGCATCTGGGGACTGGATTTGCCAGCGCGTACTTTCTGCAGTTCTTTTTCAAAGAAAGCCACTGCTGAGCTCATATTCTCCTTGGCTTGTGCCAATAATTTTGCGATTTCTTCCATACCAAAACAGTTAATAGTTAACAATTAATAATTTATAGTTTTCATTCAAATCCACTATTCCCTAATTCACTGACACCTGACCACTGACCACTGACCACTGACACCTGTAACCTGACCCCTTTTACCTATTCTTTCACATTATTTTCTTCGGTGGCTTCCTGTTGTTTTCTCAGCAGTTCAGCTTTTTTCTGCTCGGCGATAGTTTTCAGTCTCTGCAATTCATTCTCACTATTCTCTATCTCTTTTTTTATCTTCTTTAATTCTTTCTCCACAATAGTGGAATTAAACACTCTGACAAAAACATTGTGACCAATGAGAATAATCAGCCATGCGATAGTGACAAACAGTACAGCTTTGAAGAAAACATCATTGGCCTCAGTGCCTTTGAAAACAAAAAAATAAATCACCCAGAACAGGGCATTCACCAGAATAAAAATCAATAGATGTATTCTGAAAGCGGCTCTATTACGAGCTTTGTTATACAATTTCTTTTCGTTTTCCTGCTCGGCGGCGATTTCCGCTTCGGTTTTGACGGGAGTAGTGATATTTTCCTCTGCCATAATGTTTTATATTTTTAATGAACCAAAGTACCTTCCTTCTCGCCATCCAGGATTCGGCCGAGTTTACCGGGGACATTGGCATTGTACACGCAAATGGGCATATTATTTTCCTTGCAAACGGTGAATGCCGTAAGATCCATGATATTCAGTTTCTTTTCGTAACATTCATCAAAAGTGATGGTATCGTATTTGGTAGCGGTGGGGTCCTTTTCGGGGTCAGCGGTATAGACGCCGTCCACGCGGGTACCTTTCAGCAGCAAGTCGGCACCGATTTCCACAGCACGCAAAGCGGCACCCGAGTCGGTAGTAAAGAACGGATTGCCTGTACCAGCGGAGAAAATCACCACCTGGCCAGCCTCCAAATAGGCGATAGCATTTTTAAAGAAAATCTTCTCGCAAATACCTTCGATTTTGAGGGCTGACATCACCTTGGCATTCACTCCCAGCTCTTCCAGAACTGTTTGCAGGGCCATGGAGTTGATGACGGTGGCCAACATGCCCATATAATCGCCCTGACGGCGGTCGAAGCCACGACCAGCACCCTTCACACCGCGGAAAATATTTCCGCCACCGATGACAATACCCACTTGCACTTTACGGTCCACAGCGGATTTTACTTCTGTGGCGAAATGATGAATTTTCTGATAGTCAATACTATAGCCATCGTCACCCATGAACGATTCGCCACTTAATTTCAATAATATGCGTTTGTAGCTCATTTTTCAAATTTGTGGCAAAGATACAAATTTTTTCAATGTGCTAATTAGTTAATGTGCTAATGTGCTAATGAAATTAGCAAATTCGTTAATTAGCAAATGTGCAAATGAAATGAAGGGGGGAGTTTCGCACTACGTGCTCAAAGGGAGTGATGCTACGCATCAGGGGAGTCTCGCTACGCTCGAGGGGAGAATATCAATTTGCTAATGAGATAATGTATGTTTTGATTTTTTCACATAAAGCTTCAATATCAATACTCTCTCCTTTGACGGTGAGGTGGGCTTGATTGTAGAAGGTTTCACGGAGGGGCAGGTTGGTGTCGATGAAGGTACGAAGCTCCTCGGGGGTCTTGTTCTGCACCAATGGGCGGGGACGTTTGGCGTGACTTAGACGGTCGAACAAAGAGGCGGGAGCCATTTTGATATACACCACAAATCCATTGTCCTTCATCCGTTGCATATTGTCTGAAAAACAAGGGGTTCCGCCACCTGAAGAAATCACAACATTTTCAAGCTGCAGCTTATCTAACAAAACCTTCCGCTCGCAGGAACGGAAGGCTGGTTCACTGTATTTCGCAAAGAAATCGGGAATAGAAACATGGTAAGCTTCCTCGAAGGCATCATCCAAGTCCACAAAATCGCAGCCCAACTTGGCCGCTAATTTCTTGCCCACAGACGACTTTCCACTACCCGGGAAACCTACGAGGATAACGCGCATTAGATATTTTCGAGAATGGTTTCTATCAGATTTTCAGCACAATCGGCAATGTCGGCGATGGTAGCCGGCAGCATGTAACACGGTGTCGTGAAAACCATATTTTCCTTGTCGGCAATCACTTCTGTTTGTTGGGTATTGATGTGCTGTGCACCAAAGGTCTCCACATCATGAATGGTCTTCTCGTCGGTACCCACCGTAATGGTGATATTTCCAAGCACTTTAGCCATTAAAACCGGAGATATGCACAGCGCACCTATCGGTTTGTGCTGGGCATGGAAATCTTTGATTACTCTTTCCACCTCAGCATCCACTACAGCCTTGGTGCCTTTTATAGCATAATTAAACAGATTCTTGGCGGCACCATAGCCTCCGGGGAACACCACTGCATCAAAATCAGCAGCTTTCAATTCCGTCAGCGGGTGAATGTCACCACGGGCAATACGGGCGGCTTCCACCAACATATTACGTTTCTCGTTCATCACTTCCTTGGTATAGTGATTCACCACATGAAATTGATCCGCATCGGGTGCGAAAATTGTATATTGACATTCATTTCTGTCAATGGCGAGCAGCGTCATGACGGATTCATGAATTTCAGAACCATCCATAGGACCGCAGCCGCATAAAACAACGGCAAACTTTTTCATACTTTATTTGTTTATTTGTTTATTCGTTTATTTGTTGATTTGTTGATTTGTTTTATTTACAGATAAACACATAAACAAATCAACAATTCAACAGGTATTCTTAAAACATTCTTTCTTTGATCTTCGTAATGATTTCCTTGGTATATAAAGGGAAATCGGCATTCATCATCCAAGCATAATAAGAAGGTTCTTTGCGGAACACATTCTCTACGGTTTCGCCTTTGTGCTTGCCAAAGTTGAAGACTTCCTCATCGCGTTCGTTGAAAACAATATGGCCGGCAAAGTCCACCATACGGGTCTCCGATGAAAACGAACTCAATGCCTTCACATCATTCTGTATCGGAACAGATTTCACACCAGTTCTGCGATCTTCATACTCCTGATTCTGGTACTTGTCCAATTGCGCTTTCAGTACCTCGTAGGTGGCTTTGGTGTCAGCTTCCGCCTGATGGGCATCATTCAGGTCTTTGCCACAATACAATTTATAGGCAGCCACCAGGTTACGGGGTTCCATCTTATGGAAAATGTTCTGCACATCGATACAACGGCGGTTGCGGAAATCCAAACGTCTGCCACAACGCAGAAATTCCTCTACCAGCAATGGAATATCGAATTTATTGGAATTAAATCCCGCCAAATCCGCATCACCAATAAATTCAAGAATTCCATCCGCCAGCTCTTCAAATTTAGGCTTGTCCGCCACATCCTTATCATAAATGCCATGCACTTCGGAACATTCAATAGGAATATGACAACCCGGATTAATCAGCATAGTATGGGTAACTTCTTCTCCATCGGGCATTACTTTCAGCAACGAGATCTCCACGATTTTATCTTTTCCCACATTCAAACCTGTGGTTTCCAAGTCAAAAAACACTAAAGGTCTTTCAAGATTCAGTTTCATAAGCCTTATCTTTTAATGATTTTCTTGATAGCGGCCTGATTCTCCGTCTTTATCTGCAACAGATACATTCCACTATTCAAACCACTGATATTAAGAGTATTATAATTATCATTCAAGCTATATTCTGCCACCTTGCGCCCAGTCATATCATACATGACTGCCAACGCTTTTTGATATTTCCCATTATCCAGTGCCACGGTAATCTGTTGGTCGGCAGGATTGGGATACACACTGAACTGCAACTGGTCAATCTCACGGACAGGAGAGCAGTCGAAATGTTTGCCCAGCACGGGCCTAATCATAGGAGCACCATATAAGAACGGTTCTTTCCATTCTCCAGAAGTATTATATAGCCAATGTGCACGGGCATCATTATTCTGGTCGAAACCTATGTTTAGTGGTTCATTCACTCTCTGGTAAATGCCCACATAAAACGTTCCTGAAACCACCAGCGGTTCTTCAAACTCATAATACACAAATTCCGAAGGATTATCGGCATGGGCAGGATACTGGTTGTCCATTGAGAGCAGAATCTCGTCCGGTTCATCCAGAAAGTCATCCCATACCATCAAGGTGATAGGCTGAATATTAGCATCATCCAACACGGAATTAAACCACATTCGCACCCCACGCAAAGTATCGGCCTGAGCCAGAGTAAATCTTACCGCCAAATAATTTTCAGGATAGGTCAACTGGGAAATCAACGAATAACCTCCTTCCGCGGTACCGTCATCGTATGCGTAATAATTGTAAAACTTCTGTAGGAACACACAAGTATCATTGGCAATACAATCATCACCGGCACCACCTGTCACATTAAACAAGTGAGTGATTTTAAAAACGGCGCTGTCGGCCCCGTTATAAGGATAGCTGAAATTTATGGCCGCGTCGGTATGATAAGGATTAACATAAAGCCCCGAATTATAGTACGGTTGAGCATTTTCAGAAGAGGAAGGCTGTTCCGCTATCATTGCACCTTGTTCAGAAGTGACCTTATAGCTATATGAGACATTGATAACATTGGCAGCCAGATTGGACATATCGCTATGGAAACTCTCCTTCATGTCTGAAGAGCGATACTGGTTCCATGGCATAGACTGATACTCTTTCAATGCTGATGTGGTAGGCATCACAAAAGCCACATCATGCGGATATAAATCTGTGCAGCTACCTCCTTGTTCCAAAGACACATAATCGATATGCCATTGGTCCACATTTGACTGCCAGCCATCATAACCATTAGGTTCCAAGCTTGCATAGTTTCTGAAACGGAAATGGAAATCACTTCTCAAGTATTGTGGGTTGATAATAGGAATCATCACTTTCTTAAAATACTGAAGATGATATTCATCCGCATTCAGCCATTGATCGACAGAACAACCTGCCGTGGACCAGATATGATTCCATTGATAGACAGGGGCGTATAAAGAATCGCATGGCAACTCGATGGAGGAGCCAACATTGGCATAGAAATCAAAAACAAAATACACTGTATCAGGCAACAGAAATGGATTCA
Organism: uncultured Bacteroidota bacterium; assembly: GCA_902771655.1. Taxonomy (GTDB): domain Bacteria; phylum Bacteroidota; class Bacteroidia; order Bacteroidales; family WCHB1-69; genus RUG11690. The sequence continues at coordinate 4,066 of CACXXY010000095.1, read as the reverse complement.
GCAATGAGTCCCCGGGAACATATTCTGTGCTATCTCCTGTATGTCCATGATAATTGTACGGTAATTCATAATCACAATATGAATAACCCACGAACATACTATCTCCTGTTGGGAAGCCAAATTCAACCACGAGTGAGTCGTCTGTTTCAGGTTTGTCACCGATACGTTCCCATTCCACTGGCGGATACGATCTTGAGGCGCCACCAGGTTGGTAATAAAAGCTGAAATAGACTGAATCGGAGATTTGCATAGGTCTGTGATACACATTATTATAATCCAGTCTGATAGGATTGGAGGTCAATGTGTCCGCACCAAAAGGCCGGGTTTCCGCATGAGCATAAATCATACCGTTTTCATCCAGAGCGTCCAAGGTAGCCACACCTATGGTTGGGGGATACAAGGGGAACGTATTATTCACAAACACTTGTCTATCAGACCACAAAGCAGCTTTCGGATAGCCTGTATAATTTGAGAAGTCGTCAAAAAAAGGAAGATTAACGACGGCTCTGTTTTTTGTGACACTTTGTTTTTGGTTCATCAGGGCAGGATTGTGTGACAAGCCTGTCAGCACCTCCTGCGCTTGCATGACATTCAGACAAAGGAAAGCCAGTAAAAAGACAATATATTTTTGATAGCGATAATTCATGTTCTTAAAATTAAGAGTTGAGAATGTTTATTTGTTGAACTGTTGAATTGTTGAACTGTTTTTAATTCATAGTTTTTAGTTCTTAATTTTCAACTGTCAACTTTCAGTTTTCAGTTTGAGTGGAGTCGGCACCTAATGGCAGCTCGCTAATGTCACGTCCTACCACCAATGTTATTTTGTCACCCATTTTTATTTGAGTTCCAGCTGCAATAGCTCTTCCATTATGCAGTTGTTCAAGTACAGCATTCTCATACGGACTGGGTTTCAGGATAACCCCTTCCAATTCCAGCCCAAGGGCACCAAGCATGATTTCCGCTTGACGTTGGGACACATCCCGCAGCTCTGGCATAATGACTGTTGGTGGTTCTGAGGTAGCTACTGTCAGATACACCTTGCGTCCTTTTTTCACTTTCTCCCCGGCTTCAGGATTCTGCTTGATAATCGTACCGGGTTCCATGGATTTATCATACACCTCATCGGTAATCACCACAATATAATCCGATGGCAACAATGTATCAATCAATGCGTTGCTATTTTGTCCCACAAAATTTGGCATATCCACTTCCCGACCATGGCGAGTATAAGATTTCAGCAAAATCATACAGACAATAGCCAGCACAATGGTGATGATGATAGCCAGCACAAAATGGAAGCCCATACGCTGCGGTGTGAAGAAGTCTCTAAATTTGCCCATGTTTTTTTAGGTTTTAGGTTTTAGGTTTTAGGTATCAGGATTTCGGAACTATACTTTATGTTGCTTTACTTCTGACACCTGTTCCCTATCACCTGATCACTATTTCCTGACCCCTGTTCACTATAATCAATTAAACGACAAAAATACAAAAAAATTATGACATTAGCCTAATTTTGCCTTATAATCTTCGTAAGTCCCTGGCTGAGCCAGCAAAACGAACTCGCCGTCTTTCTGAATCATCCCTATGGACGAATCATATCGTCGAACACGATGCGGTCACCGACTTCCAACGGTTCAGGAAAAGCGAAATCACCCATCCCGATAAAGTCACCGGCCAGACAGGAGCATCCACCCAAGCGATAGACATACTTGCTGTTCTCGTCGGGGTCTTTCGCACCCAGCACCAGCGGCTTGTAAGGCATCTCCAGACAGTCGGGCAGATGGCAGGAAAAGGAGATGTTGAGCATGGCGATTTTGATGCCTTTGTTCTCCACAATATCTTCCACCGTAGAGGTCAACACACCCGTCTGCCAACCCACAGCCTCTCCGGGTTCCAGAATCACCTCCTCCAGATTCGGATAGCGGCTCTTGAAATCTTTCAATAGCTGAATCAGATGCGGAATATTGTAATCCTCGCGGGTAATATGGTGCCCACCACCGAAATTCACCCACTTACACTCCTTGATGAAACGGCTGAAACGTTTTTCGAAATGCTCCAGACAATGCTCCAGCGCATAGCTGTCGTTCTCGCAGAGCACGTGAAAATGCAAGCCTTCTATGCCTTCTGGCAGATGTTCGGGCATATCCTCCGCCAGCACTCCCAAACGAGAACCTGGCAAAGCAGGGTTATACAGATCGGTCTCGATTTCTGAATACTCGGGGTTCACCCGCAAACCGAAACTCACCTTTTTGGGAAAATTTTCCGCCTTGTCTTTGAACCTGGCCCACTGGCTCAACGAATTGAAGGTCAAATGACTGCTGTATATCAGAAGGGTTTCGAACTCATCCTCTTGATACACAGGAGCGAAAGTATGTGCTTCGCAGCCCATCTCCTCCGCAATCAGCCGAGCCTCGTTGAGAGAACTGGCGGTAGCCCCTGCCAGATATTGTTTCACCAGAGGAAAAGAGCGCCAGAAAGCGAAGCCCTTAAGGGCGCAGATAATGGAAACTCCAGCCTCCTGCTGCACCAGGTCGAGGAGCTGTAGATTGGCTTCCAAAGCCTCTTCATACATAATGTAACACGGGGACGGGTATTGTTCGAATTGCGGTATCATAACAATTGTTTTTTTCGATTAAAATGAATCGGCAAAAATACAAAATTAGCATTATAATACTGCTGCCACTTTTTTTATTCCCTTCAACATGTCTATAATTGACGAATCCTTACGGGCGGTCTGCATGTTGTATTTCGTTTGGAGGTACATTAAAGAATCAGCTGGCACATCGAGGGCGGCCTCAAACATAAGAGCCGTTTTTGCCGTTAGAGGACGACGGGCATTCAGTATTTCATTGACCACCGAATAGGTCAATCCCATACTCTCTGCCAGTTGGCGTTGGCTGATGCCGCGTTCTTCTATCTCGTCTTTCAGCACCTCTCCCGGGTGTGTCGGATATGCTCCATAGCCTAAATTTCCCATATTATGTCCTCCTTTACTTCTTTTTGTAATGTTTCGACAATTCTGTAATGTTGCAAATGGTGATACCTCCCTTTGCGGATGTTTTGAACTCAACTCTGTATTGGTCGTTCACTCGTACCGACTCTAATCCAGCTTTGTTGCCAACCAATTTCTCGTAATGGAGGGCTCGATATCGGTACAAATCCACTGCCTTTTCTACTGAGTCAAGAATGTTCACCACGCGAATATACTTCTTCACGATTTGTGGTTGGTAGCGGTGTTGTTTGTCGCAGGTCACACCATCATAGTATAGTTCCCGCAAATAATCTTGCTCAAATGTGATCTCCATCTCATCGTTGTTTCAAGGTGCAAAAATAATATTTTTTTCTAAAAGTTCGCATTTTTTGCGAATTAATTCTCAACTATGGTCATTGTCGCTCATTATGTCTTCTACCAATTGTCCGCCACGATGCAAGAGAACTTGCTGTTCTGTGCTTTTGTCCTCTTGCTGCGGGATTTCCACTATTACCCTCGACAATTCCTTCAACTTAGCGTATGCTTCCACAATGGCAAGAGTGGTTTCTGTCGCTTTTGGGCTTTTTAGAATAGTAGCCAGCATGTAAAGTCCCTTTTCGGTGAAAGCTTTAGGATTTGTAGGTGAATACAAAATCTTTCCAAGGTTATCAAAATTTTTGACAACCTCCTCTTTCTCCTTTTTATTGAGTTCAAAAATGTAACCTTCTGGAAATTTTTCAGGATTGTTCTTGACGGCCTGATTGACTTCGCGTGTTTCAACTCCATAGAGGTCCGCAACATGATTAGCTAATATCACTTGTTGATTTCTCAGGGTGATGATTTTCTTTTGGAAGTTTTTCTCTGAGGGAAAGCCACAACTATAGGCAATGAACATCCCTGTCCTTAAGGCAAGCGACAAAAAAATCGTGAGCTTCATTATTTGATTCTGAGGCTCTCGACTAACCTACACTACAAAACAACGAATGCCCACGATTGCTCGTAAGCATTTTCGTTTCTTTTTGTAGTGAACTAAAATTGTCGAGATTTCAGAATCCAAAGAAAAGCGAAAACGCAATAATATGTGTTTTATCTTCT